>JBJEIW010000060.1:32038-53685 GCA_051877435.1 Candidatus Ornithomonoglobus sp.
GGCGCTTCCGTTACCTCCACCGTTGCCGTAGGCGTTGGCGCTTCCGTTACCTCTGCTGTCGCTGTAGGTGTAGGCGCTGCCTCCGCCTTTTCGCCCTTAAACACAAAATTGCTGTACTGCTGTGTACCCGCGCCGTGCGTTACACAAAGATATATCTTTTCATCAGTGTTAAATTCATAGGTTCCGCTTCCCGATACTGTCGCTGTGTTGCTTACAACATCCGAATATGCTGACGGACCTGTGAACAGGGTCGTCTTAACTCCCGACTCTGTCTCGAAGAATACGATGGCTTTATTCAGCCATGACTCGCTTCCCCATGCCCAGCATTTTAAATCAAACGATACCTCAAAGCTTCCGCCGCTCCTGCAGCCTGAAAGCATATCGGTTACATCAATTTTTATACCGTTATTACTGTTCCAGTCGTTTCCAAGACTTGCTTCTATAAAGCTGTAATAATTGGTAATTCCTGTCGTTCCTACGGTTTCGTCGTATATCTGAACCTGATTCCATGTGTCGGTATTGTTCGGCTGATATAATACCTCCAAAGTATCTTCCGGCTCCTCCGTCTGTACAGGAGCATCACCCGCAGGTGTTCCCTTGAATATGAAATTACTGTACTGCTGTGTGCCCGCGCCGTGCGTTACACAAAGATATATCTTTTCATCAGTGTTAAATTCATAGGTTCCGCTTCCCGATACTGTCGCTGTGTTGCTCACAACGTCCGAATACGCTGACGGACCTGTGAACAGGGTTGTCTTAACTCCCGACTCTGTCTCGAAGAATACCGTCGCCTTATTTAAATAGGACTCGCTTCCCCATGCCCAGCACTTTAAATCAAACGATACCTCGAAGCTTCCGCCGCTCTTGCAGTCTGCGAGCATATCCGTTACGTCAAGTCTGATACCGTTATTACTGTTCCAGTCGTTTCCCATTGCAACGCTTATGCTGCTGTAATAGTTGGAAATCGCGGTCTCTCCCACAGCTTCATCATATACTTTGATTTGATCCCATGTTGCCGTATTATTCGGCTCATATAATGTAATAAGCTCACTGTCCTCTGCCCCAACTGCGACTGTTGCCGCAGGTACGGTAATTATTGTACCCAGCAGCGCGGCAGCCGAAATAAACGCGGTTAATCTTTTAAAACTCATTATTATTTCCTCCTGTTATTTAATTTATATATTATTTTGCACTGTACAGCGGCAGCATTTCTGATACACTGCTCCAGAGCATAACCTTTGTATTGCTGCCTGTTACTATATCGGATGTAACTGTGTTTTCCCCCGCTGTAAGCGTTACATGCTTTATATCCGCTTTGACAAGCGTTCCGTTATCATATTCGGCGAATATCACCTCTGCCTCACGCGCTGCCGGCACCGTTATCCGCGCCTCGCCCGCGTTGTAGGAATTTATTCCGTATTCCGTATCTGAGGTTACATATGTTGTAACTGACCTTGCCGGAAGCGTTATGGTAAGGGCCTTTCCATTCGCTTTTACCGTCTCCGGCTTATCAAGACTTTCGGTGTCTGATGTGCGGTAAACATCAAAGCTTTCGGTTTCGGAGCCATTCAGCGTCAGATCTACTGACTGCTCGTTCACATTTCCGTTTACCGCGACAATAACCTCTTTGCCGTCTGTATTCTTATATGCGGAAAGGTATACGTTGGTATTAGGTTCAAGTGTTGACTCAACACGCTTTGCGCCGGGACGTATATACTTTGAGTAATTTCCTATCGTATAATAACGCTTCGGAAGCATGTAATCCTCATCATAGTTATCAAGCACAATTATCGCGCTGTTTCCTCCGTCATACTGATGCGCGAGGTACCAGAAGTTCCATTCATTCGCTCCTGCCTTCGCTATTGCCTGATAGATCCTCTTTGCCCAGAGCAGACCGTCGAGAATCGAATCATCACGCGAGTTGTAGCCCATAATCTCTGTCATCCATAAAGGCTTTCCCGTGTTTTCAACATTTGTAAGATGAGAAAAGGTACTTGTTCCGTAGCCGTGTACTCCGAAAATATCTACCGCGTCCGCGGCTTCCTTATCCGCCAGTATGCCGCTCAGCATGTTCTCGCTAAAGCGCATTTCCTCTGCCGCAAGTATCTTTGTATTCATTGAACGACTGACAAGCTCCGGTTTCAGATAATTCTTTATAAAATCCGCAATCTGCTCCGCCGTCCATGTACAGCCGTCATAGTCCGGGCTTAAATCCGGCTCGTTACAGGGTGATATAATGTCAATATCAATCCCTTTTTTCTTATATTCCTCAACGTAATCGGCAAGATATGCCGCGAAATCCTGATAATGCTCCGATGCAAGCGATCCGCCGATTGTGCTGTTGTTATCCTTCATCCATGCCGGAGGCGTCCAGCACGTTGTCATTATCTTGTCCGCGCCGTACTTTTTCCCCTGCTCCATAAGCCAGCCCTGAGCCTCGTCCGCGTTAAGATTTATTGTACCCGGTGTTTCTCCAATTGCGGGAGTGAGCATATTTCTTATAACGGTAAGGCCTATGCCGTTATCCTTGTCAAATAACAAAGAGAGAACCTCACTTTGCTTATCCGACGGAAGATTTTTTATGGACTGCGCCGTTCCGAATGCGCCGCTTCCCCCGAATCCGGCAATCTCCTGATATTCGATATTGAAATCAACCGTTGCCATTGATTTTATAAAATCGTTCGCCGTTGTCGGGAACTCCGTTATCGGCGGATACTGAGATGTGACTGCGCCCGTGCTGTAAATTTCAAAATCATCCGCGTAAAAGTCCGCCGTGTTCGTATCAGATGAGCATATATACAGCAGCGCTCTGCTCAGCGGAAGCTTGTAGTCCTCAAGGCTGAAGATGCCCGAAAGCTTTATCCACTCCCCCGACTTTGCCGTCTGATTGTCTATAATGGGATATTTGACCTCCCTGCCCTCCTCCTGTATTTCTAACTGGAGATAGAAATTACAGTCGGTGTCCGCGGGAACGTTGTCCGCAAGACGTATCCATGCAGCGGCGCGGTATGAGCCATCCGCTTCAATAATATCGTTTATATCATACTGTATACCCGTCCATGAAGCGCTCCTGCCGCTGACATACGCGCAGTAATCACCGCCGTGCGGATTTTTCGATGAAACCGCGCAGACTGACGAACGCCGCACAAACGGTAAAAGACTGCCGGTTTCAAAATCTCCGTTGGTAAGGAGATTTTCCGGTGGAATAATCTCCGCGCCCGGCTCAAACGCCGCGCCGCAGAAGCTGCCCTTTGAACCGTTTACATAAGCGTAATAATCCTTTCCCGCTTCAACATTTATGCTCATTGCAAAGCTGCCGCCTGTTTCCGAGCCTATTGCGCTGTCTATAACCACCGGACTTGAGCCGCCGCCCTCTGAGATATAGAAGGTCTTGGCGCTGTTCATATTTGTTATATATGCGGTAAACACTCCGCTTTGCGGCGCGGTAAATTTTAAGCTCGGTCCCTTTGCAGCCTTTGCCGAGGAATCCCAGCCGCCGTTCTCGCTGCTGTGAGAAAGATAATAAATGAATGTAATACCGTTTATGGTAACATTGGTTTCACCGGATTTATTATCCGGCGTCCAGCCGAGGGTAAGATTCCCGTCCGCATCCAACGCATCACCCTTCTGTTTTGACATATCCGACGCTGACGCGCTCCATATTATATACTCACTGTCCACCGCTCTGTCAAGCGTCACTGCTCCCGACCAAGCTGAAGCGCCGAGAAGAGCCGCAGAGGCGGTAATAACAGCCGCAAGCCTTTTCAGTTTGTCCTCCATATTGCTTTCTCCATTTTAAGATAAAAAGCAGACACCGCAGCTACGATGCCTGCTTTTACAAATTATTCACTGAAAATTGTATTATATACCATTGTTCCCATAAGCTCGTAGCCTGTCGGGTTAGGGTGCAGACCGTCTCCGCAGTCGTAGGTGGTGTTAAGATAACCCGGTTTTGACGGATCCTCCATTGCCGATGCAAAATCGATTACGCCGTCAAAGCCGCTTTCGCTGCTCAGAATCCATGTGTTGATCTCTTCTCTCAGCGCTTCCTCTGTCTCACTGTAATAGGTTGTATAGTTTCCGCACGGAAGAATTGTTCCTCCGTATACCTTTATACCCTTTTCATGAGCCTTTTCGATAAAATCACTGTATGCCGCCTTAATCTGCTCCGCATATGACGGATTTGCGCTGATTGCCGACTCCTTTCCTATGTCGTTTATACCCTCGAGCAGAACCATGTATTTAACGCCCTGCTGGTTCAGAACATCTCTTTCAAATCGTTCTGTCGCCATAGGTCCTACGGAGCCTGAAACAACGGCATTGCCGCCGATACCCATGTTGAGTACTGATATGTTCCTTGTGCTGTCGCTTGCTTTGCAAAGCTGCGCAAATACATCCGTCCAACGGTTGTTTGCGTCTGTAGTCGAGCCTACGCCGTCTGTTATTGAATCGCCGAAGCATACTACCGCCTCGTTCTCAGCCGGCGCGAGAACGTTTATGCCTGCAAGGAATACCCACGCGGTAATTGTTTCACCTAAAGTCATTGACTGTGATGAAACCGACGCGCCCTCCTGAACATAGGTCGTGCTGCGCGCGCCCGCATGACAGGTAAGACCCGTTGACCACTGATTATAGGTTGTGCTGTACGGTACCTCGCCGACACTTATTGTTATATCCAGGTCTGACAAATCCCCGGTTTTTATATATACCGGATCAGATATAACCGTTTCGCCCTTAGGGATTACTACTGAGGTCTCTCCGCCGAAGGTGATCGGCGTGTCGGTATCAAGCTGTATTACCGAGCCTTCACCCGGGATTGCCGCGTTTGCCGCCTTTATCTCAAGCGGACCGTAGCCGAACTGGTTTGAAAATTCAACCGTAAGCTTTTCGCCGCCTGTTGTAAGACGTACCTTCTGTCTTATTGTCTTGTTCGAGAGGTCTATTGTCTCCTGTCGGAGGCTGCTGTCAAATACGTCCATCTGAGCCGCCGACCATGTGCCTATCATAGCCGTTTCGGTGTTCTCAAGAACGGTCTTTCCGATAAGAGGCTTCTGACTGCCGTCCCAGATATAGACCGTGTCTCCCGCTTCTGCTTCAAATTCTACCGCTTCATTAATCGTATTTGCCGCAAGCTCCGCTGTTTTCAGCTTAACCGATGACGGGATTCCGTTCTCATACTTTACCGTAAGGATTGAAGCCGCTGCGTCCTTGTTGGTTCTGTTGGATATTACAACCTGCGCTCCGCTTTCCGTAAGCTCCGGTGTGAACGCGGTAAGACCGGCGCCGGACGGTGCGGATAGCTTCCCCCAGAAATAAATATCGTCATAGAGCTGCGTTGCCGCCGGCTGAGTTACGCAAAGATATATCCTGTCGCTCTGTCCGAACTCTATACCTGCCTCACCTATTAACGGTGACGCAAGCCAGCCTGTACCCATATAATATGTACCGTCTGTCAGCTCCGCACCGTCTGATGACGCAAGCGGATAGGTTTTCTTTACCGCTCCGGTTTCATCCGTTACCTCAATAAACATTGAAGCAGCCGCGTCCGAGTTAAATGCTTTCATTATGAGCGCCGCGCCGAAGGTGTCGCCGCTCGCGCCGTTTCTTACATAGCTTGTTACGTCTGTCTTTATACCGTTTGTCTCCGCTTCCGCGTCTGCCGTAAATTTAAGCGTCTGAGTTAAACCGCCCGCAACGCTGCCCTCGCCGTACGCGCTGTACGCCGCCGCCTGTGAATCCTTGAGCGCCGATGAGAAACCATGCACAAAGAAGGCTGTCGCACCTGACGGAACTACCGGTAAAGGTCCTTCTATCGCGCCGCCGTACCATTTTCTGTACGAAAGCTTTACATTTGAATAAATATGAGTGCCGGCGTCTTCCGTTGCACAGAGGTATACCCTGTCCGTATCGTCGAAATATATCCGTGCCTTGCCGGAAAGCTCTATAGTATCACCGTTTTCGCCCTTGCCTGTGGCTATCGGTGTTTTTGACCTTACTGCCCCGTTTTCCGTAAGCACCTCAAAGAACATATTTGCCTCGCCGTAGTACCAACAGCGGAAGCTCATGGAGGCATAGAGGGTATAGCTTCCGCTAAGTCCCTTGACATCGTCCGTTATCTCGCGTCTGAAGCCGTTTGACTTGCTCCAGTTCTGATCGCCGTTATCAAACTCAAACTTGAGCGAATTGCTTTCAACTGTTTTTGTAACCGGAATTTCACTGTCATAGGAAGCGTATAAATCGGCCTGCTCCGCGGTTGAAAAATCGTCCGTGAAAATCGGCGTTGTCTCCAATGTGCCGCAATAATAAAGAGAAATGTTATCATAGCGGTGCGTTCCCGAGCTATGAGTTACGCACAGATATACTGTGTCGTCGTCCTCAAAGCTCAGCGCGGTCTCGCCCTTCATCGTCGTATACTGACCGTTTTCGGCAGCGCCCGAGGCAATATCCGTCTGCGTCTTTGTTCCGTCCGGCTTAATGACCTCAAAGAACAGCTCAGCGTCCGCCGTTCCGAAATAATAGCTGAAGAAATCTGCCGACGCGCCGAAGGTTCCGCCGCTCCTGCCCTTAACCAAATATGTGATGTTGTATTTTATACCGTTTGACGCGTTCCAGTCGCTTCCGTTAAAGGTAACCGTAAGATAGCCGTTATCTGCCTGAAGCTCGTATTCCTCCGAAGCCGATGCGTCATATGCCATAAAGCCCGCAAGCTCATCCCTGCTGTCGAAGGTCTTTGACAGCAGCGGCACCTTATCACCGTCCGGCTCCTCGGTTGCGTCCGGCGCAGTTGTCGGTATTTGGGCGCCGTCTCCGCAGCTGAGAGTGAAGTAGCTGTAGCTGTGTGTTCCCGAGCTGTGTGTTATACAGAGATATACCGTGTCCTCCTCGCTGAAGCTGAAGGCCCCGCTTGCGGCTACCTCCTGCGCAGTGCCGTTCTCACCAAGCTCTGTTGTGGTCTTTAAGGCAGTCTTTACTCCGTCTGCCGTTTCAAAAAATACGCTTACATTCGTATTTCCCCAATAGTAGCTTGTGAATTTGAACGAAACCTTGAACAAAGCTCCGCTCTGAGCATTTTTCAGTTCCTCTGTTACATCAACCTTTATACCGTTTGCCGCGTTCCAGCCGTAGCCGTCATTTTGCTGGAAGTCTACCCAGCCGCTGTGCGGTGTAACAGTTCCGTTATCGGCGCTGTATACCTCAAACCGGCTGTAGCCGTCCAGATCACCCGGAGCGAAAAGCGTCTCTGTCTCTCCGCTCTCGGGAGGAGCCGTTACAATTTCCGCGCCCTTCATGGTGCCGCTCAGGCTGAAATAGCTGTAGCTTTGTGTGCCGGAGCTGTGTGTTATACAGAGATATACCGTATCGTCATCACCGAATGTATATGTACCGCTTGCGGCTACCTCCTGCTCTGTTCCGTTTTCACCGATTTCGGTAGTGGTTGTCAAAGCGGTTTTTTCTCCGTCTGCCGTTTCAAAATATACGCTTACATTTTCGCCGCCCCAATAATAGCTTGTAAACTTGAATGAAACCTCAAACTCTCCGCCGCTCTGGGCATTTTTGAGCTCGTCTGTGACGTTTACCTTTATACCGTTTGCCGCGTTCCAGCCGTAGCCGTCGTTCTGCTGAAAGTCCACCCAGCCGCTGTGCGGTGTAACAGTTCCGTTTTCGGAGCTGTATGCCTCAAATCTGCCGTAGCCCTCTTCTCCGTCAGGAGCAAAAAGCGTTATAATGGATGACTCTGTTTCCTCTGCCACTGCAATATAGGTATCCTGCTCCGCAGCCGTAACCGTAGCCGGCACCGCTGAAAGCATTGTACCCATAACGGATACCGCGCTGAGTAATGCAATAAAGCGTCTGTTCATACATAAAATCTCCTCTCTCAAAAAAAACAGTTTTAGATGTTATCATTATATAATATCATATACTGTTTTACAATTATCAAACTTAAACACTTATACTGAAAAAACGGCGCGAAATCAGATTCCGCGCCGTCATGCTCTTTTATTAATAATCCACTATACAAATCATAGTCTTTGGATTCTCGTAGTTCATCGTGATGAAGATTTCCGTGCAGTGAGCCGGATCGCTTACATAGTCAACAATATCTCCTGTCGTACCGACGTAGCACTCCTCGCTTCGCTTGTTGTATACAATAATATTAAACTTGCTTATCGGAATGAGAACCATGTCGCTGACATCGGAGCCCGCGCCCGGCTTTGAGGTTGTGAAATATCCCCAGCCGCCTTCGCGCTCATAAATATATCCCTTGCCGCTGTAGTCATAATCGGAAATAATCTTTCCGCTTGTCTTTGCTTCCTCTATTGCCGAAATCTCACCGCTGCTGTTTACGCCGATCTTTACAATCGTGCCCTTGCCCCATTCCGGCTTCCAAAGGTCGGAATCCTTGAGCGCATAGCTCTTTTTCGTGCCGTTATAAAGCTCCACGATCTTTGACTCATCACCTGCTGCGTTCAGTCCGTCAAGCACCTTCGTAATGACATAACCGTCATTGGTTACGCTGCTGTTGCTTTCTGAAAATTCAACCGCGTAGCCAGTAAGCAGACTTGATGCTCCCGCCTTGAACGGATATATCTCATAATCCTGCCATCCGAAGCTGCTCTTTGATTTTATTTCATATTCCGAGGTATTGCCCAGATCGTTCGGAACACTGAATACAATCGCCTCGTCGTCAAGAGAGAAATAATGGCTGTTTGTGCTGTTATAGAAGGTACCCGTACTCTGCTTATAGCTGAACAGCTCGTCCGCTGAAAGAGTCAGCCCGGGCTTTAAGGTATCCTCGCCGTCGGTTGTAACCGCCGCGGTATCAATTCTGCTGATTTTCTTGTCACTGTTTGCGGAATAAAGAATTATTCTGTGCTCTGCGGTACTGAAGTTATTACCCTCATCTGATCCTGCCTCTATTATTTTTATAATCTCCTTTGCCGCGTCCGCCGACGAATATTTGGCGCCGTCTATATTCACATTTGATGTGAATCCGTAATCAATAAACTTGCCGTTCTCTGAGAATATTCTTAATGTGTAATCATCAGCGCCCTCATCAATAAAGCACTTGTTGATAAAGCCTGCCGTCATTCCCGATACGCTGCCCTCGCCGATATATACGACATTTCCGTTCATATCAAGATATACTGTAACTGATTTCCCAAGGTCCGGCATACTGTAATTTTCGTTAAAATAATCCGATACATCATAAACTGTGCCGTCTATGTTTACCTCATCCTCCGACGTGGTTTTGAGTATACCCTCAGCCTTGGTTGAGGTAACTATAACCTTTACTTCCTCACCGTCAAGCGACGATGCGACCTGAACAACATCATCCTCCGCTATCGAGGTGAATGCAAGCTCCTTACCGTTTTTATCTTCAAAGGAAATATTTATATCGCCCGCGTCATAGTCAAGCTTTATACTGTCATTATTCTTTGAATATATTGTCTTCAGACCGCGGTTTACCGCGCTTACAATATAAATATCATAGCTTGTAACTACTACAGTGCTGTAATTGCCCGAATCGTTGGCGATGAGCTTTACTTCTCCGAGAACAGGGGTCATAAGCTCGCCGCTGTAGCCGGTAGTTACGGTTTTTCCGTTATATATAAGATTGAAATCCTTTTCAAGCTTCACCTTTTTTGTTTTGCTCTCGCTTATATAATATTCATACTGATAATCCTCAAAGCCTTCAATATCTTCCGCCTTGATTATCAGCTCGTCATTCCTGTTTGCATTTACATCAATGTACAGCAGGGTTCCGTTATCACCCTTATCGGGCTGCGCCGCGATATAAGTTACATAATAGCCGACAAGCTTGTCTGCGCTTGTATTTCCTGTCTTATAGTCGGTACCGTCAATATTCACGTTTCCGAGAGCGCTTGTATTGTTTGATACTGTACTTGTGTTACTCGAAATAACATAACCCTTTTCATATACGGCGTCATAGTATTCAGAGAGAATGGTTGTGTTTTTATCAAGATACAGCTTGTTATTGTTACCGTAATCTATCATGTACAGAGGCGCGTCAATAGCGGTTTCAAACAGAGCCGTTACCGCGCCGCGGTTGAGCGGTTCATCATTTGTATAGTCTGAAACGCCTATCCCCTGCTGATTTGCCGCTGCTATATATCCGCTCGGATAGCCGCCGAGGCTCTGCGCCGCCGTGTCATAGCCCATAAGACACATAAGCATTTTAACCGCCTGCGCATATGTTACAGTATCGTCCGGGCCGAAAAGTCCGTCTCCGTAGCCGTCACATATTCCCGCTGACGTTGCATAACCGATATATCCGTTTGCAAAATGTGATGCCGGAACATCGGTAAAGCTGTCGGTCGGCGTCTGTACATCCTGCATCCTTATAAGTCTCAGGAGCATAGTTAAAAATTCGGCGCGGGTCACGTTGTTTTCAGGCTTAAAGGTTCCGTCAGGATAGCCGTCCATAACACCCAGTACCTGCATTATTTCAATCTGCTTTTCATATTTTGTACCCGCGACATCCTCCGCAAGCTCGATACCCGAATAGGTTACCGTCTTTTGCTTTACCGGCTCTTCTTCAAGCTGCGGCTGCTTTACGCCTGACTGCGCGAAAAACACATCGTCAACATAAAACGATTTGCCGACGCCGTTATCGCTTGTTTCAAAATTGAGGTTGAGTATCTCAAGATTTCCGGTGTAATCAGCCTTCCATGTTCCCTCGATCGCTGTCCATGAATCGCTGTTTACCGTGGCGGTTCCGACCTGCGGGTATGTGGTGCCGTTATAATCCTTCATCTCAAGGCTCATCTTGACCTCAAAGCTTTCGCCCGGCTCCGCCGCCTTTATGTATGCGACAGCCTTGTAATTTTCGTCAAGCTTTATTCCGCTGATCCCCCGCGCCGCGCCGTTCCACGCATCGCCTCCGCGCCCTTCGATTATAAGGCTCGAGGTTCCGGAATGCGCCGCCGCGGTTGTCGATGTGACCGTTGCGGTTCCGCGCGCGCTGAAGCCCGCTTCACCATCCTCAAAGCCTGTATTCAGAATAAGCCCGTCCTCCGCATGTACGGCTGTAAGCATACAGCCGCACGCGATTGACACAGCAGTTATCATTGAAAGTATTTTTTTCATAGCTTCCTCCTGTTATCTTGTATTGAGCGCCCGGTAGATAATAACGGCCGCCTCCGCTCTGCTTGTACTGTCAAGCGGGGCAAACATATTGTTATCCTTACCCGTTATAATGCCCTTTGCGGTAAGAGCGCCTACCGCCTCCGAAGCATAATCCGAAACGGCTGCTGCATCGTCAAATGCGATACCGCCGCCGGATGCTTCTGCGCCGATTGCCTGCAATGCCCTGTAAATCATAACAGCCGCATCCTGACGGGTTATCTGCGTCTCGGGCGCAAAGCTGCCGTCCGGCATACCGTTTATTATTCCGGCCTGCACACCCTTTGCAACGGCGTCATATGACCATCTCGAGGGATCAATATCGGTAAAGCTGACATTGCCGCTTTCGCCGAGCCCCAGCGCCGTTACAATGATCTTTACAAATTCCTCGCGCGTCACCTTGTTCTGCGGTCTGAAGGTATTATCCTCATAGCCGTTGAGCACGCCTATCGAAACAAGCGCTTCTATCGCTTCCACTGCCCACGGAGCCTCCGATAAGTCGCTGAATGCCGGTGCGGACGGCTGTATCGGGGATGTGTCAAGCTCTGATCTGTTGCCTGCCGATACAACATTATTGCCCGAAATGCCTACCGCAACCGTTCCGCCGCCCGAGGACGAGCTGCTGCCCGAGGAGGAACCGCCGCCTCCGCCGCCTCCGCCGGAGGACGAGCCTCCGCCCGAGGAGGTGTTTGCTGCCGAGCTTGCTATACCCTTTTCCGCAAGCCCTTTCAGCTCCGCTATTGTGAGCATTGAGCCTTTTATGTTTGACTGAACATATTTTGCCGCATCAGATGTAAGTGATGATGCGCTTATTCCGAGTAAGCCGGCATTTGCTTTAAGTATATCAAGCACCTCAGAATAATGCGTAGCCTCTGTTACAGCCGTATTTATTACACACGCCGCAAAATCATAGCTGTAGCCTGATACGGTAATATTCTTCTTTGCAAGCTTTGCTTTAACCTCAGATACCGCTTTATCGCTCATTGCGGCGAATAAAGTATATGCGTCAAGCACGCTTATGCCAAGCTCTTTTGCGTTATCCGTTACAAGCTGCTTCCATTCGTCAGATGCAAGCTCTGCCGCTGCCGAATTTGCCGCAGTAAGCAGATCAAACGCCGCTGCCGCCTGCGCCCTTGTTTCACCGCTCTTTAACAGCACGTTTTTAAATTCGCCGCATACGGCTGACTGTGCCGCCGCTGTAAGCTTATCATATACGTCAAAATATTCGGCGCCGATCGTTATCCTGTTAATTTCCCTGTCCGCGCCGCCTATAAGAGCTGAAACGCTTTCACCGTTCTTTACCCTCGCAACAAGCTCCGCAAAGGCAGACGCGTCGGCATATGCAAACGCCGCCGAAGCTCCCGTATCCGTCATTACCGCGGTGTAGCTGCCGTTGGCTATATTATTAAGCTCTGCGCAATATTTACCGTCAGCGTCTATGAGAATGCGCTGCGCCGTTACCGGACTGCCGCTGCTGTCAAAAGCTACTATACATTCTTCATTTCCGGCATATTCCGGTATTGTGCCTTCCGCCCTTACACCGCTGCCGACGTCTGATACCTTTATAGCTCTTTCGACCTCTGTTGTTCCGCTTACAGGCTCGCTGTAGCTGCCCGTTGCCGAAACCGCGCTGAGAAGGTTCATATCAGTGAGATTATCCACCAAGAATACCATTTCATCCGAACCGGATGCCGCCGCGCGCTGCCCGTACTCAAGAGCCGTGTCCTCAACCTTTATTCCGTCTGCTGTTACAGTGAGCTTCTTTGCTCCGGTTGTTCTTATTGCCTTTGCTCTCAGACCGCCGCTTCCTGCAGTGCCGTATACAACATTGTCATTTTCCGCCGTAGTATCCCATACTACCGCCGATTCACTGACGTAAACACCTCCGTACATAACGCTTACCGTATTCACCTTGTCAAGCTGTGACCAGTCTGAAACGGCTGTGTCAAATACCCTTGCCGATGTGTACGGTATCTCTATTGCGACATTGTCTATAAGCCAGTTCCCCGCGCCCTGAGTTATGTTTATTATCATTTCATCGGTTTCCGGATCGTAGCCTGCGAGATCTTCTCCGGCAATAACTCCGGAAATATGTGTTATTTTGCTCGAATCCGTACCCACAGCCGATGCCGCGTCATAGGACCTCCAGCCCTTTGTATCGTTACCGTATCTGAGTGATACATTGACCGCGCTTCCGCCCCAGTAGGTTGTTCTGAAATCAAGCGCCGCTCTGAAGTCTCCGCCCGGATAGCCCGCTCGCATTGCATCCGTAACATTTACGCTTACGCCGTTGTCCGAGCTCCAGTCACTCGCAAAGCTAAAGGCTGCCATTCCGCTGTCAAGCTTGGCATCCCCGCTGAAGGCTGTGCTGTACGGTGTATATTTTTCAAGCTCTCCCGCATCTGAGAAGGTGTCTATATATATAGTCCTTGCGTTCTCGGGCATATATGTGCCGGGGAAGCTCCTTCCCGATGTAAGCTGCACAATTCCATCCTCATACGGTGAGCTTGCGGAAATTGTTATATTGTCATAATAATGTGTTCCGCTGTCCTGCGTTACACAAAGATAAATTCTGTCCGTATCCCGGAAGCTGAGTAACGCGCTTCCGAAAATATATGCGTCATCACCCGTGTACGGGTCGCTCTCGCTCGGTCCGCTTGCAACCGCAGTCTGCGATGCAGCGCCGTTCTCGCTTACCACCTCAAAGAATACCGATGCGGGATGCTCATACTTTCCGCTGCTGCCCCACCATGCGTTAATGTCAAGTGAAACAACAAAATTTGTTCCGCTGACATAGCTCTTTATCTCGTCCGTAACATCGCGTCTGATACCGTTTGCCGCGTTATAATCATTGCCCGCGGTATACTTGAGCTTTCCGTTTGAAACCGAAACCGCATCATCAGTATTTGATGATGAATATCCGTCATACTTGGCGAGAACACTGCTGTCATTGAACTCATCATGAATGAACGCGTTCGGATCGGCTGTCGGCTTTGGCGTCGGAGTCTCTGTCGGAACCGCTGTCGGCGGAGGGGTTGCTGTTTTTTCTGTATCGCACGAAAGCGAAACGCTGTAGTATTCGTGCATTCCCGCCAGCTGATAATATACAAGATTTATCTGCGACGCATCATCAAAAAATACATAGCCGCTTCCCGAGTATATATATCTTTCCTTTGTATCGGTTCCCGCTTTCTTATCAAGAACCGTTTCCGATGCGGAGCCGTTTGTAATAACCTCGATTGCAAGAGTTCCCTGATTATCGCTCCACCATGTCGACCTTAAATCGAGCTCCGCGCTGTAAAGATGACCGCTGCCTGTGCTCTTTACAAAATCGGTTATATCCATGCGGAAGCCGTTTTTATTAGTCGAGCTGGTCATTGTTGAGAAGGTGAGCTTTGCGCCGTCAGCCTCTATCGTAACTCCGCTGTCCGCTCTGTCATATTGGCTGAACCTGCCGAGAATATCCGCATCCGTAAAGTCATTTCCCGAATAGCTGAAAAGCTCTCCGCCGTCCGGATTCGGATTGAGTGACGGTCGGGGAGTCGGTGTCTGCGTAGGCACCGGAGCAGGCGTCGGCGCTGATGTGGGCGCCGCCGTTACATCTGCCGTCGCTGTTGCGGCAGGCGTCTGAGCTGCGGAACTGCCCGAATAAGTAAGCGCTATGTTATCATAAAGATGATTTCCCGTATGCTGCGTTACACAGAAATATACCGTATCTCCGGCATTATATGTAACCGCCGCGCTGCCTGTAAGGTTTGCCTTGAGCCAAGCCTCTCCTCCGGGGCCCTCCGATACAAGTATTGTCCTTACACCGTTTACCTCTATAAATACGTTTGCAGGATTGTTATACCACGAGCACGAAAAATCGAGTGATACGCTGACGGTATCCCCGCTCTTAAAGCCTGCCACGGCAAGCAGCGCGGTTATATCCTTCTTTATACCGTTGTTCTTGTTCCAGCCGCTGTCCTCTGTAAAGCGCAAACAGCCGTCATCTGTATTTATTGCCGGGTTTGTTCCCGCGGTGGGATCATATATTTCATACCCGCAAAGAGTGCCGTCGTCGAACGTGTCATTAAGAATTTCGCTGCCCGAAGGCGCAATCTCCGTTGTCGACGGCGCGTCTGTTGCAGAGTCTCCGCCGGAATATGTGATCAGTATATTATCATATAAATGCGTTCCAGTATGCTGAGTTACACAGAAATATACCGTATCCCCGGCATTATATGTAACCGCCGCGCTGCCGGAAAGACTTGTCTTTGTCCATGTCTCGCCTCCCACACCATCCGAAACAATCGTCGTTTTTACTCCGTTTACCTCTATAAACACGTTTGCCGGATTGTTGTACCACGAGCACGAAAAATCAAGCGATACGCTGATGGTATCTCCGCTCTTAAAGCCCGCTGCCGCAAGCTCCTGTGTAATATCCCTCTTTACACCGTTATTTTTGTTCCAGCCGGAGCCCTCTGTGAATTTAACTGCGCCGTCCTCATTCGCAATCGAAGGATTTGTTCCCTCCGAGGGAGCGTATACCTCAAAGCCGTTTAAGCCTCCGTCATCAAAATCTGCATTCAGTATCGTTATATCCTCAGCCGCTGCCGTTACTGCCGGGACTGCCGGGAGAGCCGACAGCAGCATAACCGCGCTTGTGACAAATGAAATAAGCTTCCTTTTCATTTTCTTTTTATGTTCCTCCCCGTTTTATTTCGTGTTTATTGTAATTGTTCTCGTGTCACCGTTCCAGTCGACCTCCGCGTCAAGACATTCAGCCGCAAAGCGCAGCGGAACAAGAGTTCTGTCGTCTATGATAACCGGCGCCGCGTCAAGCGTCTGCTCAGCGCCGTTTACCGTAACTGATGTATTGTCTATCTGAAGGCTGATTGACGTTTCGCCCTTCACCGCGTTTACATATCTGCCGTCCCCGATATATTCAACCTCCGCGCCAAGCTCCTCAAAGAGCTTTCTGAAAGGAACCAGCGTTCTTTCGTTCATGATTACCGGAGGAACGTCAAAGGTCAGCGCGCTGCCGTTAAGGATTACCTTAATTTCATCCTCCGTCTGCTCCGCTGCTGCCTCCGGCTCCTCGCCGCCTGTAACGCTTCCGTCCATGCTCAGCTCAAGCTCGCCCCAGTTCTCCGTATTGCCCCATGACAGGTCTGTTATATCATTGAACTTTGCGATTGAGGTTCTGTTGCCGTCGCCCGCGCCGTCGTCGTTCACCTGTGCGTCAAAGCCGATCACATCTCCCGCCTTCTTCGGGCTGTTGAACTTAATTGCCGCCTCGACAACATATCCGCCGTCGACCTTCTTAACCGCCGATTTAATCCTGTCCTCAGTGCCGTTTGTTCCGAAGCTGTGATTATTCTCGCAGCTTACGCGGAACTGTGCGTCATCCTCTTCATAGTAGGTTGTCTTTGCGTTGTTCTCATCCACAAATACCTCAATGCTGTCCTGCATATAATCATCCGCCGCTACAGCGCTTAAAAGCGGGTCGGTTATATTGTAAATAAGATACAGCGTGTCTTCATCCCACTGCGCCCTGACTGTGCCTGTCGCGCCCTGCCATGCCATTACATAGCGGTCAAGCTTTGCCGACGGAACATTTTCCCACGACGCGTCAATATCACCGTCAATTACCGGAGTACCGTATGCCGCGCCAAGTCTCTTTACCACATTGCTTGTGAGCGGGTGCTCCTCAAGATACTTATCCGGATCAAGCAGCGCGTAATATGCCTCCTTAGGCTGATAATCGCCGTCAAAAACACACGGATAGCTTTCCGCTCTCCAGCTTGTAGCATCATCAAAGCCCCACAGAGTTACTCTTTCTATAACATCGCTGTACTGCTTGAACAGCCTGAACAGCTCCGCATACTTCTGAGCCTGCTTTACATATTCCGCTTGGGTAGGCACATCTCCCGCCTGCATACAGGTTACGTCAAGCTCCGTAATTGAAAGCTTTACGCCAAGCTCCGCAAATTTCTTTATTGAGTTTTCAACAGCCTTTATAGAGGTATTGACGCTGTAATGTCCCTGCATACCTATACCGTCAATCTGAACTCCCTTTGACTGCAAATCCTTTACCAAGGTTACAACCGCGTCCGCCTTTGTGGCGTCGTCAAGGTTAAAGTCGTTATAGTAGAGCTTCGCATCCGGGTCTGCCTCATGGGCGAAGCGGAACGCCTGCTCGATAAAGTCGTCGCCGATCGCCCTATGCCACGGCGTGTCGCCGAGAATACCCGAAACCTTACTTGAATCCGTTATGTTTGAAATCGCCTCGTTTACAACATCCCAGCTGTAGCACTTGCCCTTGAAATGTCCCATAACGTCTGTTATGTATTCCTTAAGGTTTGCCAGAGCTTCTTCTCTGCCAAGTCCCTCGTTGAGCCATGACGGGCTTTGCTGATGCCATACAAGCACATGGCCGTGCATGAGTAAACCGTTATTAAGGGTATTTTCAATCATTGTATCCGCCTTTGAGAAGGTAAATATACCCTTCTTGTTTTCAAGATACGACGGCTTCATGTCGTTGCCGAAGGTGAGTATATCAAAATGACGCGCAATCATTGCGTCCTCAAGCTGTCCCGCCTCTCCTGTGCTTGAGCTGCGGGCTGTACCGAGGAGAAAAGAGTCCTTGTAGACATCCTTGAGCGGAGTAAGCTCCGTATTCAGCCATGGATTTGCGTTAGTCTGTCTCGCGCCTCCCGACGGCGGCTCCTTTGTATAGCTGAAGGTGAAATCATCCACATAAAAGTCCAGTACGTTTCCGTCCGCGCTGCCTATATAAAGCTTCAGCTTTGCGATAGGGAATGCGAAGCCCTCTGTTGAGAACACGCCCTTAACCTGCGTCCATTCATCGCTGCTTGCCGTAAATCGCATAACAGACGGGTATTCCGTGCTCTGTCCCTCAGAGGCAAGCTCAAGCTGTAAGTAGTAATCAGCCTTTACACTCTCCGCGCTGTTAATCTTTACCCACGCCGATGCCTCATAGTTAGCCTTCTGTATGACAAGGTCCTTAATGTTTGTTTCTATTCCGTTCCAGTCGCTTGTTCTGCCAGAAACGCTCGCGCCGAATTTTCCGCTGTGCGCCGCCTCCGCCGTAATATCAACAGTGCTGGTTCTCGCATCAAATCTGCCCGCGCCGCCGCTTTCAAAATCACCGTCACTGAACATATTCACACCCTCCGGCGCATACGGTGTAGTAATCACCTGACCTTCAGCAAGCACCGTAACGTCATCTATCAGAAAATCGCCTGTGCCGTCAAGTCCGTAAATAACGAGCTCGGCATCGCTGCCGTCAAGAGTTACGCTGCCCTCAAGCTTGGTCCAGACCCCAGCCGGAAGTCTTGCGGAATTAATCTTTTTATCGCCCAGCTCCGCGGTAAGCTTCTGTCCGGTCTGCGATTTTGCCCACACCGTAACATTATATACTGTGCTCTCGCCCGCAAGCTCAACACCAAGCTTTACACCGTCATCCACTGCGATTCTGCCGGTAAGCTTTATAGACCTTGTTCCGCTGTGACCGTCATTATCGCACAGGCTTATTTTACCTTCGCCGCTCGGTTCAAAATATAATGTATCATCATAATCAAAGTTCAGCAGCTCTACTCCCTGCGCCGCAAAAGCCGGCATAACCGGCATACTGCCTGCGGCCATTGCAATCACCAGCAATGCTGCTGCAAATCTTTTTTTCATCTTTCTGCCTCCAATCATCTCACTCATTACAGTTTTCCTGCACTATATTATTAGCATCCGATTTTATTCTATCATAGAAAAGGCAGTCGGTAAATTAACAAAATTAAAAAAATATAATGGCATAATTTGCGGGTGTTAAACCTATAATCAATGTTTTATAAAGTTGTCTTATTGATATGACGGGGCAATAATTTCAATATTGGTTCAGTCAATCCGTGTATTTTTACAATTCTATTTTAAAATTCCTCTAAGCCCCACAACTTTCCCTATTATTTTCATTTTATGTTCTATGATATCCTGCTTTGAGAAAAAACAGACAAATATAATATCTCTGGGTGACACTGCATCCGGCAGTGTTTCAATAAGCTATTATTTATAACTTCAAGAGCTGCCGGGTCGGCAGCTCTTGGATTTCATATTAATCTCTTCTGAAAATATCTCTTGTATAAACCTTGTCTGCAACATCATCAAGACATGAATCATAACGGTTTGCTATAATTGCATTACTCTGAGCTTTAAAGCTCTCAAGATCATTTACTATTCTGCTGCCAAAGAAGGTTACACCGTCTTTTAATGTCGGCTCATAAATAATAACTGTTGCGCCCTTTGCCTTAATACGCTTCATAACGCCCTGAATTGAGCTTTGGCGGAAGTTATCTGAGTTGCTTTTCATTGTAAGACGATAAACACCTACAACAACCTCCTTCTCACGGCTAGCATCCCATGAGCTGTTAGCCTCGTATGCTCCGGCAAGCTCCAGAACACGATCTGCAATAAAATCCTTTCTTGTACGGTTTGATTCAACTATTGCCTCAATCAGGTTTTCCGGCACATCCTGATAGTTTGCCAAAAGCTGCTTTGTATCCTTTGGCAGACAATATCCGCCGTAACCAAATG
The DNA here is from genome assembly GCA_051877435.1 of Candidatus Ornithomonoglobus sp. Taxonomy (GTDB): domain Bacteria; phylum Bacillota; class Clostridia; order UBA1381; family UBA1381; genus Ornithomonoglobus. The sequence continues at coordinate 51,770 of JBJEIW010000060.1, forward strand.
ACGGGTTATTATAGTGGCTTCCGATACGCGGATCAAGACACACACCGTTTATAATCTGCTGGGTATTAAGCCCCTTCATCTCTGCGTATGTATCAAGCTCGTTAAAATATGAAACTCTGAGAGCAAGATATGTATTTGCAAAAAGCTTAACTGCCTCAGCCTCCGTAAAGCCCATAAAAAGTGTGTCAATATCCTCTTTTATAGCTCCCTCCTGCAGCAGTCCGGCAAAGGTATGCGCTGCATTAACAAGCCGCTCGTCCTCCATGTCCGTTCCCACAATAATTCTTGAGGGATATAGGTTATCGTAAAGCGCCTTGCTCTCGCGAAGAAATTCCGGGCTGAATATTATATTATTACTGCCGGTTTTCTCTCTTATATCCTTTGTATAACCAACCGGAATAGTTGATTTGATAACCATGATTGCATTTGGGTTATACTTCATAACAAGTTCAATTACGCTTTCAACAGCCGAAGTATCAAAGAAATTCTTCTTGCTGTCATAGTTAGTCGGAGCGGCAATCACAACAAAATCCGCATCCTTATACGCCGCCTCCGCATCAAGAGTTGCCGTAAGGTCAAGCTCCTTTTCTGCAAGATACTTTTCTATATAGTCATCCTGTATGGGTGATTTTTTGTTGTTTATTAATTCAACCTTTTCAGGTATAATGTCAACGGCATAAACCGTATGATGCTGTGCAATTAATGTCGCTATCGACAGACCGACATAGCCTGTTCCTGCCACTGCTATTTTCATAATTAATTAACGCCTCCGTAAAATTCCTTATACCATTCTGCAAATGCCCTTAAACCTTCACGCAATGTGGTTGACGGTCTGTAGCCCATATCTCTTTCAAGCGCTGTTGTATCCGCATATGTAACAGGCACATCTCCCGGCTGCATCGGAACAAGCTCCTTATGCGCGTCAAAGTCATAGTCCTCCGGCAATACCCCGGCACGGATCAGCTCCTGCTGCAATATATCAACAAATTCAAGCAGATTTTCCGGTCTGCCGCCGCCTATATTATACACTGCATACGGAGGAATCGGAAGTCCGTCCTCGCCTGTCTTTACAACCGGCGGCTTATCCATAACTCTTATAACGCCCTCAACAATATCATCAACATAGGTAAAGTCGCGCTGACAGTTTCCATAGTTGAATATCTTTATTGTTTCGCCCTTTCTCAGCTTGTTTGTAAAACCGAAATAAGCCATATCCGGTCTGCCCATCGGTCCGTAGACTGTAAAGAAACGCAGTCCTGTTGACGGTATGCTGTAAAGCTTTGAATAGCAGTGCGCCATAAGCTCATTTGACTTCTTTGTTGCAGCATAAAGCGAAACAGGATTGTCCACCATATCGTCTGTTGAGAACGGAACCTTTTTGTTAGCACCGTAAACCGAGCTTGATGATGCATAAACAAGATGCTTTACAGGATTATGTCTGCACGCCTCAAGAATATTGAAGAAGCCAATAAGATTTGATTCAACATAAACCTGCGGATTTTCGATACTGTAGCGCACGCCTGCCTGCGCAGCAAGATTTACAACTATTTCAGGCTTATATTCCTCAAACACCTTATCAAGCGCCGGCTTGTCGGCAATGTTCATTTTTATAAAAGTAAACTTATCATACTTTGAAAGCATTGCAAGACGAGCTTCCTTGATTCTTACATCATAGTAATCGTTGCAGTTATCAACACCGATTACTGTCTTTCCCTGCTCAAGCAGCCGCTTTGACAGAAACGCGCCGATAAACCCCGCCGCTCCTGTTACTAAGATATTATTATTCATCATATCTCCTCCTTATCCTTATTAAAGTCTTCCTCCAAATGCCATTAAAATCTCATACACAATACAGTAAGGTTGGGGCTGTAGCAAAACGTAAGTTTTGCTGCACCCCTTCTCTGTATATGTCGTTT
>JBJEIW010000061.1:0-15538 GCA_051877435.1 Candidatus Ornithomonoglobus sp.
TAATGTTGCCGATTTGTTTTCCTGCACCAAAGCACCTTTACCGCCGCCGTCGCATCCTCCTCTTATCTTCAGCGTTTTCGGTGTATGTACCACAAACGGCTGATTATTACCTCCCGTTCCGAATGTTGCAAGCACTGTCTGTGCTACTTTAAGCGGACCTATGTATCTTGTATCCTGAGAATGATTTTCAAACATCATTGCCGCCGGAACAACTCCGGCTCTAAGCGTAGGGGAAGTTTCCTCCTCGTAACCAATACTGCGACTATTCTCAGAATGCTCCGTACAAAATCCCGCCGAGTGCATAACACATGGTGGATGATGCGCCTGTGCTCTCAGTGTTGTCGTTTTATCCTCGGTCACATCCATGCGCTCACCGCCTTGGTCATTCAGGCAGATTGTGCCTGTTTCTCCAATGCTCGTTTTAACAGCTCCGGCAGTTCCTTGCCGCGAGCAGAGGCTCTTTTTAAAATTCCCAAACACGCCCTCTGACTCAAATAATACTTTTCCGGCACATTCGCCTGTAAAATCTGCGACAAGAAAGACTCTTCTGCGTCTTTGGGGGACTCCCCAAAACTGTGCGTCGAGTATTCGGTAGGCAACGGAATAACCGTTTCCCATAATTTCTCCGGCTCCTGTCCATTTCTTTTCAGGCATAGGAACAGATACGGTTTCATCTTTGATTTTACAGATTTCTTCAAGGACTGTCCTAAAATCCTGTCCTTTTGAACTTGACAATGCTCCCGGCACATTTTCCCACACAATCCATCTTGGATATTTTCCATTGGTTGCACACCTCATTTCCTTTATAACACGAATTGCCTCAAAAAACATTGAAGACTTTTCACCCGTTAATCCTTCACGTTTTCCGGCAAGAGATAAGTTCTGGCACGGACTTCCGAACGTGATTATATCAACAGGCTCGATTTCAGCACCGTTCATTTTTGAAATATCACCGTAATGTTTCATCTGCGGTATACGCTTTGTTGTAACCCGTATAGGAAACGGCTCAATTTCCGATGCCCATACAGGCGTAATCCCCGCCATTATTCCGGCAAGCGGAAAACCGCCGCTGCCGTCAAACAGGGAGCCAAGTGTTAAATTACTCATCAGCCGTCACCTCACTGTACGGAATTTTCTCACCGTCACGCAATAAAAAAACGTCATCTGAATTTCCTTTGAAATCCACATAAGGTGACACACCTTGTCCGCGCGGCGAACAAGGTCCTCTGTCACCTCTGACATTCCCCAATAACGCACCTTTCCTTCACGGATTAAATCCTGCACCGTTCCGGCTACCTCCTCAACAGGCACATCGGGATCAACCCTGTGCTGATAATACAAATCAACATAATCCGTACCCAATCGAGTAAGCGAACCCTCAATACTTTTTCTGATCGTTTCGGGACGGCTGTCTGTTTTAAGTGAAAGGTCGCTGTTGTGATGCACTCCGAATTTAGTTGCAATTATAACCTTATCACGATAAGGCTTTAAAGCCTTGCCGACTAATTCTTCATTATATACAAGCTGTCCGTTTTTATCATGTCCCGTGTAGCACTCCGCTGTATCAAAGAATGTAATACCCATACAGACAGCTGTATGAATTAACTGAATCATTTCCGATTCATCGGACGGCGCGCCGTATGCGTGCGTCATTCCCATACAGCCAAGTCCTATGGCGGACACCTTTAAGCTGCTGTCGCCTAAATTTTTGTATTGCATGCTGAATATCTCCTTAAATTATTTTTCCAAGCCGCTTACCCAATCAATAATTTCTTGTTCTGCGTCTTGTATATGATTACGGGAGATAGATAAGCCGTTCAATAAGGGAGCAATTGCACAATATATAAGCCGGGTAATCCATGAACAGATTGAAATGAAAAAAAGAGGCGAGAATATAGATAAAGAGTTTATTATTCCTGATTATTTAAAGGATGCTGTATACTGTGTAACGGAAGGGTAGATATGGAAGAATTAACACATGAGCAAAAATTATTTTTAGAAGCAGAGGGTATTTTCATCCGAGGAAGAGAAAATAAATTTTAAGAAGTATGCAAGTTCAAAATGGTCAGAAAGACAAAAATATTTAGATGGTGAAAAATTACCATACATGGAAGTGCCAAATACATATAGAAAAGGTGCCTTCAAAGAAGAATATGAAAATGCAATTGTATTAAAAAAGATGTTAGATGAATATAGGACATATTAATAAAGTTTACAGCAGTCGTGCTGTGGTAAACTAAAGTTGGACGAGGGGGTGCAAATTCTATTAAGGGGGTGCATTTTATCATTCCTGACGTTATCTGCCAAGAGTATAACAGCTCAGAAGATTTGCTTCTGAGCTGTTTTTGCAGCAGAGAGGAACAAAGTGGTACGCAGTCCGGTCCCCGCACCCAAGAGTACAACAGCTCAGAAGATTTGCTTCTGAGCTGTTTTTGCAGCAGGGAGTAACAAAAGTGGTACATAGTCCGTTCCAAGCACCTATGACATAAGTGGGACTGTATCAAAACAGAACCGGCTCTATTATCAGTTTTTTTTAAACTTTGTCTGAGCTGAAATTCATGTGTTTGAAATTAGAGCAATAAATTATTGTTTAGCGGCGAACCTCTCAGTCAGCCTTCGGCTGACAGCTCCCCTTAAAAGGGGAGCCAATGCTCCGGCGGCGCTCTGCTAAAGGCTCCCCTTCCAAGGGGAGCTGGCACGGCGCAGCCGTGACTGAGAGGTCATGTATGTATATAAACAATAATTTAGTTTTGATACACAGTCCATCTTTACATTTTAAAAAGTGAGGAATACGGGTATGCGCTGCAAAACCATATAAAATTACAGGGTTAGTATAAGTATGCCGATGTAATCCAGGCATATCCGTTGCCCCAGTAGATTTGTGAACGGCCGTTTGAATAGTTGCCGGTAGGTGTTACAGAGGTACCGTTTGTTATAGTTGTGTAATATTCGTCGCCATATGCCGATTTCCAGACATAAACACTGCCCGATGAAGCTCCGCTTATATAATGGTCTATTGCTTTGTAAGAACGTCTATAGCTTGAGCTTATGTATCTTGATGTAATCCAGCCGTATGAACCGTTCCATTTAACAAGGGTGCGCCCTCCCGAAGAATGACCTGTTGTATAAATAGTTGTACCGTTAGTCAAGGTTGTGGTGTAGCTGTCACCGGATGATGATGTCCAGAAATAAACGCTTCCTGTTTCCGCTCCGCTGACATATGCAGTGGACAGACTATTGTCATAGGCGCTGTAGTTGTAGGCGCTGCCTGCGTGCTGCACTGTTGAGGAGGACGATGATGTGCTGTTCTCAGCGTTCAATTTATTTTCTATGTTGATCTCAAAGGTATCATAATTTTTCCTCTGGTTAGCGTCCATATCATCCTCACTGATAGAATAGAGCTTCTTTTGAGCGGCTTTATAATCTCCTCTGTCATAAAGCTGCTTAACCTCGTTGAGTCTATCGTTAATAGTTTCTGAATTATCTCCCTCATCTTCTATTTTTTCTTTAAGGTCTTCAATATCATCTGCCATTGCAAGATCGGAATAGTCATGGATTTCAGAAATCTTCTCGGATGCTTCACTGATATCTCCGTCTTCAAATGCTGAAAGTGCATCGTTATAGGCGTTAATAACATCAGAAATGTGAATAAAATCTTTGTCCTTTACACCATTGCCTATTGCTATCGCGCATTGCTCCGCAGCGGCACTGTATGATCCGTTTTCCATAAGCTCTATTGCAACATTCTTTGCGACTAACCCGTCGCGATTAGTACAGCCAGATATGACAGCTAAGACTGCTGCAGATGCAATAGCCAAAATAATCTTTTTCTTCATATGTTTTACTCCTTTGGATATATTTGATATATTTAGTATAACATAAAATAATCTTTTAGTCAATATTTATGAAATATTTTATATGTTATGTAGCTTATATAGCTTGTCAGTCATTTTCATAAAAAAGTACTTTACAAATCCTGAGAAATATATTATAATATATAATAGTATATCTGTAAATTAAACAGAACTTTTTGCTTATGAGAAGTAAAAGAATAAAATCGGAGGAAAGAAATGTTTTCAGCTTCATATATAATCAATAAAATAATCATGATACCGATAGTGCTCATAGCGCTTACCTTTCATGAATTCTGTCATGGCTGGGTATCGGATAAGCTGGGGGACCCAACACCGAGAATGACGGGCAGACTGTCGCTTAATCCTTTGGCGCATCTTGATCCTGTAGGCGCGATACTTATGGTGCTTACGGGCTTCGGATGGGCAAAGCCGGTACAGATCAATGCGCGGTATTATAAAAATCCAAAGGTGGGTATGGCGGTTACCGCGGCGGCGGGACCTCTTTCAAACCTTGTTCTCGCATTCGCATCAATGCTTATTTATACTGTGTTCGTGATTATATACTATAAAACAGGATTGTTTGCAAATTCGATTAATACAATAGGAAGCATACTGTTTCTGTTTGCACAGACAAATCTATGTTTTCTGGTGTTTAATATCATTCCCATACCGCCGCTTGACGGTTCGCGTGTGCTCGGAATATTTCTTTCGACGAGCGCGTATTTCAAGCTTCAGCAGTTTGAGCGATACAGCTTTCTGCTTATCATTCTGTTGTCATTTGCCGGTGTATTTGACAGGATAATCGGAACAGGAGTAAGCCTTGCGCTCACAGGTATTCTTAACGTCTGCCAGTCGCTTGCAAATCTGTTTGTGTGATACGGTGATACAGATGGAGGAAATGAAATATAAGCTCGAAAGCTTTGAGGGCCCGCTCGATCTGCTGCTGACACTTATCAAAAAGAACAAGGTCAGCATATGGGACATACCCATTGTTGAGATCACCGATCAATACCTTGAGGCTATTGAGGGAATTGAAAAATCGCGTCTGGACGATACAAGCGAGTTTATTGTGCTTGCGTCGCAGCTGCTCTATATCAAATCAAAAATGCTTCTTCCTAAAGAGGAGAAGGAGGAGGACGAGGAGGACCCGCGCGAGGAGCTTGCCCGCAGACTTTATGAATATAAGAAGTTCAAGGAAGCCTCACAACAAATGCGCAAGAGTGAATTTTCGTCAAGGTATATGGTGTTCCGCGAGGAGGAAAAAATCAAGTTCCCCGTGCCGGAATACAGCAGACATCATGAGCTTTCCGAGCTTGCGGATGCGTTAGGCAGCATACTGCAGCGGCGCATAAGAAAGGCAAAGCCGGAAAAACGGGCATTTTCGGGTATTGTAGGCCGCGAAAAGGTTTCGGTTGACGATATGGTAGAAAAGGTCTGCAAGGTGCTGCACCGCCGTAAAAGGGTGGAATTTTCAACACTGTTCCGCGAGGAGGACTCGCGGCCGGAAATGATCGCAACCTTTCTTGCAGTCCTCGAAATGATCAAGCTGAAAAGAATACGCGCCGACTATGATGAGGAGCAGGCTGAGTTTATAATATCCTCCTGCGCGGGAGCTGCAACAGAGCAATAGGTTAATGAAGGGATAAATTTTGATGGATAACATAAAATATGCCATAGAGGGTATATTGTTCGCCGCGGGCGAGCCGGTAAAGGCGGCTAAGCTTGCCGTTGTGCTGGATAAGCAGGTACAGGAGGTAGAGGACGCCGTTACTGAGCTGAAGGCGGAATATGACCGCGATCACCGCGGCTTTAACATAATAGAGATTTCAGACGGCTATCAGATATGCTCACGGCCCGAGTATTATACATATATACGCGAAATACTTGGAGAGCAGAGAAATCAGCCGCTTTCAAATGCCGCGATGGAGGCGCTTGCGATAATCGCGTACAAGCAGCCGGTAACGCGCGGTATGGTTGAGAAAATCCGCGGAGTAAACTCGGACGGCTGTGTAAACAGACTCTATGAGAGAGGTCTTATAGACGAGTGCGGACGGCTTGACGCGCCGGGACGGCCTATTCTGTATAAGACAACTGATACGTTTTTGCGCTGCTTCGGTCTGCGCACCCCACGCGATCTTCCGCCGATCAATTTCAAGAATATAATGCCGGAGCTTGCGCAAACGGGCGAGCAGCTTTCCATAACAGAAGAAGATGAAAACGGCGATGTGCCGCAGCCTCAGCAGCAGGCAGAGGAGCAGGCAATCGAGGCGATGCAGCAGGAGCAGTAAGGTGTATAAAGGAGAGAGGACATGGCAGCATTGATTGTTATTGCAATAATTATTGCGGTTCTCGCAATCATATTTTTTATACCCATAAAATGCGCGGCGTATCTTTCCTATACAAACAACACGCTTGACCAGTCGCTTGACTTGAAGTATGGATTTATAAGAATACGGCTCCCGGAAAAAAAGGAAAAGGTATCTGAGGTAGTGGAAAAGTCAGCGGAGGACGCGGATAAGGAAGGCGAGGACAAGCCGGATAAGGTAAAGCTTGCTATCTCGTTTGCGCGCGGAAATATCGCGGAGCTCAAGGAAGCCGTTTATAAAATGCTCGGATATATGTTCCGGCGCGCGGTTACAATAAATCTGCTGGATATAAAGCTGATTTTCGGCACGGAGGACGCAATGCAGACGGGACTTTTGTTCGGCGCTGCGGCAGCGTTTATATATAACGTTCTTGGGGTCATGGACAAAAAGATGCGTCTTAGAAAGCATAGGGAAGAGGTTAAGCCCGATTTTAAAAATCCGCATATTTTTGCGGAGCTTGAGGCTATAATAACAACGAATTTATTTAACATAGCGGCGCTGGCAGTGATTGCATTGCATAACGGAATACCGCTGTACAAGAAATATAAGAGTTTGAAAGGGGAACTGAATAATGGCAAATCCGATTAAAGACCTGATTGAAACCGCCATAGACTCTATGGACGGATTATTTACCGCCGAGAGTATTATCGGCGATACGGTTACGGCGGCAGACGGCACAATGATTATTCCTATCGCAAGGGTTGCGTTTGGTGTCGGCGGCGGCGGAAGTGAGTTCAAGGAGACCGACGCGGCGGGAAATAATCTTTTTGGCGGCGGCGTAGGCGCGGGAGCGTCTATAAGACCGGAGGGCTTTCTCGTTATAACAAAAAGCGGCAGCATCCGTTTTGTTTCAACGGACGAGGGATCAAGCCCGGTTGAAAAGCTTATTGAGCTAGCGCCGGATATGGTCGACAGAATATCAGGCATATTTAAAAAGAAAAACAACGGAGAAACGACAGAAGAATGATAACTTTAAAGGATAAAATTTTGTCGGGTGTTATGAAGCCGACAAGATACACGGGCGGAGAGCTGAACGCGGTCATAAAGAACGCCGATGAGGTCGATATAAGATTCGGCTTCTGCTTCCCGGATGTATACGAGATCGCAATGTCGCATCTCGGACTTAAAATAATCTATCACACTCTGAATAATCGTGAGGACACATGGTGCGAGCGTGTTTTTGCCCCATGGGACGATATGGAGCAGGAAATGCGTAAGCATGATATGAGGCTCTTTGCGCTTGAATCGGGCGATGAGGTAACACATTTTGATATACTGGGCTTTACATTGCAGTATGAGCTTTCATATTCAAATATTGTAAATATGCTTGACCTTGCCGGGATACCGCTTATGGCGGCAGAGAGGGGAGAGGAATTTCCGCTTGTTTACGGCGGCGGCCCGTGCGCGTACAATGCGGAGCCGATTGCCGATATGTTCGATTTCTTCATGCTCGGAGAGGGCGAGGAACAGGTTCATGAAGCAATGGAGGTCCTCAAGGCATGGAAAAAGGATGGGAAAAAGAGCAAAAAGGAATTTCTTGAAAGGCTGCTTGACGAGGTGGAGGGTATATATGTACCCTCATTTTATGATGTTGAGTACAATGAGGACGGAACGGTTAGGAGCATAACTCCGAATAATCCGCACGCGCCGGAAAAGGTCAGAAAGCGTATTATGAAGGATTTTGACTCTACCTATGCGCCGGACACAATTATTGTGCCGTTCGGCGAGGTCGTTCACGACCGTGTTATGCTTGAGGTCATGAGAGGCTGTCTGAGGGGCTGCCGGTTCTGCCAGGCGGGCTACATATACCGTCCGCAGAGGGAAAGAAAGCCGGAAACGCTGTTAGGACTGGCAAACGACCTGCTCTCGTGCAGCGGATATGATGAAATTTCGCTTTCCTCACTCTCAACAAGCGACTATTCCGGTCTGCCGGAGCTTACCGACGGACTGCTCAAATTTACCGAAGAAAAGAAAATAGGACTTTCGCTTCCGTCGCTGAGAATTGACAACTTCTCCTTAGAGCTTATGGAAAAGGTTCAGAAGGTGAGAAAGAGCGGTATCACGTTTGCTATCGAGGCGGGCACACAGCGTCTGCGCAATGTTATTAATAAGAATGTAATTGAAGAAAATGTCATGAAATCAACCGCGCTGCTCTTTGCGGGCGGCTGGACAAACGTAAAGCTGTACTTTATGCTCGGACTGCCTACGGAAACCGATGAGGACGTCAAGGAAATAGCGGCGCTTGCCGGACGCATACTTGATGTTTATTTTGACATTCCAAAGGAGGAAAGAGCGAAGAATATAAATATCACGGTTAGCGCGTCATCGTTCGTTCCCAAGCCGTTTACGGCGTTCCAGTGGTTCGGGATGAATTCCCGTGAGGAGCTTATAAGAAAGCAGCGACTTGTCAGGGATAATATTCCCAACAGAAGAATACGATACACCTACCATGATAACAAGACAAGCTATCTTGAGGGTGTTTTTGCCCGCGGCGACCGCCGTCTTTGCAGGGCGATAATAAGAGCCGTTGAATTAGGCTGTAAATTCGACAGTTGGGGCGACTTCTTTGATTTTGACAAATGGATGCAGGCAATAAGCGACTGCGGACTTGACCCGGATTTTTACGCGGCAAGAGAGAGAAGCTATGACGAGGTTCTCCCGTGGGATCATATTGATGTAGGAGTTACAAAGCAATTCCTTATAAACGAAAACGAAAAGGCGAAGGCGGCGGCTGTAACTCCGCACTGCCGCTTAAAGTGCTCCGGCTGCGGCGCGGCGCGCTTCGGCACGGGAGTGTGCATGGAAAAACGCAATAAGGAGGGAGCTGTGGAATGAGTAAATTTATTTTAAAATACGGCAGAGATGACCGTGTAAAGTTCATTTCACATCTGGACTTTGTACGATGCTTCCACAGAGCGATAAGGCGCTCGAAGCTGAATTTCGAGTTCTCGCAGGGCTTTAACCCGCACCCTGTTATGACGATCGCGCAGCCGCTTCCCGTAGGTGTTACAAGCGAATGCGACTATATGAAGGTCGGACTGATAACAGGTCTTAACAACGAGCAGGTCAGGGACGAAATAAACCGCTCCCTGCCGCCGGGCTTTAAGATCTATGCCGCATACCGCCTGAAGGCTAAGGAAATTGACCTGACTAAGATAAACATGGCGGAGTACATTGTGGAAATTGAATGCGAGACTCCGGGAGATATAAACGCGCTTATGGAGCAGAGTGAGCTTACAGTTCCGAAAAAGACAAAAAAGGGTGTGAGCGATTCGGATATAAGACCGCATATATTTGAGGCGGAGGATTTAGGCTTTAAGGACGGAATACAGACGCTCCGCCTTGTGGTGTCCTGCGGCAGCAGCTATAACCTCAAGCCGGAAACGGTTGTCGCGGCTATGGAGAAATACTGCGAGGGCTTTAAGGCAGTCTTTACCTCCGCGCACCGCAGAAGAATGCTGATTGACGGCGATGAGGTTATGTAATTAAACAGTCCCATATGTGAAAAGCATATAGATAACTATAATTGCAGCGCATTTTATGAGCCGTCATATGTCATTGCACGAGCCTATTTTGAAGGAGATTTTTGAACATAAAAAACAGCGGCGCCCGATCGGACGCCGCTGTATTTCTGTACGAAATGAATCAGAATGTGATCTTGATTGTATTCTCTGCTGAGATGCCTGCTACATTAGTGAGCAATGTCTGAGCAGCCTCTTCCGCATTTATCTTCGGTGTATCGCCTGCTGATTCTGTTACGATGTTCTCAACATCGAACATTGTTATATTCATTTCCGGGGTTTCAAAAAATTTCATTATTATGTACCTCCCTTTATTATTCTATTGTCGCTGTTACAACGTAGCTATCAGCTGTTGCAGCTGTATTTGTTGTGATGATACCGAATACAATGCCGCCGGTTGTTGTAATGCTTAAGCCGGTCTTTTCTTCATACAGGTTTTCATCTGATGCTGATGCTACCTTTACAGCTGTGATTGTCTTGCCTTCCGGTGAGAATGATACTGTGAATGCCTTTGCTGCGCCTTCATAAGCATCGCCTGAGAATGTGCCGTCCTCTAAGGCTGTAACTGTGCCTGTGAGTGATGTCGGAGCAGGAGCTTCCGGTACTGTTACCTTAACCTGTGAGAAGAATGAGTCACCTGTAGCTGTAATGTATACAACCTGCTCTGCGCCTGTTTCGTTTGTATATGAAAGTGTCAGCGGGTTTGAACCGTTAGTTGTACCAATACTAGCAGTTATAGCTACTACATCAGTAAATGCAGAATCTGTTGCTGCCTGAGCGTACCGATCACTGCCGCCGCCGCCATATACAGGAACCTCTATTGTTGCGCCTGCCGCAAGCTTGACTGCGAATACATCCTGACCAGCCTTTAAACGGATACCGCCCTTCTGGGTTGTTCCGTCAAGATTGGATGTTGTTTTGTTGCTGTAATAGAGCAAACCATTGTAGCCCATTCCGCCTACAACATATACCTCATTGTTAAAGTAGAGATTGTCTGCATTATATACAGCGTTTTCTGATATGAGCGGTGATACATTGCTTGTTACTTCAGTGAGGAAGTTGTATGTAGTTGTTTCTGTAGCTGCTACGAGATTTTCAACTGTACCCGCTGTACCTGCCAACGACGGCGCCTGTATAACAGTAACTGTACATGTGGCTGACTTTGTGGGATCTTCAACTGATGTTGCTGTTATTGTAGTTTCACCGACAATTGCGCCGCCCTTTACTACTCCGTTTGTAACTTCTGCTATATCCTTATTCTCTGTTGACCATGTAACGGATGTGTCAGTTGCGCCTGTAACTGTCGCTGTAAGAGTCTTGGATTCCTTTGTATACAATGAGAGCGCTGTCTGATCAAGCGATACTGAAACCTCAGCCGGTTCCGGATCCGGATCCGGATTTGTTCCGCCGCCTGATGATGAAGGAGTGAATGTGATGGCATAAACACCTACGTTATTATCTGCCCATATGTATGTCGGCTTATTTTCAGTAACGTCAGCAGTCATAACAACGGCCTTATTATCAGTCTGACCTTCTACTCCTGATACTGTTTGACCTGTTGTGCCTGATATAGCTGTAGATGTATCAAGGGCTGTTGTGGTCACTGACTGTGAAATATATGCTGTTCTTGTACCGCTTCCACCACTGGTTACATATACTTTAACGTTACCGGCAACAGATGGGGTAAACTCGAATACTCTGCTGAAAGTCTTGTTACTCTGGAAAGTAGATTTACCGCCGAGCTTAATCCTTGCTGTGTATTTTACATCACCAAATGTTGTTGCTGTTGCATCATATGTACCTGTACCATAATAGGTAAGTCCATCTTTTGTGGTAGTTTCTGTAATGTCAGCTCCTGCCCATGTAGACATATCCCATGTGGTTTCAGCTGAAATTTCGCCTTCAGCACTTGCGCTGACTGCCATACCCACGAAGCAGCTTGCGCTGATTGCCGCTGCCGTAATCAACGACAGCAATTTTTTCGTTTTCATAATAAAAACCTCCATTTTTTTATTTTTTTGAATATAGATTTAAATTAAATAAAGAACTATTTATATAAAGCCTATATTTGCTTTAATTCTACCATAAATTCTCAAGTTGTACAAGGTTTATAGTCGTGATAGATAAATTTTCAGTAAAATTAAACATTTTATTTATATTTTTATACAAAAGCCATTGATGTAACGAAATACTTTTTACATCGGGTAATATATATGCTTTTCACTAAGTTTTCTATAGTCAATACAATGAAGAAAACTTAGTGAAAAGAGGCATTAACCGCATGCATTAAGTATTATTAAACTACGAAGTACTTAATGCATGCTATATAGGTACAAATATCAATTATTTGTTTAATTCAATCTCTTGTATATCTTGTATGTTGGTTAAAAGTTCAATATCGTTCTTGTACCAATCTGCGTTTGACTGATAGTACATTTCCGTTTTTCTTTTTTTGAAAATGCGAAACGGCTGTTCTCCTGAATTATCGTATATATGACATATATCACTCACTGAAACAACATCTTTAATTAAAGCGAGCGCTTTATTATATCTGTTGATAATTTTATCTTCCGGTACATCATGACCGCCTTCTGCTACCCTTGATTTAACACGATATACATTAATTGACGGGTCTACTGTCAATATATAATAGCATCTGATAAAGTACCCTTTATTTTTAGCTCTTTTTAATAAGTTCAGATTTCGTTCAGTTGACATGACTGTTTCAAAGCAGAATTCTTCCATTTTTTCAAGATGTTCTTCTCTTTGTTTTTCAGCTATCAAGGCAGCGTCCATATCTGAGCATTTTAAAAACTTCTTGATTTCATCTGCGTTTATATAGTCCATCGGAGGTTTTAGCAATTCCGTGAAGGTGCTTTTCCCCGAACCATTAGGACCTGCAAATACAACTATTTCAGGCTTCTTCTGCTTGATTATATCTTTCACTATAACGCCCTCTTTTTATTCTCTCGCCAATAACTGTTTTAGTTCCGTCAGGGTTTTTCTGATATATTTTCTGAGTTTTGCTGTCATAAATTACAATAGGTGTCTGCATTGCCTTTTTCTTCTCAATAGCTATCCTTACAGCAGCATTAGCCCGAGCGACAACCTGCTCGTCTGTTATATATTCCTGTCTCTGCATAATAATTCTCCTTTCAATCAATTCCGAATACGAAATCGGTTATGTCATTACGCTGATGCAGACTTTCTTAATAATTCTTCATCTGCGTCAGACTTCGCATTTTTTATATGTTTACTTAATAAATATAATATCATATTCAACGGTAAATTTCAATAGTTTACATAAGATTTTTATCGGATTTTATATTGTGTTAAAAAGACCGCGGCAAAGTTTACCGCGGTCTTATGTGAATTTATTCAGCCTTTTCCTTAACAATTTTAATTGTTCCGCAGAGCTTGGGCGCGTCCGTGCCGCAGTCTGCTTTGAAGGTGATGCGCAGCGCGTCGCTGCCCGAAATTGTCGGCGCGGTCGCTGTGAAGGTGTTTTCAAGAACCTCCGTCGGTATCTCGTACAATACCGTTTCATCGCTGCCGCCTGCCGTTACCTCCGCAAGCCTTGTATCACCCGCGTAGATGCTCATTTTTCTTCCGGCATCACCCGAATAATAGGTTACGCTAAGATAGTTTACGGTACCCTTTTCAACCGCCATCTGGTAATCAGCGTAGCCGCCGCTTAATATTTCGCGGTAGTTCGGCATTGCGCCGGTCGCCTCATAGCCTGTTGAATTTTCCTGACTGTAGCCGTGGCCGTTCTCCTGCTGATCGTGGGCAAGTTCTATTGAGTCGATTGTGATATAATTATCCTCGTCCTCCTCGCGCTCGCCGTTGTCGGTGATGTACCAGTAGATTCCGTAACGCTCCTTGTACTTGCTGTAATGCGGTGTGAACACAAGCGCCTGATCGGTGTTCCGCATTGTAAATTCAAGCTTGCCTTCGGTTTTAAGCATGTTCTCATTCACGTTTTCTAGCCAGTCCTCGCGTGTGCCGTAATCAGGATTTATCTCAACATATTCGTTGACGTCCGACTTGTTCTTAGGCTTTCTTACCGCCATACCGTGTGACTGCTCGGCTGTATCGGTGTTATCCCAGCCCACGCTCAGTACCGTAGGACCGTATTTGAAGGCTTCAACGGTGTCACTGTCCGCAAGACCGTATGCGCGGATTTCCATAGGAAGCGTTATTTCAAGCGTATCGCCGGACTTCCACTCACGCTCAACAGAAGCGTAGCCCGCAGAACGCGTATAGCTTATTGCTTCGCCGTTCACCTTTATTGTCGGCGCCGCTGCTGTCCATTCAGGTATTCTGAGTGTTATATCGGCTCTCTGTGATGCGCCGTTTATCGGCTCAACGGTAAAGACTGCCGTATCTCCGTCGGGGAGCACTGAGTTCTGTGTCAGCTTTATATTGTTATCGGTATCGGTAAGAGCGGAGCTGATATACTGATTTACTACGATTCTTCCGTCACCCTTATAATATATGCTGTCGGTGAGCTTTGTAAAGTTCTCCATGCCTGACGCGGTACAGCACCAGAAGTCGTTGAACTCTGTTGAATATACCTTGAAGTAGCCTGTTGCCATCGGCTGGAAGTACATTGTCATACCTGTTTCGGGGTTCTGGCTCGATACTATAGAGTTGAGGAAGGTGTTCTCATAGTAATCGGAATATTTCTTGTCGCCTGTTATCTTGTAAAGCTCTCTTGCTATCTTGAGCATATTGTATGCCGCGCAGGTCTCGTTGTTTACGTTGTCGCGGTATGCGTTATTCGCGTTTGCCGCTCTGAAATGCTCATCCTGTCCGGTGCCGCCTGTCACATAGGTGTGTCCGTCAACTACCATATCGAAGAAGTTTTCAGCAACCTGTAAATAGTATTCCTTATCATGGCTGTCGCCGAGCATTTCGGGGGTGAGGTCTGTGTTTTCCTCTGTTATATAGCGGTTGAGCGCGCCCATGATCTTCGGGATCGTGGTGTTTGCGTGCTTGTTTGCGAGAACATCATTGTTGTTATAGATTTCATCAAACAGACTGATTTCATCAAACATATGCGCCGCCTTTGCATGCTTTTCGTCGCCTGTTATTTTGTACAGCTCATAGAGCACATCGTTCATGCCGCCGTATTCGATATTGAGCACGCGCGCCTGCATTGCGCTGTCGTACTTGCTTACGCGGTTGTATACCCAGTCGCCAAGCTCCGACGCCATTGAGAGAGCCTTTTCATTGCCTGTGAACTTATATGTGTCAACAAGTCCGGCAAGTATCTTGTGCATTGTGTACCACGGAACCCATGCCTGTGTGATGATGTTTGTAAGGTTGTTTTCAACATTGTCAAACTGACCCTCGCCCGACACAACCTTGCCGCCGCTCCATGCGTTTGTGGTTGCGAAGAGATAGCCTTTTTTCAGCGTCTGTCCGTTTACGGTTTTGTCCTCATGAGCCTGAGCTTCATAGAGCGCGTCAATCATTTCGTCTGAGAGTGTGAGCAGCTCATTATCCGCCGTTTTTGCTGTTGAATATTTATAGCCCTGAGCAAGCGCGGAGACAAAATGACCTATTCCGTGCCCGGCGATAAGGCTTGTTTCCCAGCCGCCGTAGGTGACGGAGCCTGACGAAAGTCCGGCTGTGCGGCGGAAGCCGTTGACGCTTGTGTCAACGTCAAACTTCTTGAGATACGCTGCCATTTTTTCGTTTGCGTTTATGAGATATTCGTTTGTCATAAGCACGTCCGACATACTGTAATCGACAAGCCCCTTGATCGACGGCGCGGCAAGCACTGTCACAT
>JBJEIW010000062.1:0-3421 GCA_051877435.1 Candidatus Ornithomonoglobus sp.
CTCATATTCTGTCTCTGACTTGCTCTTATTGACAAGCTTTGATACCACAAAAACACCGCCCGCGACAACTAATGCGGCGATGCAGGCCCCGATTATCAGATGTTTCTTTGAAAACTTTTTTCTCCTGCCGCCATCATCGTCATCATCGGCAGTATTCTCAGGCTCCGGAGCGCTTCCTCCGAAAACATTTTCTTTCTCACTGTCCGGCACCGCATTGTCAGCATCCGCAGTACCTGTTTCAGTGCCAAATGTGGATGTTTCTTCTGCAACAACATCTTTTTCCATGGTACGGCCTCCTCGTATACACTTTTTTGTAATTATAAAGCTTTTTTCTTAAAATAACCTTAAATTTTAAATTGTTTACTTTTTGTTCACAAAAATAGGAGCAGTCAAGAAACCGCTCCTGTGTCCGTTTTTAATGATCCGCTAACCAAATTGCTTCAATTGCTCCGTTTGATTTATTAATAATAGAACAAGGGGACGATTAATCTAACCATCCCCTTGTTTCAACGTTATTCCTTATAATCGTCAAAGGCTCCGCTTTCCTCAAGCTCGGTAAGCTCATCCTTTGCGTCAAGGCTCTGTATGTACTCGTCAATCGCGTCCGCGACAAGCTTTGAATACTTAACAGCCTCAACAACCGTCTTTGCACCGCTTACAATATCGCCCGAAGCGAAAATTCCGTCGCGGGTTGTTCCTCCGAAGGAATTTGTCACAAGCAGACCTCTGTCCGTTACGTTAAGACCGCCTGTCTTTGCAACAAGAGCGTTGTCCGCGCCCTGGCTTATCGCAATGATTGTGCTGTCGGCAGCCTCAAGTCTCTCTGTACCGGGGATCCTTGTAAGCGTACCGTGACCGTCACATTCAAGGTCTGCAAATATACAGCCCTCGTCCACAAGCTCCACAGGCTCCACATGTACCTTGAACTCAACTCCCTCAAGCTTTGCATAGTTGATCTCATGCTCGCTTGCGGCAAAGTAATCATGACGAGAATATACCGTAACCTTTCTTACTCCGTGGCGCAGAGCCGTTCTTGCAACGTCCATAGCTGAGTTGCCCGCGCCTATGATATTAAGCGTCTCTCCCAATCGGTAAACATCCGGGTTTGTAAGATAGTTAATAGCATAATGCACGTTGCCGAGGGACTCACCCTTGATATGAAGTGTGTTCGGTCTCCATACGCCGATGCCGATAAATACGGCAAGATAACCGTCTCTGAAAAGATCGTCAATAGTGATACTGCTTCCGACCATTGTATTCGGTCTTATCTTTACTCCCAGCTCATAGAGCTTTTCCTTATATTTATCAAGAATCGACTTCGGCAGACGAAATTCCGGTATTCCGTAGCGGAGAACGCCGCCTATCTGCTCCTTGCCCTCAAATATCGTTATATCGTAGCCCCGCTGCGCAAGAATGATAGCAATCGCAATTCCTGCCGGGCCCGAGCCGATAATGGCGACCTTTTTGCCGTTCTTCTCTATATCCCCGAACTTTATTCTGTCAAAATAATAGGTTGATATGTAATTCTCAATTACCGAGGCATGAACAGGCGCGCCCTTTCTGTTAAGCACACAGTGCCCCTCACACTGGTTTTCATGGTTACACACCAATGAACAGATCATTGAAAGCGGGTTGTTCTCAAAAAGCATCTTGCCGGCGGCGTCAATATCACCCTCAAGAAGAGTATGAATCATCGTCGGAATAGGCGTGCTTATAGGACATCCCTGTCTGCATAAAGGTTTTTTACAATTAAGGCAGCGCTTTGCCTCATCAAGTACATGATATGCCAATTTAATTCCCTCCTTATTACTGAATACGATCTCATATATAATAAGTTTACCACAAAAAATGGATAAAATCAATAGAAAAAATAGTGATTTTACCCAAATTTATAGTCTTTTATTCAATTTATTTAACTGTATACGGAAGCCTGCATTTGAGAGCGCGCGCCAGCTCCTCAGGAGTGCCGAGAGTAAAGCCTGCCTTATCGACAACCGACGCGTTTTCCTTAGTATGGTAAATATAAAAATACTCCGGTGTTTCCCAGACCTTCATGAGACCGGAATACTCATACTCCTCTTTTGTCGCGTCATTTATCTCAACAAGCCTGTCCTCGTAAAATTCAAATTTTGTTGTTATGACATTGTTCTTAACAGAATTATATGGTTTTCTGTAGGAAAACCGTGGATAAACCGCAAGCATCCCGCCGCCCGCGATAAGAACCGCAACCACAAATACACTCTTATTCACCGCGCAGGCATAAAGCCCCGCAAGCACACAGCATATTCCGATTATTGTGGTAACTATAACGAGCGCTCTTGTTTTTTCCTTATAATACCGCTTGAAAAAATCAAGATACAGCTTCGGTGTCGTTGTAGTCACCGCCTTTGCTATAATATTACTCATGCCGGCAGCCTCCTATACCAGAAAATGCTTTATAAACGCGCCTATAATATTTGAGACGTATGAAAATATTCCGTAAACGAAGAACATCACAACGGTTGAAACAAGCGGATAATACAATATACCCTCGGAGGCGTCGCTGCCGAAATCATAATACATCATTATTGATATAGCCGAAACGAACGTACACAGTAAAGGCATTTTGAAATTAAAGCCTACACGCACACCGTAGAGCAGCATTATGACAAAAATCATAACGGGATTTATAATCGTCATGCAGTATAAGGTGAGCAGCTGCTTTCCTATTTCGCCAAATGCGACAAAGCACAGCGGAAGAATATGGAACGCTATTATAACAGCTATAATATATCCTTTCGCTGTTTCCGCCTTAAAATCTCCGCGGATAATCATTCCATCATTTTTAAGAGATTTATAATTTTTTGTTGAAGGCTTATAATTATTTTTCTTTGCCATAAAATTCTCCTTACTGTCTGACGCTCTCGCCATTTTCGGCAAGATACCTCTTTAAATCACATATTTCTATCTCCTTGAAATGGAACAGACTTGCAGCCAGAACCGCGTCTGCCTTACCATCTCTGAACGCATCAAGGAAATGCTTCATTGTGCCTGCGCCGCCCGAGGCGATCACCGGGATTTTCACGCTCTCCGAAACGGTTCTTGTAAGCTCCAGGTCATAGCCGGCTTTTGTTCCGTCACAGTCCATGCTTGTGAGAAGTATTTCACCCGCACCGAGCTCCTCAGCCTGCTTTGCCCATTTAACGGCGTCTATGCCCGTATTCACACGTCCACCGTTGAGGTATACCTCCCATCCGCTTCCGTCCTCTCTGCGCTTTGCGTCAATCGCAACAACCACGCACTGAGAGCCGAAGCGCTGCGCAGCTTCCCGTATAAGCTCAGGATTTTTTACCGCCGCGCTGTTTACGCTCACCTTGTCCGCGCCCGCGTTGAGAATTGTTCTGAAGTCCTCAACCGTCCTTATTCCGCCGCCTACCGTAAA
>JBJEIW010000063.1:0-3408 GCA_051877435.1 Candidatus Ornithomonoglobus sp.
CTTACATCCTCTTTGCCTATAACCGCCATAAATATGCTCTTGCCGCGGTTTACCTTATATATCTTATCGCCCGGCTTCAGCTCATCTATACCGTCAAGGTCAACAAAACCTGCCTCCTGCGCCGCCTTCACCGATAATTTAACACATTCCCTTTCGGTCTTGCCGTTGTCAAGAAACACACGGTAAGCATCGCAAAATGAATACATTTCCGCCTTCTCCGCCTCGCTCATTTCAAGATAGGCATTCTTATGTTCATACGCAAGGCTGTCAAATAATTCCTTGTCCGTCATAATATCATTCCTTCCTCTTATTTATTGTTCTTATTATAACTTATTTTACTCCGAATATCAAGAATTATTTAGAAATTTTCCCTCAATATTCTTTTATATAATATTCATATCAAACAATTGATTTTCAATTTCGTTCTTTGCAATTTTTACAAATTGAAAATATTTCGGATTTCTTATTGATAAACTTCAGGATTTGTGCTATAATATTATTTATGGATACGAAAATATTAAATAATGATATTGTTATCATCGGACAGCCGGATTTTGAGCTTTCGCACATATTTGACTGCGGTCAGTGCTTCCGTTTCAACAAGCAGACAGACGGCTCATATCTCGGCACCGCATTCGGCAAAACTATTAAAATTTCAAAACAGAATAACGAGATAATACTGCATGATACCTCTATGGAGGATTTTAAGGATATATGGTATGATTTTCTCGACCTTGACCGTGACTACGGAGCTGTTAAGGATGAGCTTACGCAAGACGGCGATCCGGTTATGCGGGAGGCCACGGAATACGGCTGCGGTATCCGCATACTTAACCAGGATTTATGGGAGACAATGATTTCGTTCATAATTTCCGCAAGCAATAACATACCGCGTATAAAAAAAATCATAGAGCTGTTGTGCACAAATTTCGGAGACGCGCATACATACCGCGGCAGCGTGTATTATTCCTTTCCCTCACCGGAAAGGCTTGCAGGACTCAGCCTTGAGGATTTATCTGTTATCCGCGCTGGCTTTCGTGACAAATATATACTTAACTGCGCGCGGCAGGTTGTTTCGGGTGAAATAAATCCTGATGAGATAAATTCACTTTCGACAACTGAGGCAAAAAAGGCGCTTATGAATATATGCGGAATCGGAAACAAGGTGTCCGACTGTATCCTGCTTTTCGGCATGCAGCGCTTTGACTCCTTCCCTGTTGATGTGTGGATCAAGCGAATTATGGAATACTGCTATTTTGAAAATACCAAGCAAAGCATTAAGACTATATCCTCATATGCCAACAGCAGGTTCGGCAGACTCGGCGGTATGGCGCAGCAATATCTGTTCTTTTATGCGCGCGAGCTTAAAATAGGAGTATCCGGAGAGCGTTGACATGGATATTCCGAATAACATCTTTTTTCTGCACATCTGCCCGGAGTGCTTTGGCACCGCAGTTGACGAAGTGAATATATTTGAGCTTTCCGGAAATACAGAAAAGGCATTTCACTGCAGGACAGGCTTCTGCAGTATGGTAACGGCAAATATCGTAAAAGCCGCGCCAGGAGAATACCTGGTGTCTGCGCAATGCGTTTACTGCGGCGGCACACACAGACGGCATCTCAGGACCACGGAGCTGTGGAACACCGATTACAAAGAGCTGAAATGCCCTATCACCCGCCGCGGAATTCTGTTCTTCGGCGCAGATAAGGAAAAGCTTAACCGTCACGGCGCAGATACAATTATAAGTCTCAGACAGCTTATGGGTAATACAGATCAGCAGTCGGACCCTGTATTGCTTGAAATGACAGCGCACATTGAAAGAATTATGGCTGCCGGAGAACTGAAATGCGCAAACGGCTGCGACAAAACACAGCTTACAATGAAATTAAAGGACAATAATCTTATTCTCAGATGCCGCAAATGCGGGAATGCGGTTACATTTGAGATTAACAAGGATAATCTGATCAGGCTTATGAATGCACAAAAAATTATTATTACATAAGTACCTGACTTATTATATACAACATAAATATGATATTTATTTAAGGAGGAAATATATTATGTTAGTTTCAGCAACAGAAATGCTACAGAAGGCGGTTAAAGGACACTATGCCGTAGGTCAGTTCAACATCAATAACCTGGAGTGGACAAAGGCAGTTCTTCAGACGGCTCAGGAAAATAACTCACCTGTTATACTTGGTGTTTCAGAGGGCGCAGGCAAGTATATGACAGGCTTTGAAACTGTCGCAGCTATGGTAAAGGCTATGATTAACTCTCTGGGAATCACCGTTCCGGTTGCGCTTCATCTTGACCACGGCACATATGAGGGCTGCTATAAGTGCGTTAAGGCAGGCTTCTCATCAATCATGTTTGACGGCTCACACTTCCCTATTGAGGAAAACATCGCAAAGACAACGGAGCTTGTTCACGTTGCTCACAACATGGGTATGTCAATCGAAGCTGAAGTCGGTTCAATCGGCGGCGAAGAGGACGGTGTTGTAGGCGCCGGCGAGATCGCTGACCCTAATGAATGCAAGATGATCGCAGACCTCGGAGTAGACTTTTTGGCAGCAGGTATCGGCAACATCCACGGCAAGTATCCCGAGAACTGGAAGGGGCTTGACTTTGAGGCTCTCGCAGCTACAAAGGCTCTCATCGGTGATCTCCCGCTGGTTCTTCACGGTGGTACAGGTATCCCTGCGGATATGATACAGAAGGCTATTTCACTCGGTGTTGCAAAGATCAACGTAAATACAGAGTGCCAGCTTTACTTCCAGGAGGCTACAAGAAAATATATTGAAGAGGGCAAGGACCTTGTCGGAAAGGGCTTTGACCCGAGAAAGCTTCTCCTCCCCGGTTTTGAGGGTATCAAGACCATTGTCAAGGAAAAGATGGAGCTCTTCGGTTCAATTGATAAGGCTTGAATTGAATAATATATAATTGACACGGCGCAGAGTATGACTTTTTTCGTCGTACTCTGCATTTTTTCAATAATCTGTGTTTACAAGGAGAGATAACATATGAAAAGAAAGATAACCGCGCTTTTTGCTGCATTCACTATTATTGTTACATTGATTCCGGCTGTCTTTGCCGCGCCGGCAGATTATATAGGATCATATTATACGAACAACATTGACGGCACAGGCTATGCCGCAATGGATATTCTCACATGCACCGATACGTCAATAACCGTAAGATTTAAAAGAATCAAAAATGATGTTGAATCCTATACATATACCTTTGACGAAGGTACTGTGAACGGTAATATCGCTACTGTTCCGTTCCACGCTGTAACCACCGCAACAGGCGCAACCTTCAACGGGACAATGACTCTCACTTTAGGCGGTCTTGTTAAGGTACAGCTTATTTCAGCCTTGGGTACCGAGATGTACACAGGCAATATGCCG
>JBJEIW010000064.1:0-3350 GCA_051877435.1 Candidatus Ornithomonoglobus sp.
GGTGATACATGCTTCCACGCATTGCCCACCTCGCCCTGTGATGTGAGGTAGTTCAAACCCTTATATTCCTTGCCTGTCGGCTTATACAGAACATCCATTGTGCCGTTGCCGTTTACCGTTGCTTTTATTTTACTGTTTTCAAGGACATTGCCTTTTGCGATTCCCGGCTTTTTTAGCATTGCGTTATTTGCCGGCTTTATCTCGTATGTGCGATAGCCCATAGCCGGCACATTTTTAAGCTTTGCGTAAAAACGATGGTTTACGCTGCCAAGTATAGTCGGCACTTCCCAGATGTTATCAACAAACACGCTTGATTTTTCCGTTGTTATAAGCTGCATCCTTACACCGTCAATCTCTATGCCTTTGCCGAAGAAATCGGGTACATCAATATCAAGAGGAACAATGACATCTCTTTCAAACGGCAGCGGATTGTAAACAACCAACTGAACAACAGTCTTGTCCTGTCCGTCCGGTGAAAGGTTCTTTGCAATTTCTATCATCGCATCGTCCGTTACTATGTCTGCAATATCTCTTGCCTTTCTGTAACGATACTCCATGTCCTTGCAGACCTCATCCGGCGCACAGCCGCCGTTTGCATCATGGCTGTGGCACGAAAGCAAGTATCTCCAGCCTCTTTCGAGGTAGTTTTTGCTGTCATTTCCGGCAAGCGCATTCAGCGGTTCCGCCGTATATGCAAGCGCGGTATATGCGTCAAAATCAGCCTGCTTTAAATATGTTCTCGCGCTTATCGTTCCGGGGAAAAGATATGTCCATTTTCCCTCTTTTAAATATGCGCGTCTTTCGCCCTTTAAAACGGTCATATTATCCTTGTCAAGATACTTTTCTGCATCTCTCCAAAAGCCTTCAAGGTCTGTATGCTCAATTTCAAGTTCGCCCTTGAATAATTCCTTTGCATCCTTTATAACCTCGCTCTCTCTCGGGAAACCGACCGAAATATCGTGTCCGTTCATTCCCAAGAATACCGGAGTTGTAAAGTGTCCCTTTTCCTCTTCAAGCATATCAATAATTGCTTGTTTTAGGTTTGTCTTATCATAGTTTGCAGCGGGCATCTTTAAATCATAGTTCACGCCCGCGCCCACATATCCGTCAGCAGGTCTGAACGGTACCTCGTCAAACTCACCCCACTTATAGTCCTTTGACCATACTCTGCCGCGGGATACCGCTCTGTGTACCTGATAGTACCAATTATAACGGCAGTAGAGTGCGAAACGACTTGCAAGCATCTGTGTACCGTCCGGTGCTTCCCATATGTATTCGGCAGGCGCTTCGTGATGTGAGATACCTCTGTAGAACATCATATGCGTTAAACCGAAATCGGCAAATATCTGCGGAAGCTGTCCGGTCTGTCCCCATGAGGACGGAGTGTATGCAACAGTACCCGTCTTTCCGCCGTACTTTTCAACGGTCTTTCTGCCGAACATCAGGTTTCTCACAATCGCCTCATGAGAAATTGTAAATTCCTCGGGCAGCGTGAAATAAGGCCCTATTATGAGCCTGCCCCCTTTGACGAATTTTTCAACCTGTTCACGTCTTTCGGGACGCATTTCAAGATAATCGTCTATCATGATTGAGTGACCGTCCATCGTAAATGAATGGTACTCAGGATCGCTTTCCAGTATGTCTAATGTCGTATCAAGCATTATCAGGAGATTTCGGCGGGTCTTTTCAAAGCTCCGCCGAAATTCTCTGTCCCAATGCGTATTAGATACAACGTCAATTTTTTTTACATCCATAAAATAATCTCCGTTCTGCCGTTTTGGGAAAACGGCTTATATATTTATATCAACCCTTGACTCCGCCTACATTTATACCGCCTATGATACGCTTTTGGAATATCACAAATATAATGAACATCGGAACGCTCGATAGGATAAGACAAAGCATAATTGTATTCATCTTAATCGATGGCGAGCTGTTGAGCAAATAAACTCTTACAGGCAAAATCTGCATACTCTTCTCTGTAAGAACAAGATAGCCCGTAAAGAAGTCCGACCACGAACCAATCATTGCCATTATTGCAACGTAAAGCATTATCGGAAAACTCAGCGGTGCCATTATGTTGAGCAGCACTCTTATATTACCGCATCCGTCAAGTTTTGCCGCCTCAACAAGCGACATCGAAATAGAATCAAAATGATTCTTAAACAGTATAATATTAAATGTATTTGCCGCCGCGCCCAGCCACATCGGCCAATATGTATTCATAAGACTTACCTCTCCCGGCAGCTTTGCCACGAACGGGAAATCAAGCCATGAAATAAACAGCGGTACTGTTCTTATCTGCTCCGGCATCATCATTGTCCATACAACAATCACAAAGACCAATTTAATCCCTGTCGGCTTTAATCTCGACAGCACATAACCGCCTAAGCCGGCAAAGACGATTGAAAAAAGAATGTTTCCTATTGACAGGATAAGAGTATTGAGTGATGATTTCCAAAAGTCAACCGCAGCGGTTGCCGTTTTCAGACTTTGCACAGCTCCCGCAAATGTGAAATGCTTCGGAAAAAATGATGCACCCTGATATATTTCCTGTGTATCTTTAAATCCCATACAAAGCACCCATAATGTAGGAATAACGCATAAAAGACATACAATTACCAAGACGGAGAACATCATCCAATATACAAGCTTTCCCTTGAAGGTTTTGAGGTCACTGGGATTTATAACCCCTGCCTGCTTTCTTTCAACATTTTTCATATCCGCACTCCCTTAATAATTTTCTTCAACCTTTTTCTGCAAACGGAAATAAAATGCCGTTATCACAATAAGAATAAGGAACACTATAACACCCAAAGCCATAGCATGTCCGGCTCTTCCGCTTACAAATCCGTATTTATAAAGCTGATATCCCATTGAGATTGACGCATTGTTCGGACCTCCGCCCGTCATAACCATAGGCTCCTGCATTACCTGGAAAACGGATTTTATCTGTGTTATGAGATTTAAAAGCATTATTCCGCTGATCTGTGGCAGTGTTATGTTTCTGAATCTTGCCCACATACCCGCACCGTCAATCGTTGCGGCTTCATAAAGCTCCGGCGCTATACCCTGCAGTGAAACGAAATACAACAGCATTGATCCGGCAAAGCCTTTCCACGTCATGGAAATAATTATATACAATATAGTAAATCTTTCATCGCTAAGCCATCCGTACGGTGCAATCCCCAGCTTTCCCAAAAGCATATTTAAAAGTCCCGAGCTGTCGGGAAGGTATATAAAGTACCACATCAAAAGAGCGGCAACTCCGGGGATAACCGCGGGAAGATATATCACAGTCTTAAAGCCGTTTTTAAAGTGTATCATTTCATTTATGAACACCGCAATTA
>JBJEIW010000065.1:0-15081 GCA_051877435.1 Candidatus Ornithomonoglobus sp.
TTTAAATGCCGTAAATTACGGTAAATATGCAAATTTGCGGCAACTGAACCCCCCTTCCGAAAATCGCACAGCGATTTTCTCCTTCCCCCCTTTTTGATAATTGCCTGCGGCAATTCTAAAAAAGGGGGGCAAGAATTAGTCCGCTAAACAATAATTTAACTGCTATCTGTTTATGGTATAAGTTCCGGCAGCCTTTCAAATATAAAGCGGCAGGTTTCCTCGCGTATCTGGTCGCGCTTGCCGTTTATCAGAAGGTGGTACACATGAATGTCACCCTGAATGTTAAGTCCGACAAACACCGTTCCCACAGGCTTTTTTGTCGTTCCTCCGGTAGGACCTGCAAGTCCGGTTATCCCAACGCCTATATCCGCCCCGGTATGGGCGCATATGCCCTCCGCCATCTGATACGCCACATCATGCGATACCGCGCCGTACCGCTTTAAGGTTTCACCGCTCACACCCAGCTCGCGCATTTTCGCCTCATTTGAGTAGGTCACGATAGTTTCCTTAAATACTCCCGATGCGCCCGACACGTCCGTTATAAGCGCCGAGAAAAGTCCTCCCGTGCAGCTCTCCGCCGAGGATATGCAAAGGTTCTTCGATTCCAGAAGTCTTACAAGCTCCTCGTTTATTCCGTTCATTTCCGCTTTCATATTATTCCTCCGTTCCGATTAGTCCGGATATACCTCAATAAGCTCAACCCCCGCAAGCGCTTCGGCTTCAAGCGTCTCTATGTCAAGAACAGCTTCAACCTTTTCCACATCGCTTCTCTTCGGGTTTATCTTAGGATGCTTCGGTGTGAATACGGTACAGCAGTCCTCATACGGAAGGATTGAGGTGTCATATGTTCCGATTTCCTCGGCTCTGTGAATTACCTCTATTTTATCCATTCCGATAAGCGGCTGCAATACCGGCATATCAATTACCGCGTTTGTAACGTCAAGCGCCGCTAAGGTCTGACTTGCCACCTGCCCCACGCTCTCGCCCGTTATCAGCGCCTTTGAATTATGCTTTCTCGCTATCTTTTCCGATATTCTCATCATAAAGCGGCGCATTATAAGCGTCATATACTCCTCCGGACACTTGTCCCTTATTTGCAGCTGTATCTCCGTGAAGGGAACAATATACAGATTCATCTTTGACGTGTAGCGCGCGATTATCTTTGCAAGCTCTATCACCTTTTCCTTCGCCCTGTCAGATGTGTACGGGAAAGAGAAGAAGTTCACCGCGTCAATCGTAACTCCGCGCTTTGAAATCATATGACCCGCAACGGGGCTGTCGATGCCGCCCGAAAGCAGGAGCGTTGCCCTTGAGCCGGAGCCTATCGGCATTCCGCCCTGTCCCATTGTTCTGTTCTGCAATATATAGATATACGCGCCGTTTTCACGAATCTCGCACTTTACCGTCTTTTCCGGATTATGTACGTCGCATACAATCTCCGGAAACGCGTCGTCAAGCTCTCCGCCGAGGGCGATTGAAAGCTGCGTCGAATTAAGCGGGAAGCTCTTGTCGGCTCTTCTCGCCTCTACCTTAAAGCGGCAGGGCTGTGAAAGGTCGTCCTTTAAATATTCCTTTGCCGTTTCGTAAATGGTTTCAAGCTCCTTTTCGCAGATCGCCGCCTTTGTCACCGAGGTTATACCGAATATAAGCGACATTCTGTCAACGATAATATCAATCTTGTCCTCCTCAAAGCCGTCAACATAAATTGTCGCCTGTCTTATCGTCACGCGGCATTTTGCAACGTTTCTCAGCGCGCTCTTTATGTTATCTATGAGCAGCTTCTCAAACCTCGGGCGGTTGCCGCCCTTTAATATTATTTCGCCGTATTTAGCCAATATTGTTTCTTTCACTGTACACTACTCCTATTATATATCAATTTTCGTAATTTATTATTATTTTTGTCACATATATCTTCTGATTGTCTTTACCTCTTCCGCAATCTTCTCCGCCGCCGTTATTATTTCATCATCGGTCGTAAACTCGCTGAAGCTTATTCTCACCGCTCCCGCTATCGCCTTTGGCGGTACTCCCATAGCCGTAAGAACATGGCTCGGCTGCGGCTTGTGGCTTGAGCATGCGGAACCGGTCGAAAGATATATTTCATGCCGCTCCAGAGAATGCAGCAGTATTTCCGCTTTAATGCCCATAAAGGACACGTTGAGAACGCTGCCCGCATTAAACTCATCAGAGCCGTTTATCACAATATTATCAAGCTTTTCCTTTAAAAGACCTTCCATGAGATTTCTCTTGCGCCGCATCTCCTCCGCGTCACAGCGGCACCTCTGCGCCGCCGCTCCGAACGCAAGTATTCCGCCCACATTCTCAGTGCCCGGGCGGATCTCGTTCTGCTGCTCTCCGCCGTAGAGAACAGGCGTTACGCGTGTATTCTTTATATAAAGCGCTCCGCAGCCCTTGAAGCCGTGAATTTTATGCGCGCTCACAGATACCATATCCGCTCCCAGCTTATTAATATTTATCGGGATTTTCCCGAAGGACTGAACGCAGTCGGTATGCACCGCGCATTTCGGCGATACGGCATGAGCCGCCCTTGCTATCTCCTCAATCGGCTGTATCACTCCCGTTTCGTTATTGACGTGCATTATGCTTACAAGAATTGTGTCCTCCGTAAGCTGCTCCTCAAGCTTTTTTACGTTTACTCTGCCGTCCGCGTCAGCATCGGCAAATACAACGTCAAAGCCCTCACTCTCAAGCTTTTTCGCAGCCTCAAGCACTGAGGGATGCTCGATCTTTGAGGTGATAACTCTTTTACCCTGCTTCCGCTTCGCATACGCTGTTCCGAACAGAGCAAGATTATTCGCCTCTGTTCCTCCCGATGTGAAATATATATTCTTTTTGTCGCCGCCGAGTTTTTTAGCAAGCTGCTCCTTTGCAGCGGTTATAAGCTTTTCGGCGCGCAGCCCCAGTCCGTGCAGCGAGGACGGATTTCCGAATTCTTCCGCCGCCTTCAGCATCGCCTCCGCTGCCTCCTGACACGGCTTTGTGGTCGCGGCATTATCCAAGTATATCATTTTATATTTTGTCCTTTTTCAAATATAATATTATTCTGAATTATACCATATTATCCGGCATTATTCAAGAGGCAAAAAATCATTTTGCGGTGTATATTTGTATATTTGCGCAGATATTATCCGAACCGTACCAAAAAAAATCAGGCTGTCTTTCAAGCCTGATTCCAAAAATCCGTATTATTCCTCTATTGCGTGTATCTTTGCAACTCTTGTCGCATGTCTGCCGCCGAGAAATTCCGCGCTGTTCCAAGCGTCAACAATCATAAACGCAAGCTCTCTGCCCGTTATTCTTCCGCCGAGGCAGATTATGTTTGCATTGTTATGCTGCTTTGCCATTGTCGCGCTGTATACGTCGGTGCAGTGCGCCGCGCGTATACCCTTGAACTTATTCGCCGCGATTGAAATTCCTATGCCTGTTCCGCATATAAGGATTCCCTTCTCAGCAGAACCGTCAAGAACCGCCTCGCATACAGGCCTTGCGCAGTCGGGATAGTCAACGCTGTCCTCGTTATATACTCCGTAGTCCTTATATTCAACTCCCAGCTCGTCAAGGTGCTTTTTAATATGCTCCTTAAGCTCATAGCCGCCGTGATCGCTTCCTATAGCTATCATTTGTCCGTGCTCCCCTTTCTCTTGTTATCATATTCTCTCTCAGCCTGCGATTTCCTTAAATATACAGGCTGTATTTCGTTATAATTAACCGCTTCGCCGTTCTGCGCCTTAATATACGCAAGAGCCGCAGCAGCCGACGCGCGCACCTCCGAAAGATTCGGTGCCGCGATTACCGCCGATTCATCCGCGGCAAGAATTTCCGCTCTGTGCTTTATTGCGCCGTCACCCGTGTAAATCGTGCTGCCGTCCGCAAAAAGCTCCGCAATTTCGGTCACCGTCATTACACACGGCTTCACAACCGTTTCACCTCCGTCATACGCGGCAGTGAAAACCTCGTCGCGTCTTGCGTCAAGCATAGGAATCACCGTTGCGGATGCCCCCGCAAAGTTGTATGCCAAAGCTTCAAGAGTTGAAATCCCGACAACCGGCTTTTTCATTGCCTGCGCGAAGGCGCGGATCGTTGAAATTCCTATTCTCAGCCCCGTAAATGAGCCGGGTCCTACGGTTACGGCAAACACATCAATTTCCGATATATCCATGCATAAGCCGTCAAGCACGCTGTCAACCATCGGCATTATGTTCTGCGAATGCTTTCTCTGGTTTCTTATAACATACTCACCGAGAATATATTCACCGTCAGTCACTGCCACAGAGGCGGGAAATGATGAAGTATCTATTGCAAGAATTTTCATCGCGTCACCTTCTCTATTATTATATTTCTGTAATCAAGGTCTTTAGTATCGTCCTTGTTTATTGTGATTTTAATATATTCCTCCGGGAATAGCTCCTCTATAAGCTCCGACCACTCGACAATGCACACGCCGCCGGCATCGAGATAATCCTCATAGCCTATCTCATACATTTCCTCCGGATCGGCTATCCGGTATACATCAAAGTGATACAGCGGCAGTCTGCCTTCGTATTCGTTTACTATTGTAAATGTAGGACTTGTAACATGCCGCGTAATTCCAAGAGCCTTCGCAAGTCCCTGCACAAACGCGGTCTTGCCCGCTCCGAGATCACCGTACATAGCCACAAATTCCCCGCCCTTTAAGGTATCGGCAAGCTCCGCGGCTATAGCGGCAGTGTCCTCACAGGAATATGACTCATACCGCTTCATATCAGAACAGTCCCGAAATTACGCTGTTTTCATCAATATCAATCTTTTCAGCGGCAGGTACCTTAGGAAGACCCGGCATTGTCATAATATCGCCCGCCTCCGCAACGATAAAGCCCGCGCCGTTTGAAATGCGTATCGTCTTGATTTCAACTGTAAAGCCCTCGGGACGTCCCAAAAGCTTCGGGTTGTCCGAAAGAGAATACTGTGTCTTTGCAACGCATACCGGCTTCTTGTCAAGTCCAAGCTCCTCAAGACGCTTTATAGCCTTTTTAGCCTTGTTTGAGAATACCACACCGCTGCCGCCGTAAATCTTAGTTACGATTGCGTTAAGCTTATTCTCAATGGTGTCCTCAACATTATATACGGGATGATATTCAGCCTCCTGCCTGTCTATCGCGTCAAGCACATATTTCGCAAGCTCAACACCGCCTTCGCCGCCCTTTGCGAATACCTCGCACAAAGCGCAGTCAACGCCGTATTCGGCGCACTTGTCAATAACCATCTGAAGCTCCGCATCGGTATCGGTCGCAAAGCGGTTTACCGCAACGACTACCGGCGTTCCGAAGCTCTGCATATTCTCAATGTGCTTTCCGAGATTTACAATACCCTTCTTCAGCGCGTCAAGATTTTCTTCCTTAAGCTTATCCTTTGCAACTCCGCCGTTGTATTTGAGCGCCTTCACCGTTGCAACTATAACGACCGCCGATGGACGAAGTCCCGACATGCGGCACTTTATATCCATGAACTTTTCAGCTCCGAGATCTGCGCCGAAGCCCGCTTCGGTTATAGCATAATCGCCGAGCTTAACGGCAAGCTTCGTCGCCTGAACGCTGTTGCAGCCGTGGGCAATGTTCGCAAACGGACCGCCGTGAATAAAGCATGGCGTATGCTCAAGAGTCTGAACAATATTCGGCTTTATCGCATCCTTTAACAGCGCCGCCATCGCGCCCTGGGCGTTGAGCTGCTTTGCGTATACAGGCTCTCCCGCTCTTGTATAGGCTACGATTATCTCACCGAGTCTTTCCTTTAAATCGTTAATATCGTTTGCAAGGCAGAGAATTGCCATAATCTCCGAGGCAACGGTTATCATAAAGCTGTCCTGACGCGGGATTCCGTTGATCTTTCCGCCCATGCCTATTACAATATTTCTGAGCGCTCTGTCGTTCATGTCAAGACAGCGCTTCCATACTATATTCGTGACGTCTATGTCGAGAAGATTTCCCTTTTGGATATGGTTGTCCAGCATTGCCGCAAGAAGATTGTTTGCCGCTGTAATCGCGTGCATATCACCTGTAAAATGAAGGTTGATATCCTCCATCGGAACCACCTGAGCATAGCCGCCGCCCGCAGCGCCGCCCTTCACTCCGAATACAGGGCCCAAGGAAGGCTCGCGCAGAGCGATAAAGGTCTTTTTTCCAAGACGCGACATTGCGTCGCCCAGACCGATCGTAACCGTTGTCTTGCCCTCGCCCGCCGGTGTCGGGTTGATTGCCGTTACAAGAATCAGCTTACCGTCCTCTTTTTCTTCGGCCGCTCTTATAGCCTCCGCCGAAATCTTAGCCTTGTACTTACCGTAATACTCAAGATCCTCCTCCGGTATTCCGGCTTTTGCAGCTATATCTCTTATATGATACATTTCCGCTCCCTGAGCAATTTCAATATCTGATAACATAATTCATTCCTCCTAAGTGTATATAGGCAAACAGAGCTGAACAAGTATTATCCAGCTCTAATCAAAAACTTTTTTAAACTTTTAACCCATCAGCTGTTCATATGTTCTTCTCTGTCCTCGCGAACCTTTCTGAGAAGAAGATCAAGTCTGTGCTCAACATCAGCAAGCATATCGTCAACATAGGTTTCAACATCCTGCTTAGTCTCTCTTGCGTCTCTTTCAGACATATCTCTTATAGCGTCAGCCTTTTCATAAGCCTGTCTTGTGATTTCATGCTCATCGACAAGCTGCTCCTGCATTTCCTCAGCCGATTTCTTTATCTGATCGGCGCGCTCCTGAGCCTCCTCAAGGATTCTCTGTCTTTCCGTCTTGACCCACTTTGCTTCCTTGAGCTGTTCGGGGTAAACAAGTCTCATTTCCTGAATGTAATCCAAAAGCTCATCCTTGTCCAACATAATTTTTCCTGTGAGCGGTACCGTTGATGCCTTATTAATGGTGTCCTCCATCATATCGATGATTTCCATTATATCCATATCCATGTCCATCTCTGTAACATCCTTTCAAATTTTATTTTCCCAAGCATCACTGCTCGTATTTTTCTTTTATATATTGTATTATTTCTGAAGGAACAAGTCCCTCTAAATTACCCTTATATCCTGCAAGCTCTTTTATCATGCTGGAGCTGATATACGAATATTTAGAATCCGTCATCATAAACATAGTCTCACACTCATTATTAAGCGCGCGATTCAAGAGCGCCATCTGAAACTCATATTCAAAATCGTTTACCGTCCTGAGTCCCTTGACTATAACCTTAGCACCGTGAGCCTTTGCGAAATCAACCAACAGTCCGTCGAAGCTTTCCGTTTCCACATTATCAAGATGAGATGTTACCTTCCTGATAAGCTCAACCCGCTCTTCGGCCGTGAATTTCGGACTTTTATTTTTATTTCGGAGAACTCCGACAATCACCTTGTCAAACACTCTGCTCGCGCGTTCGATAATATCAAGATGCCCGTTGGTAATCGGGTCGAAGCTGCCCGGATAAACTGCAATTCTCATATACGCCATTTCCCGCTTTTACATTCGTTTGTAAATTGTTATGAAGGTCCTGCCGTATTTCTTCTGTCTGTAAATGTCAAGACCTTCAATATCACTCCTGAAATCCGTGTTATCGCTTTCAAGAACAACAATCCCGCCGCTGCCGAGAGCATCGTTTGCGACAACCGCCGCAAGCGCCGGTTCAATATAGCCTTTATTATACGGCGGATCAAGAAAAATTATGTCAAATTTCTTGCCGCACTGCTTTATATAATCAAAGCATGATTTCTGCGTGACCGTACATTTATCTTCAAATCCGAGACCGGAAATATTCCGCTTTATAAGCTCAACAGAACGGCTGTCATTATCCAGAAGCGTCGCATGAGAAGCGCCTCTCGAAACAGCCTCAAACGACAGCGCGCCGCTTCCGGCAAACATATCCAGAATTTCAGAGCCGGGAATATAGTCCTGTATCAGATTAAAAATTGATTCCTTAACCCTGTCCGTTGTAGGCCGCACATCGCGTCCTTCAAATTCCAGAAGCTTATAACCCCTGCGGCAGCCTGAAATAATGCGCATTAATATGTCACCTCACTATTTTAACCTAAATTTTCAAAAACGTCAACACTTTATGAAAATTTTAAACAAAAAATACAAATTTATAATATTATTGTAAACTAAATGTAACAGTGTTGCATAATACGTTAATTTTCATAACAAAGCGAGGGAGCGCAGAAGCCGCGCTCCCTTACACAATTAATTATTCTATATCCTCTGTAAAGTCCGGCAGTATTTCGCCTCTTACATAATCGTGATCCGGAACAGGGATCTCCTTCATGTCCGGTCCTATATAGAAGCCTGTCTGCGTACACTGGTTATACGCTGTGTTCTGCCATGCAACGCTGAGACGATATACCGGGTCGTGCATCAGAGTATACAAACGATGCTCCGTCACATCCGTCGTTGTGTAGATACGAAGCTCCGTATCATCCTCGTTTCTCCATATTATATCCTCTCTCCAGTCGCCGATAATGCTTGCCTGAAGACACGGAACACCCTTTCTCCAGTTATTTGAGAAGGTGCCCTTCGGATCGAGAATTGTAACGAGCTTTTCATTCTCATAATCCCATTTATAAATCTTAGGACGTCCGCACTGTATAACCTCGTCGAACTCACAGTCAACAAGCTCTCTTAAAAGATCGCCGTCCCACCAGATTGCAAAGTTAATTGACTTCGGAGCATTTTCCGTGATAACCTCACCGTCTATTG
Organism: Candidatus Ornithomonoglobus sp.; assembly: GCA_051877435.1. GTDB lineage: Bacteria > Bacillota > Clostridia > UBA1381 > UBA1381 > Ornithomonoglobus. Next base: position 8,744 of record JBJEIW010000065.1, read on the forward strand.
TGAAAAGCTGCTCATTCATTACCCAGCACTGATTGCCCGGATATCTCGGGTCGATCTTTGCGCACAGACCTCTCGTTGTATCGCGTCCGGTGAAATGGCCCCACTTAATCTCGCCCGTTGCCGGATCGTGAAGCTCAAAGCCAAGCTCCGCCTCCGCCTCCTCATGTATCTGGAAGCAGTCAAGACCCTCACCGTCCGGTCTGAACTTACCTACATTGATCGTATCGCCGTGCATGAGTCCGGTCGAATATATTCCGCGGCCGTCATGATCCACCGCCATTGAGCCGTAAATAATTTCGTCCTTGCCGTCGCCGTCAACATCGGCTACACCAAGGTTATGATTGCCCTGGAAGGTGTATTCGATATTGTGTGTTCTGTCGGCTACAAAACGCCATCTCTTAACAAAACGGTTATCTATAATATCATAAGCGACAAGGTATGTCGGGCGGCCGTGGTCATAATAGCCGCGGCACATAACAACGCTTGGGTTTACGCCGTCAAGATATGCCACGCAGGCAAGATAGCGGTCGCAGCGGTTGCCCCAGCTGTCGCCCCACTCTGCGACATTTCCGCGCGGAGGATCATAGTCAGTCGTATCCATTATCGCGCCGGTCTCACCGTTGAACATTGTGAGATACTCGCGTCCCTCAAGTATAAAGCCATCCTCATTGCGGTAGTCTGCATACGGATCACCTATAACCTGCCCTACGCCGTCAACGGTTCCGTCAGCCGTCTTACAGATAAGCTCCGCCTTGCCGTCGTTATTGAAATCATAAAGCATCATCTGCGTATAGTGCTGACCTGCTCTTATATTCTTGCCGAGATCTATTCTCCACAGCTGCTTGCCGTTGAGCTTATAAGCGTCAATAATACAGTTGCCGGAAAAGCCCTTGTGAGAATTGTCCTTGCCGTTTGCGTCCCAGCGAAATACTATCTCGTACTCGCCGTCACCGTCAAGATCTGCTACAGTTGCGTCATTTGCCGTATATTCATGCACTCTGCCTCTCGGTGAAATAAACGGCTCCGGCTTATTAAGCGGAATTGAAAGATATTCCTTATCCCATACCTGGGTTGAATAGCCGCCGTATTCCATCTTGCCGTTCAAAACTGCCTTTACGGTGTATGTATCGCCCTTCTTGCCGTCCGGGTCAAGGTAGTTTGTCGCGCCGTCAAGAACGCCTGTAATTCTCAGACCGTTTCTGAACAGCACAAAGCTCATGCCGAGCTTATACTCATATGCCTGTAATCTCCACGCGAGGAACACTCCGTCCTTTGTCGGAACCGCAACCAGTGAACGGTCAAGGGTTTCCATCTTTCTTCTGAACGGCTTTGCCTTAATCTCTGAGGTCACGCTGTATTCCCTTGAATAGCCGTGCGGAGTTACCGCTATTACCGTATATGTAAACGGAACCGTTGTATCAACCTCAGTATCCACAAAACGGCATTCGCGCGTTGTGCCTATCGGTCGCATCTTTCCGTTCGGAGCGGTCTGGAATATATTATAGAACGCCGCGTCATATGTGCTCTCCCAGAGAAGCGTGACATGGTTGCCCTTTGAAACAGCCTGAAGCTCGGTAATATCGCCCTTAAGCTCCCCGCCGTCTATAACCTCCGCAACTACCGTTGTGTGATTTCTTCCTCTGAACTTATTTGAATAGAGCGGGAACACGCTGTACTCATATTTTTTACAAAGATGTACTGTTGTATCGGTATAGCTTTCCGTATACACATTATCAAGCCTGTCATATTCGCCGTTTCTGAGATTCTTTCTCAAAATCTGATAGCCGTGACTGCCCTCAACCTTAGGCCATTTAAGAGTGATTGACGGACATTCCGGCTTTGCGCATGCCGACCATGAAACCTCCGACATTTTAAGCCATCTCTTTGCAGCAATGTCAATAGCGTTAAGCGCCGGATGCTTGCCGGAAAATTCAAAAAGAATCTCGCCGTTTCTGACCTCTACCTCATGGAAACGCTCTATAACCGTGCTGTCATGTACCCATGAATGCTTTTCCTCACCGTTGATCTTGAATACTGTTGTTACATCGCCCTCGTCCTCGTAATCGCCCAGAGCAATTCTGATCTTATACAAACCGTTCGGCACCTTTACCTTAAAGGAATTCTGATCCATTATGAGAAAATCCCTCATAATCTCCTTTTCACCGGAATTTCTGATCATTGCCTGCGCCCTGTGCGCAATACCGTAACCAACCTCGTCATTGTACAGGCTTCTGCCGGTTATCTTAATATACCCCTCCGCAGCCTGCTTGCTTCCGAAATCAAAGCTTATGTCCATTTCCGCTCTCTCCTTAAATTATTGCCCTATTTATCTGATAATATTATAGCACACGCGTAAATGCTTGTCAATTAAAAAAAACAGTAAATATTTTATATAAGTTTTCAATTTATTAATGACTTTTCGGAAAATCTATGGTATAATGGTATTATTATAATACAGAAAGGTATTTTACTGATGGACGAAGCAATTGATGTACGCGGCTTCTACGGTGAGTCACAGCTGCTTTATGACAGTGTGCTCATTGAGATAGAATCCCGTCTTAACATAATAAAAAAATTCAAAACCCTCAATAACGAGCGTGACCCGATTGAGAACGTAAAGACAAGAATAAAGTCACCCGCGAGCATGGTGGAAAAGCTCCGGTCTAAAGGGCTGGTTCCTATTGCCGAAAACATTCCCGGCAACGTTACGGATGCGGCGGGCGCGCGCGTAATCTGCACCTATGTGGATGACGTATACGAGGTCGCAAGGATCCTTTCGGCGCAGAAGGACATAACCGTTCTTGAGGTCAAGGACTATATAAAAAACCCGAAGCCCAGCGGCTACCGCAGCTATCATATGATAGTTGAGCTTCCTATATACATAGGCGAGGAGTGTCACAGAATCCCCGCCGAGATCCAGATAAGAACACTTTCAATGGACTTCTGGGCAAGCCTTGAGCACAAAATCAGGTACAAGCATGATATTCCCAATCAGCAGATCATTGCCTCCGAGCTGAGACGATGCGCCGATGAGGTCGCCTCTGTTGAGATGAATTTCATTACGATAAGAGACATGATAAACGCCACAAAAAACGAGAACAGCCGCAGCACTGACGGCGCAGATAACAACACTAAGGAGGAAAAACAGACATGAAGCTTCTTCTTGCAGATGACGAAAAGGAACTCACAAACGCGCTGAGCGCGATCCTTAAATTCAACAAATACGAGGTTGACTGCGTTTATGACGGCGAGGCAGCATATGAGGCTGCATACAATAATAACTATGACGCGCTTATATTTGACGTTATGATGCCTAAGATGAGCGGCATTGACGCCGTAAAGGCGCTGCGCAAAAAAAATATCGACACCCCCGTTATCCTGCTTACCGCAAAATCGGAGTTTTCCGACAAGATAACCGGGCTTGACGCCGGCGCCGACGATTATCTTACAAAGCCGTTTAATACCGGCGAGCTGCTTGCCCGCCTGCGCGCGCTTATCCGCCGTTCAGGTGATTCAAGGAACGAGATAATCACCTGCGGCAACATAACGCTTAATAAGGAAAGCCTTGAAATAAAAACAGATTCCGCCTCCTTCCGTCTTGCGGGGCGGGAATGCAGAATGCTTGAGCTGCTTATCTCGCGTATAGGCTCCCCCGTTACAGAGCAGCAGTTCATTGATAAAATCTTTGATGATGAGGAAGGTCAGCGTGAGGGGATGGTATTTCTCTATATTTCATACCTCAGAACGAAGCTCGGCGCAATCGGCGCAGACCTTGTAATTGAAGAAGATGACGGCTGCGGGTACATACTCAGGCAAAAGCAGGCAAGGAGGTAATACAATGCTGAGAACTCTGCGTATCCGCATAATCGCGCTTACGATGATATGCATTACGGCAGTTGTATATCTGATATCCGGCGCGATAAATCTCACAAGCTTTATAAGGCTTCAGCGCCGCGAGGACAGTATGCTCAGCCTGATAAGCGAATACAACGGCTCCATTCCTCACAATCCCGAGGAGCTTGAAAACAAGCTGAACTTCTCGATAAGCATAGAAACTCCGTTTCAGACGAGATATTTTGTCGTGCTGTTAGACGATAAGAACAATATAAAGGAAATGATGACAAGCAATATTGCGGCAGTTGGCAAGGGCGATATTGAACGCCTGTGCAGCATATTGAAAAACAAGCAGGACGGCAGCCGCGGAAATATAGGCAGATACAGATACCTTATAACCGACACAGAGGGAGGAAGAAAGATTTCCTTTCTCGACCGCTCTCAGGACCGCGAAACGGTGGTACAGCTCATTACGGTTACCTTTATTATTACGCTCATAGGGCTTGTTGTCATTTTCTTTATTATGGTGTTTGTTTCTGAAAAGATTATCGCCCCGTTTGTAAAGAATCAGGAGAAGCAGAAGCAGTTTATAACCGACGCCGGACACGAGCTGAAAACTCCTCTTGCGATAATCCGCACAAACGCGGAGGTTTTAGAGGTGTGCTGCGGCAAAAACGAATGGATCGACAGCATTTTGAACCAGACGACCCGCCTTGAGGGGCTTGTAAAGGGACTTCTTCAGCTTGCAAAGAGCACGGAATTTAAAGAGGATACCGAGCACATTCAGTTTTCGCTCAGCGCAACGGTTAATGACATCGCCGGCTCCTTCCGCACCATGGCGGAGCAAAAGGGGCATAAAATGTATTTTAATATCACTCCCGATATAGAATACAAGGGGAACGCGCAGTCTGTCAGCACACTTGTTTCAATTCTTGTGGATAATGCGATAAAATATGCGTCCGAAAACGGCGGAATCTATATTCACCTCTCGCGCATGGGCATCGGCACCGCAAAGACGGCGAAGCTTGTGGTTGAAAATGACACAGATATGGACGACAGCGTTGATCCTGACAGATTTTTTGAGCGATTTTACCGTTCCGACGATTCCCGCGCCCGCTCAAGCGGCGGCTACGGCATTGGACTTTCAGTCGCAAAAACCATTGTCGAGGCGCACAAGGGAAAAATCTCCGTTTCAAAAACAGGCAATAAAATAGCTTTTACGGCTATCTTATAAATATAAATACGAAAGGAAAAAATAAAATGGTATATGTAATTTTAGCAGACGGATTTGAAGAGATTGAGGCTATCGAGCCTGTCGATATTATGAGACGCGCGGGAATTGACGTTACAACGGTTTCAATCATGGCATCAAAGAGCGTAAAGGGCGCTCACGGCATCACGGTTGAGGCTGACGCGATGATTGCGGACATTCTTAACAACGGCATGGCTCCCGCCGATATGGATGTCCTTATGCTCCCGGGCGGCGGAGGCTACGTTTATCTTGACGAGTCAAACGAGGTCCACGCGCTCCTCAATGACGCGCTTATTCAGGGAAAATATATCGCCGCGATCTGCGCCGCTCCGTCAATTCTCGGAAAGAAGCAGATGCTTATGGATAAAAAGGCGACCTGTTATCCGGGCTTTGAGAAATATTGCTACGGCGCGGAAATGACAGGCGAAAAGGCGGTTGTTGACGGCAGGATAATCACCGGCAGAGGTCCGGGCGCCGCATCCGATTTCGGATTTACGCTTGTCACACTGCTTAAGGGCGCCGAAGCGGCACAGCAGCTCAAGGAAGCGATGCAGTACAATGACTGATACGGCGGCAAAGGACGAGATACGCAATGTGATAAAAACAAAGCGCCGTATGCTTACGTGTGATGATATCGATGAGGCAAGCGGCAGGATAACAGAGCATATTCTGTCGCTTGACTGCTATAAAAATGCGGATACGGTCATGAGCTATATTTCCGCCTTCAAGGAGCCGTCAACTGATGGAATTATCTCACATCTGTTTTCCGATAACAAGCGCGTTGTCGTTCCGATAAGCAATACCGATACGTTTACAATAACTCCCTCCTATCTCACCTCCCCCGATAAGCTTATTAAGGGAGCGTACGGTATAAAGGAGCCTTCGGAATGTATTAAAGCCGATATTTCAGATATTAAGCTTGCGCTTATTCCCGGCATCGCCTTTGACCTGAGCGGGGCGCGCATAGGCTTCGGCAAGGGCTATTATGATCGGTTTTTAGCCGCCTTTAAGGGTATTAAGGTCGGCATATGCTATGATTTTCAGCTGCTCGACTATGTGCCGTCGTCGCCGCATGATATTAAAATGGATATTATCATAACTGAAAAGAGGATATATAATGATTTTTGATACACACGCTCATTACAATGACAGGCAGTTTGACGAGGACAGGGACGAGCTTCTCTCTTTAATGAATGAAAACGGTGTGGGACTTATCATGAACGCGTGCTCAAGGCTTGACGAGATGCCGCTG
>JBJEIW010000066.1:0-3337 GCA_051877435.1 Candidatus Ornithomonoglobus sp.
GTTTCCGCTGCCCTTTATGGCGCCGGCTCTGGTGCCGCAGAAGGTGATGCCGTCAAACACGATATCCTCTGCGTCACTCAGGGTAATAAGGTCGTTTGTCTCCAAAGTAAGCTGCAGGGAAGCCTTTTCAAAATCTGCCGGAGGAATAAAATAGAGAATAAGGTTTTCTTTGTCGATGTACCATTCTCCCTCAGCGTCAAGCTCCTCAAAAACATTGAAAAAGTAATACGGCATGCCCTCTTTAAATCCATAGACGCTTGCATATTTTGTGGTGATGCTGTCTGAGTCAAAAGAGGCGAGCGGCGTGGTGGAATCCGCCCAGTCATATTGGAAATAGCCGAAAATCCAAATGTCCGGACTGTTCGTCCATGTGCGCATCCGATCGGTCAGAGCCTTGTCTGCGGCAAATGTTCCGCCGCGCGGATTTTTCATATCCGCCCATTCAGGATTCTGCTGTGTGCCGTCTTTTGTGTATATCTCTTTAGAATCGCCGTTGTCAAGAATTTTTCCCGTCTTCAGGTTTTCTCCGGTATTAGGGTAGCGGGCGAGAGTCATGCGCTGACCGTCACAGAAAAGCTCACAGTACAGACTGCCGGCCTCATCATATTTTTCCGCGGTGTGGTATTGACCAAAGGCCTTTACATCGCCGATCTGTTCTTTCGTGACGCCGTATTTTTTTAAATCCAGCATCTTAATATTGTTTCGGTATTGCTCAAAGTCGGCAGGATCCAATGTGACTCCGCCGTTGAAGATTACCTCTCCGTCGGCGTAGAATATGGTTCCGTTGTCCTCCTGCGCCAGCTGTACAGCGGAAATGTTATATTCTCCCGAGGCCAAAGCTATGACCTTTTGACTTTTGTTCAGCGCCCTTGAAAGTGACAGTGCCTTCTGAATGGTTTTAACCGGATTATTTTCCGTGCCGTCATTTTTGTCGTCACCGACAGGTGAAACAAAAACATCACCCTGCATTTTTTCACGGCTTTTCTGCTCCGGTATGCTCAGGTTGGTCGGAACAGCCTGAGCCTCACTGCTTGCTTTTTGTGATGAACACGCAGAAATTGACAAAACGGATACAGCGGCTAAAACCAGACAGAAAAATTTTTTCAACTGATTCATAAAAATCTCTCCGTTAGAAATGGTGTTGATTATTCAGATTCGCATTGCTTTAAATTATGTTTCTGATAAGCCTTAATTACAGTTTAACTTTCAGTCTCCGGAGCGCGCATAACATACCATCTGTAAGACATAGGCGGCAATGTGATTTTCATGTGCACATTTCCGTTTTCGTCTATTCTGTAATTCTGCGGTGCGCAGTCCTCTGCGGAGATGCAGATTTCCCGATCGGTCATTTCTGCTGTCGGCAGAGGCGGAATAGGCTTGTCATGTACCTTTTCATCGGTCACATATGTTCTCTGTGAGCCGTCGCGCGCTTTGATAACGAGCGGTGCAATCTCCTCACCATAAAGCGGATAGGATACATCGCTGTTCTTCGTGTTCTCAAACGGAGCGGGCGGTGCGTTGAGCGCAGTCAGCCCTGTGTAATAAACAGGGACAGTGATTTCCTCGGTGCGCTCGCTGTCCGTTTGATTGAAGAACATGACAAATCCGCGCACATCACCGTGTGGGAGCTGATTCATAATGGCGTCGATGCAGGTGGTTCTGTCAGGCTGGGAGGTGTCGATTCGCGGCGGCAGGAAGTGCACCGTGATGCCGTTGAGAACCTCGCGGTATTTCTTGAAAACCGAAATCCATTTTTTAAAGATCTCTTTCCCGGTCTGAGAATCGTATACACATTTGCCGCGAATGGTCGGCCAAACGCCGCTTGCGGTTATTTGTGCGAGCGCCCAGTCAAATTCAAAAGCGTTCTGTTCGGTCGGGAAGAACATCGCGTCCTTGCCGCCTCCGTGATATACATTGAGGGGCAGGAAACCCCAGCCTTGGGACGGATTTTTGTCGAAAGTCCCCTTGTAATAATAGATTCGCGAAGTCACAAGCTGTTCAGCACGTTTTTCGGAAAAAGCAATCTCTTCATATCCGACAGCGTTGCGGTTGCTGCCGTTCAAAAAGTGCCAGTCAGGCGCGTTGATGTAGATGCCGCGCGCTTTGAGCTCCCTGTACCAGTCAACAACAGCGCCCTTCCACTGCTTATACTGTGAGTCGGTGAAATCATCGTGCCTGTGCGTTTTGCCGCCCGAACACATCAGCATTCCGTAAGGTCCGTCAATCTCCACAGCGTCAGCGCCGGTTTGGTCAATAAAGCGCAGAACATCTTTCATATATTGCTCTGACCAGTCAGTCGCAAGGCATCTGCAGATATGACTGCCATCGTGGTTCAACGCCTCATCGCCCTTTACCGGGCGGTAATCTTTGACATAGGCGAGTGTGTATGCGCCCATCCTTATACCCTTTTTGTGTCCGTAATCATATGCCCTTTTGATGCGGTCGAGATATTTTGCGTCGCCGCTCTCCATATTAACGCCCGATCCGAAGGACTGAATCACCATTTCAAGCCCCAGCTCGGCGCACTGGTCAACGGCTTTGCGAATCTCACGGCTGCTGTTTGAAATCAGGTGGAAGAACATGACGTTATCCGTGCACCACGGCGCTATGCGGCGGTACATCTCCTTGACCTCAATCAGACGGTGCTCATAGTAGTCCGTTCCGAACAGCAGTTCATAAGCGGTGATGGAGGAAACAGTTTCGCCCCTTTCCAGCTTTACATTCATTCTGTAAAGCGGCGCGACCTCCAGAATATCAAAACGGTAGCGGGCATAGTTCTTGGCATATTTTGACAATTCAAGCCCTAAAAACTGTGTGGTGGAATTATAGTTGCTGTCAACGAACAGAGTGTCTCGGTTCTGAGTGATGCAAAGTGCGTCTGTCACAATATTGTCAACGGTGACGGTATCCTCTCCGGTGTTTTCCACGGTTAAGCTTTTCATGACTACCGGCATCCCGTCATAAATTTCGTACCGCACAGTAACGGTAAGCGGCAGCTCAACGCCTTGATAGTGAAGCTCAACAGCCTTGCCGGGCGGCGGATAGACGCCTGCGGCAGTCATTGTCGGCGACTTTTTAAAAGGTACACGTTCTTCACATGCTACAAGCTCAAACGCTGAAAATTTGAAAGATTCAGCATCGTATGCTTTCCCGTTGATGAAGAGCTGAAAGTCGGAACGCGGCACGCTTATCAGCTCAAGTTCCTTTTGCAGGTTGCAAAAGGAGACTGTCGCGCAGTTTTCCGTCATGATCTCGCGGCGTATCAGCCCGTTTGATAAAATAATTTTTCCCTTCTGCTCCGTGATTTCAGCCGGTGCAAAATCAGAAGACAGTATCC
>JBJEIW010000067.1:0-3328 GCA_051877435.1 Candidatus Ornithomonoglobus sp.
CTCCTGCAAAGAGAGTCTGTGCTTCAAGAACAAAGAAGGCAACAGCTAAGAAAACTGCATCAAAGGAAGAAGCATAAGCTTTGTATTATGATATAAAGCAAGCAATCAATGGGGATTCTGTGAATATTTACGGAATCCCTATATTTTATTAAGTATAAAAAGCTCCTCAAAGATAATATTTGTTTTGGGGACATAAATATATAAAATCCGGAGGGGAACAACATGGCAAAAATTCAAATGACAACACCTATAGTTGAGATGGACGGAGATGAGATGACCAGAGTTATCTGGAAAATGATCAAGGATATTCTCATTGAGCCGTATGTGGAGCTCAAGTCTGAATACTATGACCTCGGTCTTGTGCACAGAAATGAAACAAACGATCAGGTTACATTCGACAGTGCGGAGGCGACAAAGAAGTACGGAGTTGCCGTTAAGTGCGCAACAATCACACCGAATGCCGCGCGTATGACAGAATATGACCTCAAGGAAATGTGGAAGTCACCTAACGGCACGATCAGAGCAATTCTCGACGGTACCGTGTTCAGAACGCCGATTCTTGTAAAGGGTATTGTTCCGTATATTCCGACATGGACAAAGCCGATAACAATCGCGCGTCACGCATACGGTGACGTATACAAGAATGTTGAGATGCAGGTTCCGGCGGGCGGCAAGGCGGAGCTTGTTTACACCGATAAGGACGGCAACGAAACAAGAGAAACAATTCATGAGTTCAAGAACAGCGGTATAATTCAGGGGCTTCATAACCGTGACGAGAGCATTGAATCATTTGCAAGGGCATGCTTCAACTATGCGCTTGATCTTAAAGAGGACATCTGGTTCGCAACAAAGGACACAATTTCAAAGAAGTATGACCACCGTTTCAAAGATATTTTCCAGGAGATTTTTGATAATGAATACAAGGAGAAGTTTGACGCGGCAGGCATTGAATACTTCTATACGCTGATCGATGACGCGGTAGCGAGAGTTATACGTTCAAACGGCGGCTACATCTGGGCGTGCAAGAACTATGACGGTGACGTAATGTCAGACATGGTTGCAACGGCTTACGGATCGCTTGCAATGATGACATCTGTTCTCGTATCACCTGACGGCATATATGAATATGAGGCTGCGCACGGAACGGTTCAGAGACACTATTACAAGTATCTTAAAGGCGAGGAAACCTCAACAAACTCAGTTGCAACAATTTTTGCATGGTCAGGCGCGCTCAGCAAGCGCGGTGAGCTTGATAACCTTCCTGAGCTTATAAACTATGCGGATTGTCTTGAAAAGGCGACAATACAGACAATAGAGGACGGCGTTATGACAGGCGATCTCTATGCGATGTCACAGCTTGAGAATAAGAGAAAGGTCAACACTGAGGACTTCTTAAGGGAAATAGATGCAAGATTAAAGGCAATGCTTTAATTGAAATAAAATTCGTTAAAAAATGACGGCTCGATTTTGAACCGTCATTTTTAGCGTTTTTTATCCTATAGCGTCAAAGAACATGCCTAAGAAATCCGACCAGACATCAAATGTGTGCTCGCCGCCGCCGTTCTGGCTGCGCATCATGGTGTCACAGAATTCGTCACCGAGATCGGCAAGCTCACCTAATGGAATATCATATCCATACTTTTTCGCAACGGCACAAAAATCCTTGTAGTAATCCCTTGATTCCCGTGTTGCTTTAAGCTCTGATTTGAGCTTTTCGTCTCGCTTTGCCTGTTCCTGAAGCCTTGCCAGCTCGTCCTGTATCATATGTATCACAATCCTTTCCATTACTTATTAAATTTATTTTACCATATTCCCGAAAGCAAATCAATAGAAACCGGGAAAATTTTCACGGTTATTGAGTGAATAAATCAAGTATATCTTATCCTATCCTAAGAGGAGTTCGACCAATACTTTTTTGAAATTTGTAATAAATAAAGACATTTGAAGGGGGATACAGATGCCAAAACCTCTAAGTTTAATAAATCGCTCTTTATTAAATTTAAAAACCTAAATTAATAGTTTCCCATATTTTAAGGCTTAACTATGCCATTTACAAAGGGTTGTTTATACCCCTTATAATTTAAGTTACTCCTTAACCACCCCTTATGGTTGATTAGTTTTTTGCCATTAGGAAATTACAACTTAAAAGTAGTAATTTCCTAATAGATAAAAAATTGGAAATCGTCACTCCTCGGATTTACTTGATTCCGAACTTTATTCTCGCGGCGGCAGTTATGATTTGGGCAACCTCCTTATGTCCGGCGATCGAGCTGTCTATGAGCATATGACGGTATTTGTTATTGGTGAACTTATGGTTGGTATTGCTCTTATAGAAGTCCTCGCGCGCCTTATCTACCTTTGTGAGATAGCTGTATGCCTCACCGGGATTCTCGATGCCAAGCTCATCCTTACACGCTTCAAGGCGCTTTTCAATAGGCGCGTAAATGAAAATATTGAGCATCTGCTCATCCGGCACATCATACTTTCTGAGCACATAGTCCGCGCAGCGTCCTACAATAACGCAGTCCTCTCTTAACGCAAGGTCTACCATTACACTTTTTTCCATTTCAAACAGTGTCCGCTTTGCGTGAGCATTACCCATGCCCAGCGGATACTTCATCTTGTCAAATACCGAAATTTTCTGCTGATCAAACGCGAGAAGATTATCAATATCCCCTCTTAATTCCTTAACAGCAAGCTCGATTATGTCACGGTCATAGTATTTATAGCCGAGATTGTCCGCAACCTGCCGCGCTATTTTTCTTCCCATGCTTCCGAACTGTCTTGTTACGGTTATTACATGTGCCATATTACTTCCTCCTCATATGAACTGTTTTAAATAATTTACTGTTTCATCCGCGCTGTATGCCAAAACTCTCATAAGCTGTCCCCTTTTCGCTTTGGTTACAGACGCCGTGAGTTTTTCTGTCTCCGCCGCATTTATATCATTAAATCCGTAAAAATATGCCATCCCCTGATGCGTACAGCCCTCAAAAAAGCCTGTGCCGCCGAGGTCAAGCTCACTCGGAACCAGTCTTGTGTTATCAGCAAATACAGCGCGTCCGTCCTCATATACAATTGTGCGCGAATGGTATTTTCTGAACTTAAAGCTCTCGCCCATCGCATTTCTTCCGCTTGCGAAAATATCCCACAGAGCAAGCTTTGCGCCCTTTGCGACATAGATTTCATTTATATTTATAAATTCGCTTTCACCGAAGGGTATTACCGGACACGGCAGATACGCCAGATATGCTCCGCTTTCGACATTGATTTTTACTCTCTGCTCCGCTCTGCCGCTTTCCATTTTAAACAGCTTTGTATATGACTG
>JBJEIW010000068.1:0-3315 GCA_051877435.1 Candidatus Ornithomonoglobus sp.
AATTTCAGCGCGTTCTCGCGTATAAGCTCGTTCGGAACACCCGTAAACGCCTTGTGCTTTGCGCTGTCCATATGCTTTATGTCCATAAGAACATGGTCAAGATGCGGCAGATACCTTTCTATTATGCTCCAGTCCTGATAGCCTGTTGTTTCAATGCAGGTGTTATAGCCGAGATCATGCGACGCATGAAGAATATGCGGCGCAAAATCCGGCTGATGCAGACATTCGCCGCCCGAAAGCGTAATTCCGCCGCCGCTTCTTATGTAATAGAACTCGTCGCGGATAAGCCGCGGCATAAGCTCCTCAACGGTTATATCCTCACCATAGTGCTTCATATTGCCGCCGATAAGCATATCATGCTCCTTCCACTCCTGCCCCTCAGGATTGCAGCACCATCTGCACCGGAGCGGACAGCCCTTTAAGAACACTATTGTCCTTATCCCCGGACCGTCATGTATCGAATAGCGCTGAATATCAAATATTCTGCCGCGCGCCTTTAAATAATCCATATTGCTTCCTCTTTAATAATAGTATATAGGAGCCGTTTTCAGGCTCCCGTAAATTGTTCATATTAAAATGTCTGTTCCGTTCTTGCGATAATATCATCCTGAAGCGAGCGCGAAAGCGTTGTGAACAACGCGCTGTAGCCCGCAACTCTTACAACAAGCGACTTATATTTTTCCGGGTGCTTCTGCGCGTCAAGGAGCGTTTCGCGGTCAACAACGTTGAACTGCATATGCATTCCCTTCTGGTCGAAATATCCTCTTATGTAGTATACAAACTTCTGCAAGCCCTCAACTCCCGCAAGCGCGCTCGGATGGAACTTCTGGTTGTAGAGCGTTCCGTTTGATGCCATCGCATGGTCCAGCTTTGCAACAGAATTTGCCGCAGCCGTCGGACCGTATATATCATAGCCGCCTCTCGGGCCTACGCCGTCCGCTACCGGAGTATTCGCAAGTCTGCCGTCCGGAGTCGCGCCGGTCTGCTCGCCCAGCGGAACGTTTGCCGATACAGGATAAAGTCCCGCCTGGAAGATACCTCCGCGCGGATTCTTGTACTTGTTAAGCTCCTTTGTATAGATATACGCCGTTTCTCTTGCGAAGATGTCAACCTCCTCAATGTCGTTTCCGTACTTAGGAACAGCATCAATATCCTTTCTCATCTGCTCAAAACGCGCCTTCTGCTCATCGCTGCATACGCCCTCAAGGAACATCTTAAACACACCCGCGATCATGGTTTCATCAACCTGCCTGCCCTCGGCGATAACGTTCTGCACAACCTCATTGGTAGCCGCCTGCGCAGCCTTAGGTGTAAGCCCGTGACCATAGTTAAGAGCCATTGCCTCCTTGAAATCCATAAGTGTATATTTCTTTTCTTCAAAGACAAGCCGCTTTATTGTGTAAAGAGCGTCCGTCATATTGGCGATACCGAAGCCCTGCGGACCGGTGAAGTTATAATGGGCGCCGCCCTCCTCCATGGTCTTTCCTGTCTTTATACAGTCGTCAACGAGTGATGCGACAAACGGCAACGGCGCTCGCTCGCGGTGCGCAACATCAATAGCGTTATTTGCGTTTACCATCATCTGAACCTGATAGTCCGACTGCGCCTTATACGCCGCCAGAAATTCCTCAAAGGAGGTCATGTCCGCAACATCTCCCGTCTGCGGTCCTACCTTAACCCCTTTGTCATATCCGTTGGAGAACACAAGCTCCAGCGGACGGCACATATTGAAGAACGCAGCGTCATGCCAGCCGTGTGTCTTGCCCATTGCCTGCGGTTCAACACATCCGATTATACTGTAGTTTCTTGCATCCTCAAGTGAGACGCCTCTTGACATAAGCGTCGGAATGATTACCTCATCATTGTAATATGCCGGCAGTCCTATACCGGTTCTCGTAAGCTCCGCGCATTTTAACATAAACTCGTTCGGCGTGCCGTTCCATATGCGAACCGAGAAGGATGGAGCCGGAAGAAGTGTGTGCATTGATGCCTGGATGCAGAGGAAGGACAAATCGTTTACCGCGTCCCTGCCATCCTTAGTCTGACCGCCCGCGCAGAGGTTCTGGAACAGGCTGTAGCCCGCAAAGCCCTCTGCCGATGCCGCGTCGCGGCACTTGTTGAGATCGTTGAACTTTATCCATATACAGTCGAGAAGCTCCTGCGCAAATTCTCTTGTGAGCGTTCCCTCATAAATATCCTTCTTATAAAGCGGATACATATACTGGTCAAAGCGTCCCGGTGAAATCGAATGACCGCTTGATTCAAGCTGAATTACCTGCTGAATAAACCAGAACGACTGACACGCCTCATAGAAGTTTGACGCCGGATGCTCCGGCACATTTGCGCAGTTCTTTGCGATTTCCAGAAGCTCCCGCTTTCTTGCCGGGTCCGGGCACTGCTTCGCCATGTCCATAGCGAGAAACGAATAACGTCTTGCATAGTTTATAACCGCGTCAATTGAGATGAGCATAGCCTCAAGCAGCGTATGCTTTGTTGTATAATCCGCATCATAGACATTCATCACAGCAAGCTCGTCCGTAACCTGCTTTTTTATGCCCTCAAGACCGAGGTCGATAACGTCCCAGTATTTAACGGTGAAATGTCCTACACCGTTATAGAAATAGTTTCCCGGCGTGAACATATTATGCTCAACCGAGGTTATTGCCTCCGGCGCCATATACGCGGTGGCAAGGTCTGAGGTGGTCTTTCCCTTCCAGTATGGGAAAATGCTTCTCAGCGCTGCCTTTGTTTCCTCCGAAACATAGAACGGATCTGCCGTACGCTTTTCAACAGTGTCAAGCTCTCCCTCAAGCCACTCAAATGAGAACTCAGGATAGCACTGACAGCTTCTTGGCGACTGCGTTGACGAGCCTACAATAAGCTCATTATTCCGTATAATAATCGGGATATTTTCAAGAATATGCGCAAATGCCTTTGCGCGGCGCATCACCATCGGCTCATTCTCCGTTTTTTTATAGCTCTCGGTGAGCAGCAGCGCACGATCCGCTTCGATTTCCGGCATTTTGGCAAACAAATCCTCAATGAGCTTTCCTATTCGCTCGGTTTTTGGGATGTCAGTTGTATTAAACTTCTTCAAATTTCGCACCTCCTGTGCAGGTATATGTTATTAAAATCAATATCTTGCTGTGGCACGATCTTCACGTACACAACAGAATGTATCTATAATTATATTTATTATAACATATGCACACAGATTTTTCAACCGTTTTCCGAAATTTGTTATACTTTTTTACAGGTTATTTGTTACTATTCAGCTATCAGCACCAAAACAAGACCTGTTACGCTGTAACAAGT
>JBJEIW010000069.1:0-3299 GCA_051877435.1 Candidatus Ornithomonoglobus sp.
AAATATGTTACTTTGCTGACGGAACGGAGCTTATACCTAAAACGACTTGGCTTTCGTCCTCTTATGTCGGAAACACATACAGCGCACTTGACAGTACCTCTATTGCGAAATATCGGCAGACGGTTATTTCACGGATCTCACTTTCCGGATACCATGCCGAGTATGTGGAAAGCCTATCAAGCATTGATATTATATCCGAAAGCAATACCTCAAATTATGAGGCTATCAAGAGCTTTCTCGGCGACAGAGCATTTGTGGAAAACTGCTTGCAGACACTCTTTCCACGGCTGAAATATGAGGACTTTGCGGACGGAAAGTACAAGATAGCCTTTGAGCCTATTGCGTATTTTCGATATGACGGTCTGAACTGGGCGCTTACCGCAACGGAGTGTGCGCTGCTTAACCACTACGATAAAGTCACATACTCGGCAGCTTGGAATAGCACGAACAACCTCCGCGCATTAGTCGGAACGCTCACGCACTCGGAACTGCCGAGAGCCGCATTTTTGCAGGCAACAGACCTCGGTGTATCTGTTTATTCACCCTCGGATAATGATTATTACAACGGGAACAGCAAGTACAATTCCGATGAATGTATCATACGGTGTATGGGTATAGGTATTATCGGTGCAGAACCGCCGCCCGAAGAAGATTTGCCCGATGGAGAAGAAATTGCCGAGTACCATACGGACACCTATGTCTATACCTCGTTTACTTTCTATAATAATAAGGACAAGGACTACTACGGTTATAAATTCTCTATCTACGACAGCGACGGTAATCTCCCGCTTATATCCAGCAAAGCGACCTATCTCGGCGACGGAGAATATGGCTCACCCTATACCGATACTTATATGAAGCCTACAAGCTCTGTTTCGGTGTATGAATGGGACGAGGTAAACGACAAGTACAAGCTGGTAAAGCGCGTTAAGGACGGAGATACCGTGGGAACAGGCGCACGGGTAAACTACTCTGTCAAAAGCACAGCCGGCAGAACCCTCGCGTCCGGTACTGTCAATGTAAGCTGTCCCTCGCATGAGGAAGCTATGGGCTATTTCAAGTGGCATACTCCCACAACGGCGCAGGACGTTATCATCACGATAACCTCGCCCGATGGCGCTTTCAAAGACAAGGATAAACAGACCGTAAGCAGCATTGTCATAAATGCGAAGATAGCAAAGGTTGAAGAAAAGACGCCGCCCGACCCAAAGGTTACAGACACACGTCCCTCTTGGTGGAAGAATTACGGCACAAGCTCCATTGAGAAGAACATATCCTCTTATGCTCCGAAAGAAGATATAACCGAACTTTCATGGACAGAGTGGGTATATGATTGGGGGCAGGATAGCTGGTCTACCTCAACCGGCAGCTATGATTATTACGGCTGCTATTACGAATATCAGACAGCCACCGGGCGATGGCGTGAGAAAAAAATACAGAGGGCAGTTTATATTGACGGAGCTTACGAGGTAACATACACCGTGCGGCTCTCCGCAGATATGACAGTATCTCCATCTCCGTATTGCTACACAGCGACAGGCAGCGACGGCGCTTGGAAGATGAAATCCGGCTACGGGATAAACATATCCGTTACCACGGATATTGACGGCGATACAAGCTATTGCACCAACGCTCAGAAGGTCAATGTCCTTTTCCCCGAATTCAATTTCAACAGGCAGAGTACCGCAAAATACAACCGCCTGCTTGAAAAAGTCGGCAGCGAATATCAGTTCAAGGTCAATCCTTACAGCACTTACAATGACCGCACACATTTTACGCCGATATGGTATCCCGACAACACACCATACCGTGTATATGCGGAGGTGTTTGATGTGTGGTGTCCTGCCGGTCAGTTGTCAATACGGCTTGTCGATGACAGCATACGGATAAAAGGAAATGTCTATGACGATTGGCATATAGCACCCGTTCTGCCGTAATCGGCTTGACTATCTCCGCCGAATGTGTTATACTAAATCATAAGGAAGGTGATCGTCGATGAAAACATATACCATTATCGCCGGCGTTAACGGAGTCGGAAAAAGCAGCTTAACGGGTGTTCTCGCAAGAGATACCGACTCTCTCGGCAGTATTATAGATACAGACAGCATAACCCGTCAAAAAAACGGCAACAAGATAGATGGTGCAAGAGAGGCTGTTCGCCGCATAAATATGTGCCTTGAAAACGGTCTGAATTTCACACAGGAAACCACTCTTTCGGGTTACAGAACGCTGCGTACCATAAAGACCGCAAGAGAGCTGAATTACCGTATCCGTTTATATTATGTTGCGGTTGAAAGCGCAGATGAAAGTGTTCGCCGCATCGCCAACCGTGTGCAGAAAGGCGGACACGATATTCCCACCGAGGACGTTATCCGCAGGTTTTCTCACCGCTTTGACGATCTCCTTAAAATTCTTCCGTATTGCGACTCGGCGCAGTTTTATGACAATGAAAACGGCTTTGTCTGCGTAGCGGAATATCTGAACGGAGAAATAAAGCGAATAGGCGACTATGCTCCTGAGTGGCTCAGTGAACTTCAGGGAAGATTTGCCGAGCAGAATTTCTTTGAGTCCTGCGAACACTCCGAGGACGAAGAAGAACTGTAATAGCACCGAATTATTAGGGAACTTACAACTGAATAACTAAGGGCGTTTGTATAGCATACTTACGCCCTATTTTTATAGGCACGATTTTTGAGAAAGAATCGTGCCTTTTTCTGTTTATGGAGGAAAACAAAATGGCAGTTACAACAGGAAAGATATGCGATTTTTCATTCTATGTGTTAAGTCACGAACCGGGTGGGACACCCTCAACAATCTATGAGCCGTTCGCCGGAAAACTGTCGCTTGATGAGGCGATGGAACTTTTCAAGGAGAGAAATGCCCACAGCCCCGAACACATACTCATTCTGCTCGGTGTTGATTACACCGTACACAAGGACGCTGCTCACCTTTATGGGGGACGGTTCGGTGTTGGCGCAGTAGACATCGTCAAGCGCAGTAACGGCGAAATAAAGCTGCTCGAAGATTACAAGAGCGATGACGTTTCCATGAACGAGGCGCTTATCTGCAATAACGCTGTCGGTAAGCTAACCCAATTTGTTGATGAACAGCGTAATCAGACCGTCGTTAAGGAAACCGTTGTGACAGAGGAAACCGTTACAGAAGAAGCTGAATTATGAAACGAAACACAAGAAACTGCCGCGAGGATATTGCCGAGGAAACGCTGATTAAACCAAATTCGCCACGCTCAAACCCGCATACTCGCGCGGCTGAATTTGGTACGCTTCGCTTTAATCAGC
>JBJEIW010000070.1:0-14849 GCA_051877435.1 Candidatus Ornithomonoglobus sp.
CATTATGACAAACTGGAATTACGGAAATTTTAGTCTGATTTTTTGATTGCCTGTCAAATACTGTTGTGATATAATTAAACTCATAGATTAATCGGAATTTAATAGTGTAAAAATATTTTGTTAGAGTGAAATAAATTCGGTCACTTGATACTAGCGACAAAATTGGATAGTGAAAGAGATAACAGTGAAAGGCGGCAATAGTGTGAAAAAGGAATTTCTTACTGCTGATGCTAAATTTGTGTATTCAAAAAATGAATTAGGATATCAAGAAGTTTTGGACAATTTTGAAATGGCTTCTGAGATTACTATTATTACATATAACATATCTGAAAAGAAAAACGCTTTAGTTTCCGCATTGAGGAAAGCAGGCGAGCACTGTGTAGTCAATGTTATTACAAACATTCCTAGCAGGTGGGAGACATATTATGGTGACATCTTCCGGGATAAAGCAAGACAGAAGATTAACTTATATTTATCAAAGCTAAGACCAGAAAGTCTTGGTATTAACTCTACTGTATTTTTTGATTTTTCTAATCATGGGAAAATAATAATGACCGATTACATTGTTTATATAGGGTCGGCTAATTATTCGGAAGAAAGTGCAAATAATACAGAATTTGGATTTATATCAAGAGATAAAGAATTCATTGATTATATTAATTCTGAGGTTTTACCAGATGTTCAGGCCACAGCTATTCCATATTATGAATATAATTATACAGCTCTTTTACTTGAGGCTAGTGTGGCGCTTTCAGCAGTCTACAATATTAAAAACGAATTGTATGAAGAGGTTTATAGATTACACGATGATATAGATGGAGAATGGTATTATTATGTTGAATACGAAGCTACCTTAACAGTGGCAACTTTAGATAAAGTTGTTCAACTTGTAAGCGAGGCATGTAAGGTTGCAAGTGATATTTATGATGCAATTGATACTATTACTAACGGAGATGAAGATGAGACAATTACCGCTAATGATGTATATGAAGAATTGTTAGCTCTATGCTCAAGAATTGAGGAGGTAAGGAGTTTTGATACACTCATTGAGTTATCGGAGTTTGATTCAGAGGAATATATAAATCACCAGCTACAAGAAGAATATGCAATGGAGGCATATGAAGATAATTTAGAGAATTGTATTGAAAGAGCATCAGATGAAGCAATGAGTGTTGTTTGGGATTTGACGCAAGTAGCAAAAGAGGATATAGACGAGTTGATTGAAGAAGTTCAGAAATTCTGTGAAATATACTCATCTTTTATAGAAAATCTACGGGCAAGGGAATTTAAAAAAATTAGTTCTGAAATAGATAACACATAAACTGCAGTTTTTAGAAATGATAAAATCGGAATTTATAGAGGGTGATTTTTTGTGATACAATTGATTTTTGAATGGATATACGAAAATGCAATGGCAATATTTATTTCATCTTTTATATCATTTTTGCTTTCCAAAAAATATTATGATAAAGCGAATAGAGAAAATGTACTTATGACAGTTATTTTTCCGGTTATTCAAATATTGGACCGTGAAAATTACTCAAAAAGAAATTACGAAAAACTTTATGAAATCAAGTCCAACTATGCAATTCGCTATCTTCATAAAAATGAACGCAATAAACTGATGATATTGATAAGTACTTACAAAGATGTATGTAAATATGATAAAGCCATGGTAGAAACTGATTGTATTATGTCATATTATGAATACAAATTAAAGAAAAATGGCATAAATCCCAAACCTTGTGCAATAACTGATGATGAAGGTGAAATTGTAGCAGATGATTATCCACCAGACTATCATTATTTAGCAAATCAAATCTATGATATTGTTTCATCAGGTGAATTTCAGATGTCGCCAAATGATTGTACAAACAATATTATTAATATAATCGATCATTATACAAAGGAACTCTATTCAGCTAAAAAAATATTATTATTTGATGATTATGAAATAACAGAAGTCATTAAACAATCAAATGTTACAAAGCAATGGGATGAGAGGTTTAATGCGGTCAAGAAAAGTCGACAAGATTTTTTGGATTTGTCTATTTCAAAAAAAGTATTACAGATATTAAATTATACAAAATTAAAATAGAAAATTAAATTCCGGTTTATGGGCAAAATTATAAATCATTTAGATACAATATATTAAGAACTTGGAGGGATTATAAAATGACAGAGACAATTAAAACATTAAAATCACGCCGTTCCTGCAGGAAGTTTGACGGCAGGCAGATTACAGATGAACAGCTTAATACAATACTCGAGGCGGGAATGTATGCGCCCACGGGAATGGGGAGACAGTCGCCTGTTATGGTAGTGGTTCAGGATAAGGAAACTGTTGCACAGCTTTCAAAAGTGAATGCTACTATTATGGGAACTGACAGTGATCCGTTCTACGGAGCTGCCACAGTAATCGTTGTGCTTGCCGATAAAAATATCTCCACATATCTGTATGACGGCTCATTAGTAATGGGAAATTTGATGAACGCAGCCGAAGCGGTAGGGGTACAGTCCTGCTGGATACATCGCGCAAAAGAAGAATTTGAGAGCGAGGAAGGCAAAGCTTTACTAAAGAAATGGGGCATTGACGGCGATTATGAAGGTATCGGTCACTGCGTACTCGGATATGGAGAAAAAGCTCCGTTAAAACCGCGTAAGGATAATTATATTTATAGGGTATGAAATCGGTTTTATGAAAGTATATGATTAAAGGTAGGTGGAATTTTTGAATACAGTTGAAGAACGCATTGATCCGTCAATGGTATTTCAGACGGAATTTGAGGAATGGGTGAATGACGGATGCAAAAAAGCTGAGGAATTAATGGGTAATTCCTATAAAGAAGATAAATAAAGTCAGAAGCGTATCAGAAATGATGCGCTTTTTTGATGCCCGAAAGGAGAAAGTGATGAGCGGTATAACAGATTTAGCAAAGCATATAAAAGACAGGGACAATCCCTCGCCGTACACGCCGATATTCGGTAAAATAATATCTTTGCCGGAACTCACCATACAGCTTGGAAACAGGATACTGCTTGACGCAGATGACATTAAAGCCACTTTTGACATATATGAAACGCAGACCTATGATAACCATACGGAATACATACATCTCGGCAAAGAAGTTGTGCTGCTGCCGTATAATGAAGATAACAAATTTGTTGTAATTGGGGTAATTCAATGAAAAATACATTTGACTTTGATTTCAAAAACGGCGAGTTCAGAATGAAGAACGGCAATCCGGTAATTCTGACAGGTATTGACGCCCTTAAGCTGTGGATAGAGAAAACCATACGGACACAGCTTAACCGATATTCTATATATAAAGGTCGGCAATACGGCGCTAATATTGAGGATTTGGTTATCGGCAAAAGCTACGGATTAGACTTTGTAGAATCGGAACTGCAGCGAGAGATTGAAACGGCTCTACTTCAAAATGAAGACATCCATAACATGGACAGCTTTTCAGCCGTAAACCGTGGTTCTGAGCTTAACCTATCATTTACACTTGCTACAAGCTATGGAGCGATTGCGGAGGTGTATAAGTTTGACACTTGAAGAGATAATTGAATATATGCTGTCGAGCGTACCGGATGAATACGACATCTCGGTTGGCTCGTTTTTTTATGACCTTCTTTATCCTGTGGCGGAACAGGTGTATTTGCTTCAAAACAAGATAAAGACTCTGTCAACAAATACTTTTGCGCTTACAGCAACAGGGGAGTACCTCGACCGTAAGACGGCGGAGCAGGGTATCACGCGAAAAGCTGCCACCTATTCAAGCGGAATAGTACGCATCACGGGGAATCGCGGTGAAATAGTATCGAAAGGCTCAAAGGTTGCCGCTGACAATATTCTGTTTTTTGTGGACGAAACTATGAGCGTTCCCGAAAGCGGATATGTTGAATTGACTGCCACTTGCACAACTGCCGGAAGTATAGGAAATGTCAAGGCTGGCGAAATAAACCGATTTCCCGTAACATTGCCGGGACTTACTGCCGTTGAAAATATAACGGATTTCACAGGCGGTTATGATGCGGAAAGTGATGCTGATTTGCTTGAACGTTATCTTGAAAAGGTGTCGCGTCCGAATGTCAGCGGAAACAAGTATCACTATATCGAATGGGCAAAAGAGGTTGTCGGTGTCGGTGATGTGCGTGTTATTCCTCTCTGGAACGGAGCCGGAACGGTTAAAGTGGTCATTGTAGATACAGATAATCAGCCTGCTGAGGCTGAACTGATTGAAAAGGTGAAAACACATATTGATGAAAACCGACCGATTGGTGCGGATGTCACGGTTGTAAGCGCAACTGCTCTTACGGTGAATATCACTGTCAAACTGACTACAGACGAAACGCCGGACATTCAGCAGCAAATTGAGGAGTCAATAAAAAGCTATCTCTCGACAGACGCACTTAAACGAGCGTATATATCCTATGCTAAAATAGGCAGCCTAATTTTATCGGTTTCGGGAGTGGAGGACTACACAAATCTTAAAATAAACGGCGGAACGGCAAACATTACAATCGCAGACGGCGCTGTGCCTGTCTTAGGGAGCGTGGTGATTTCATGATAGAGCGTTTACCGAGCTATTACAGAAAATCAACGGTTGTAAAAGATTTGTATGCCGTAATTCAGAAAATACTCGACAAGACCGCCGAGGATATTTCGGCGGAGGACCTACGGTTATTCATAACTACAACCGATAACTTCTCATTGCATGAAAAGGATGTTGTATTGCTGGAAATCAGCGCGGACAATGAAACAAAACGCGCGAGGGTGATTGCACGTTTACAGGGAAATAATCTGCTTACCAAAGCGGAGCTTGAACGGCTTGTTCTCATTTATGACAAGACAGGCTGCACAATAACGGAGGATTTTGCAAATTATACTGTAAACATTTTATTTGGAGGCAGGACAGGTATTCCGTACAATCTTGAACAGATACGTGAGGCCGTAGAAGAGGTAAAACCCGCGCACATAAAAGTAAATTATGAGTTTCTGCGCAATACATGGGGAGATGTGAGACGCAAGCTCGGAACATGGGGAAATGCAAAAGTATTTACATGGGAAGGCGGTCAGAATTATGATGGAAGGACGTGGTTATATGTAGATAACAATAATGTGTATTTAAGAGAAAACGGTGCGAATGCGTATGTGGTTTTGAAAAATGACGAGCCGTATGCGCATTTGTTGTAAGGGACACTAAAAAGAGAGGGGACACTAAAATGGAATATACACAGAATTATAAATTCAGACTTCCGGCGGATTCGGATATTATTGACATCGGTGATATAGATGAGAATTTTATAAATGTGGACGCTCTGATAGCTGCTTTACGGTCGGACAAAGCAGATAAGAATTCACCGAGCTTTACAGGGACACCAAAGTCAACTACGCCGACTTCATCGGACAATTCCACGAGGATTGCCACGACCGCGTTTGTGCAGGCACTCATATCAAGCCTGCAAACAGCGGTAAATGCTTCAATTGCAAATAAAGCTGATAAAAATTCACCAACGTTTACTGGGACACCGAAATCGACTACACCAACCTCATCAGACAATTCCGCGAGGATTGCCACAACCGCTTTTGTGCAGGCAATCGCAAATGATTTGGAGGAAAAAATAAATGCCATAAAGGTTTTTGTCGGAAATGCTTACTTGAGTGACGTTGTTGAATTTCTGACAATGGAAATATGCCGTATTCAATACGGAGGTCACAGTGAGTATGAATTTTATAAAATCAGATGTATAGGATGCCAATTAAAAACCGGTGATTATGTGTCGAATGAATCGGGTCAGTATACGCAATACGGCAGCCGAAACTCCGGCACGGGTGATTTTGTTATAGGCTTTAATCCCGATTTGCTTGTCGCTCTGCCTATAACCGCAGTAACTTTGGATAACTGCTTTTATGTAGGTGCTGCAAATACCTCATATAAAACGGTGTCTGTTACGGATATAACAAATTGGACAGACGAGCGGGAAGAAGATGATGCAACATATGCCGAGTACGATGTTGCTGTGATTCAAATAAATAATTAATAATGTTTATAAAGGACGGTGATTTATATGTCGGAGGATATTCGTTTGGCTAAAGGAGAGGACATGGATGCGCTTAAAGAAACGGTAAATGCTCACATAGGAGATGATTACATCCATGTGACCGCAGCGGATAAGGAAAACTGGAACGGCAAAGCTGATTTGTCGCTTTTGGATACGGAAGGTTATTTAAAGAAAAAGCTCGTCGGAGCATTGCCGTCGCTGTCAGCCGAATTTGATTTTACTGACGGTGTTTCTAAATTCAACGAGTCGAACCGCTGCACTGCAACGGTGGAGGAGGACGGCGGGAAAATATATCAGAAAATAACGACAGCTTCAAATGCCGCGAATGCATATGCGTTCGCTTTTTTAGATTTTTCTAAATATACAAAGGGAGCAAAGGAAATCATCATTGAATTTGACACAAAAATCAACGGTGACAGGTGGTATATCGGGCTGTCGGATTTAAGTAAGCGTCCGGGCCAATCGTACAGAACGGCATATGACTATACGGGAGTTGTGTTTTCGCAGGGAACAAAGGACGGAAGTTATTATTATATCAACGATAACCTCACATGGAAGGACAGCTTTTTTAACGGCTGGGTACATAGCTCCATCACGATAAATTTTGATGAGAAAACCGTTGCATATCAAATATCAAACGGAAATACATCTGCCACATTAAGCGGTAAGATTGCGTTTTATGACGAAGCAGCCGAACAGGTGACAGGCCTTGAAATTTATTCGTATGTAAACAATGTTGAGATGTGCATTGACAACATCAGCATTGCATCAAATTTCGGCGGAGAACGAGATGAACGCACTGTTTATGTCATATCTGAGGACGGTGCCTTTGCCGAGTACATCTATATAGACGGCAAGCCTGAGTGCATCGGACGGAGTGATATAGCCGAAAAGGTTAATGATTTGCTCGAAAGAGTAATTGCTTTAGAAAATAAATAAGGGAGGAAAGCCAATGGAAAGCACAATTATTGTAGCGGTACTGTCTCTGATAGGAACGCTCGGCGGCTCGATTATCGCAGGAATTGTCTCAAACAACAAAACGCTGTATAGAATTGAGCAGCTTGAGCGGAAAGTGGAGAAACATAACAGTGTTGTTGAGCGTATGGCGATTGCTGAAAATACACTGAAATCTCAGCAGCACCAAATTGATGAACTGAAGGGAGAGAAGCAAAATGATTAATTGGAAAGTAAGATTAAAGAACCCGATGTTCTGGGCGCAGCTGGCAATGTCGGTGATTATGCCTATACTTGCATATCTCGGTCTTACAGCAGAGGATTTAAGTTCTTGGACAAGGCTTGGTGATGTGCTTTTGCAGGCAATATCAAGTCCGTATATTTTGGGACTGGTTCTTGTAAGTGTATACAATGCAATTACAGACCCGACAACAAGCGGATTTACGGACAGTAAGAGGGCGCTTACATACGATAAACCGAATAACGATAAGGAGAGCAAAATATGAGCGCAGCAGATAAGGTTATAGAAATAGCCGAGAATGAGGTCGGCTATCTTGAAAAGGCAAGTAACAGTAATTTATACGAAAAAAATGCCAATGCCGGAAGTAATAATTATACTAAGTATTGGGCGGAGATAAAGCCGGAATATCAAGGTCAGCCGTGGTGCGCCTGCTTTGTAACATGGTGTTTCGTACAGGCATTCGGTAAAGATAAAGCGGCACAACTGCTTAAACATTATCCATATGTGTACTGCCCGACAATGTCGGGTCTTTTTAAATTATACGCAAATCCCCAAAGGGGCGATATTGTCATTTTCAAGAATAACGGAACATTCACACATACGGGAATTGTAACAAGCGTGAACGGTGATTACTTTACCACTGTCGAGGGCAACACCTCTGGTGGCTCTGCGATAATCGCCAACGGCGGTGGAGTGTGTAAGAAGGGCTATTACAACAGAAATCTTCCGGGGACAAAATTTTGCAGACCGGAGTATAGCTTAGTGGAGGAGGATGAACTTATGAGCAAGGAATATGAGGAACTGAAAGCGAAAATAGCAGAACTTAAGGCTGCCGTTGATGAACTGAAAGATAAGATGATTTACAACTATGTGGATAATAATATGCCATCTTGGGCGAGACCGACCATTCAAAAGATGATTGACAAGGGATTTCTGCAAGGTGATGAAAATGGATGTCTCGGACTGACGGACGAACTGCTGCGTGTATTTGTGATAAACGACAGAGCAGGAGTTTACGACCATAGATGGGACGGCACAAGAGAATAATTAATTTTATGCCCGTTAGAGATTGATTTCTCTGACGGGCATTATTTTTTGATTTTTGGTTCTTGTCACTGACAATAGTCTCCTTTTATTGTTAGAAGGACTAATTTTTTATAAATAACGGAGGTAATCGCAATGGAAGAAAACAAAGATGTATTGTTGTCAATCGGAGAAAAATATATGCTTACCATAAAAGAGGCGGGCGCATATTTCAATATAGGAATCAAAAAAATGCGCAGACTTGCTGAGGATAATCTCGGAGTTTTCTCGGTTTACAGCGGTAACAGGTATTTAATAATACGACCAAAATTCGAGGAATATATCTGCCAAACTTCTACGATATAAATTGATTTTATTTGCCGTAAGTAGTTGACTTTCAGCACCTTTAGAGTGATATATATAGTGTAAGCTGAATTTAACTTAGAATTAAATGAAAAGTAAAAGTTAAAAGGCAGAAAGGAAGGCGTACGATTATGCAGAAAGTAACAGCAGAGAATAAGGATTTATTAAATCCGTCAGAAACAATTGAATATTTTAAACTTAGCAGAAGAAAGTTTTATGCTCTTATCAGAGAAAAGCCGGATAATGATTTTATCATTCTCTATGGTAACCGCAGGCTGATCATCCGAACGGCATTTGAAAAGTATATCTTAAAACACCCGGAGCTTAGGAGGCGCAGATAATGGGCATCAGAGGAAGAATAAGACGAGATTCAAAACACAGAGTTTTGAGGGCTGGAGAGTCAATAAGAGCGGACGGCAAATATCAGTTCAAGTACCATATAGACGGTAAACCGCATTTTGTGTACAGCTGGAAACTTGAGCCTACCGACAAATTACCTGCCGGAAAGAAACCGTGCCTTTCGCTGAGGGAGCTTGAAAAGCAGATCGGATATGATTTGGAAACACAGTCAGATCCGATGAGAAAAAATATAACAGTCATCGAACTTGTAGAGAGATACCTTTCCACTAAAACCGGGACGAAACACAGCACAGTGGCAAATTACAACTTTGTGAAGAATATCTTAAAAAAAGAGCCGTTCGGGGAGAAAAAAATAGAGGAAATTAAAACATCGGATGCAAAGCTTTTTCTTATTAAAATGCAGAATGATGGCAAAGGCTACAGCACGGTCAAGACGGTGCGCGGAGTTTTAAGACCAGCATTTCAGATGGCAGTGGACGATGATATTCTGAACAAGAATCCTTTCGGATTTCAGCTTGCCGGGGTTGTGGTGAATGATTCTCATACACGGAGGGCGATTACAAAGGAGCAGATGCGGCAGTTCTTGAAATTTGTACACGATGATAACTGCTACTGTAAGTATTACGAGGTGATTTATATCCTGTTCCATACGGGAATGAGAATATCTGAATTTTGCGGACTTACACTTAGAGATATTGATTTAAAAAACCGAATTATCAATATTGACCATCAGCTACAAAGAACATCAGACATGAAGTATGTTATTGAATCGACAAAAACCAATGCAGGAACAAGGAAAATACCCATTACAGAAGATGTTGCGCAATGCTTTATGGCAATAATAGAAGACAGAGAACCGCCGCAAAGAGAAAAATTCATTGACGGATATGCCGGATTTCTGTTCTATGATAAAGACGGAAATCCGCTTGTAGCGATGCACTGGGAACACCGATTTAACAATATGGTCAAACGATATAATGAAATATATCGGGTTCAGATGCCAAACATAACACCGCATATTTGCAGGCATACATATTGCTCGAATATGGCGAAATCGGGAATGAATCCAAAGACATTGCAGTATCTTATGGGGCATTCTGATATTGGAGTTACGCTTAACACCTACACGCACCTTGGACTTGAAGATGCGGCAGGTGAACTTAAACGTATGGAGGATTTGGAGAATGCAAGGCAGGAACTTGATAAAACCTCCGGCAGAAAAACGGTAACACAGAAGATGTTTCGAACGGTTTGATAAATATACGCTGCACAGACGGCACTCAGGCTATGGCTTGGGTGCTGTTTTTTTGCTACAGTTCGTTGTTTTCACTACTGTTTTGTGTAAAATTTTGTCGGCATAGTGAATTGATATGATGTGTGGAATATGGTATAATTATTTAAATGTATAAATCGGAATTTAGGAGGGAAATTGTAAGTGACACAGTATGAGAGAATGGTGAATGGACTAATCTATAATCCTGCTGATGATGAAATTATGAAAGAACAGGTAGTGTTTCAAGATTTGCTCTGGGTGTTCAACCAATTAAAACCCTCGGAATATGATAAGAAGCAAAAGTATATGAAGGAAATTTTTGCTGAATGTGGAGATAATTGCTACATAGAACTTCCGTTTCATGCGAATTGGGGCGGACATCATGTGCATTTGGGTTCCGGTATTTACGCGAATTCAAATCTGACTCTTGTGGATGATGGTCACATTTATATTGGAGATAAAGTGATGTTTGGACCTAATGTTACTATTTCGACAGCAAGCCATCCAATAAATCCGGAACTAAGAGACAAGGGATTGCAATTCAACAAAGATGTTTACATTGGAGAGAATACATGGATTGGTGCAGGCGTAGTCATTGTTCCCGGCGTGCATATTGGAAGGAATACAGTCATTGGAGCCGGAAGTGTGATCACAAAAGATATTCCGGACAATGTGATTGCAGTAGGGAATCCCTGTAGAGTTTTACGAAATGTCAGTGAGCATGACCATGAATTTTTTTATAAAGCAGAACGGATTGACTGGGAAAATATATAAATTTCAGTTTACCGAACAAATTAGAAAAACAAGAATAAATTTCTCAGTAGTAATCACCCCCAATTCCTACTACGTTTTTACTACTACCCACGGTATCAATTTGCCGTATTTTGTCCTGTTTCGGATTTTGGTGATAGAATTAGGGGCAATATAAATGCTCTGATATGCTCGGCAAAACTGGGCAAATCTTAAGCCTTTTAGTAGTCAGAGACTACGGATGCTGAACACCAATTGGAATTGCAATATTAACTTGAAGGATTAACTACAGCCGATATTCTTGCAGAAAAGAATTGTAACATATTGGATGATACTTCATTAAAGATTCTTGCAGCTTTTAGAACGGGGAATTTTCTAATTAACGAAGAATCCGTACCAATTAGTAAATTATCTTGGAAATAGAAAGGAGTGGTTCATTTTGGGGGAATTGTACGCATACGGTAGCAAAGTCACAAGCGTATTTCAGTTGATTGGTATGCTTGAAGATGACATCACAAAAAGTATTGCATGGGCATTGTGTAATTGCCCAGTATTTCTCAAAAAGATTATTGATGAAGTGCTGAACATTTATATTGACCCATCAAAGGTAAGAATCAAGTATCAAGAGTCTGAAAAGGATAAAGGTAGAACTGACTTGGAACTTACAGATGATGATTTGTTTTATGTAATCATTGAGGCAAAAAAAGGATGGATTCTGCCGGGGAAAGACCAATTGAGCTTGTATTCTCAAAGAAGAAGTCTTGTACAGAGTTCTGCAAAGCACAAGGTTATTATGTCGATGTCAGAGTGTAGTGATACATATGCTAATTCGTATCTTCCAATAAAGCAGGCGAACGGAATACCTATCATGCACTTGCCGTGGAAGAGAATATATGAACTTGCCGAGAATTCGATAAGTGAGTCTAATAATCTACAGAAGAATTTGTTAAGAGAATTAATGAAATACTTAGGAGGATTGATGACTATGCAGACACAGGAATCAAACTGGGTATTTGTTGTATCCCTTGGAACGTCAAAGCCGGAAGATTGTGATTTGACTTGGATAGAAATTGTTCAGAACAATATGAAGTATTTCCATCCACTTGGAGGAAACGGATGGCCGAAAGAACCACCAAACTATATTGCGTTCAGATATTATGGACAGTTACAGTCAATTCATCATATTGAGGATTATGTGGTGACCAAAAAACTTCATGATGAAATTCCAGAAATGCCAGACAAAGTTGAGGGCTACGATTTCTTTGTGTATAAATTGGGACCGGCTATTGTACCTACGAAAGTGGTAAAGACAGGAAACATATATGCATCTGGACGAAAGTGGGCAATGCTTGATACGTTGCTGACAGCAGATACGATAGCAGATGCCTGTAATATTTCTAAAGCCAGAATGGAATAAAAGGAAGTTAGGAAGGACGAAAAAAGAATAAATTTAGGATTTGGTAATGCCTATGAAAATAGAATAGCGTATAAATATCCGTTTGATTAATATAACACTGCTTAATCATCTTAGTAGTAACCACATAATTTCTACTACGATTTTACTACTAACGGTGTCCGCAATTTGCACTTATCTGCCGTATTTTGCACAGTGCGTTCTGCCAAACGCTGTTTTTGATGCGTTTTGCGGACACCGCAAATACGGGCAAAATACGGCACTTTAAACGTATGGAGGACTTGGAGACCGCAAGGAAGGAACTTGATAAAACCTCCGGCAGAAAAGTGATAACACAGAAGATGTTTAGAGTGCTATGATGAATATACGCTGCACAGACGGCACTCAGGCTATTGAGTTTGAGTGCCGCCTTTTTGTTTTGCATGGAATTTTGTATGTATTGCGAATTGATATAGCATATGGAATGTGGTATAATTATTTAAATAGATAACCAAATCGGAATTTATCTTGATGGTGATTATAATTATTATGGTTAGGGGGGAGCATGTGCAAATTACAGTAAATCAACACTATGTACCAAGATTTTATATGAAACATTTTGCTAATGTTAAAAATGAAGGTACAAAGAAAGAAAAAGTCTTAATTTCATTTTACCAGTTCAAAGATAATATGTTGAAGAAAAACATACCTACAAGTTCTATATGTTCAGAAGATTATTTTTATGATCAAGACGGTAAAATAGAAAATGCTTTGGCTGATATGGAAACAAGATGGAGTAAGGCATTAAAGAATGCGATTGATGAAAACTTCGCATTAGATGATATTGAAAGTATCAGAGAATTTGTTATATATCAAATTAGTAGAACTAAGGCAATGTTGTCTCATAACCGGGAAATGGTAACTACTATGATGAAAGGAGTTTTGAAACAACAATTTGGGGATGTAGCTGATGAAGATGTTGTTAAGGAGCTTCTTGAAAATAAAATTCAAAATGAAATTACACCTGAGTTTGGATTGTCAATTGTAAAAGAAACAATACCTACAATTCGTGATTTGGAAATGAAGATTATTACTAATGAATCAGAAGTGGGATTTATTACGTCAGATGTGCCGGTCATTATTATAAATCCATTGGGTATTTATAGTGCTGGTTTGGGTTCGGTTGGAGAAGTTATTTTTTTTCCGATATCTCCTTGGAAGATGATATTTTTTTATGATGCAAAGCTATTCGGTAAACTGCCAGATAGAATATACGACGAGAGTATCATTGGAATATTTAATCAATATCAATATGTTAGTGCAGACGAACGATTGTTGGCTAAAAAGATTGAAGATATTAATCATATCGTCAAAAATGAGGAGTTAAATTCTAAAAGAGAACAATTTCAAAAAACACAGAAAACAAATACCATAAGTGATGGAGTAGGAACTCTTTTTGCAGCAAAATCAAGAAGTATACCATATTATTATACTGTTCCTATTCTGCGCTTGCCTAAACCATTAAGAAAAATACCTGCTGATTTTCGTGAAACATTTCCAAGAGAATACTCGTATGATACGAGGCTGGCAATATTGTGCCGAGTATATAGGGGTCCAGATTTTATCTATGAAAAGGAGTTAAAGGAACACTGGGAAAAGCAACAAAGGTATTCGAAAATACTATTGAATTATTTAGACGGTTATTGGAATACTCCGAAGGAAGATAGAATTATCACTCCAGAACTCATGAAAAAGTTAAAAACGGTACCTATTAATACCTTTATGAATAAACAAAGATAGATATTGAAATATCGGACAAAAGGTAAACGTACTATGGTGCGTTTACGATACAAATTTCGGTTTATCAAACAAATCAGAAAAAAACAAGGATAAATCCCTTAGTAGTAACCACCCCCAATTCCTACTACGATTTTACTACTAACGGTGTCCGCAATTTGCACTTATCTGCCGTATTTTGCACAGTGCGTTCTGCCAAACGCTGTTTTTGATGCGTTTTGCAAATACCGCAAATATGGGCAAAACACGGCACTTTACGGTTTTTTATGAAAGGAAAATATTATGATTAAGATACTTTTTGTCTGCCACGGCAATATACTAACATGAGCCGGGAAAGCAAGGTATTATCAGGCAAAACGAGCATCTGACAAACGAATTTACAGAGATTTTACAGGAAATAAAAGAGGTCATAGTGCAATAAATATTATATAGATAATAAAAAGAGAGTAAATAAATGATTAGTTTATCATTTTGCTTACTTTCTTTTTTTGTGGCGAAATATGCAGAGAGGAGATGTTGGGATTATGGACAGCATAGGAGGATATATTGAGAAGCACACATCGCCGGCTTGCTCTGACATAGGCATACCGTATTGGCTGCAATATAACAGCAGTTACGCAAAT
>JBJEIW010000071.1:0-3289 GCA_051877435.1 Candidatus Ornithomonoglobus sp.
ATTCGGCGATAATGTCATAATCCGCTATCTGCGTTTCAGAATGGGCGATGAGCTTACTGTTGAGGACGACTCAATCGGCGGCAGAGGACTGAACAATGTAATTATCGACCACTGCTCAATAAGCTGGAGCGTTGACGAGTGCGCATCCTTCTATGAAAATACAAACTTCACAATGCAGTGGTGTATAGTTGCCGAAAGCCTTAAGGAGTCGGTGCACGGCAAGGGCACGCACGGCTACGGCGGAATATGGGGCGGACAGAACACAAGCTATCACCATAATCTGCTCGCTCATCATGACAGCCGCAATCCGAGAATCGCAACGGCGGGCATCGAGGCGGCAAAGGATGACGTAACGCTTCAGACCGACCTCACCGACCTGCGCAACAACGTCATATATAACTGGGGCGGCAATTCCGCATACGGCGGAGAAAACGGCGCGCCGGTTAATATTGTAAACTGCTATTACAAGCCCGGCCCCTCAACAGGCAGCGGCAAGGAGGCAAGGCTTTTCCAGATTACCGCAAAGGCGGAGGGCGACACAACCGGAACAAATAACCTCAACTGTCCCGGCTGGGGAACAGACCTCTATGTGAGCGGGAATTACGTTTACGGCAGCGACACTGTAACCAACGACAATACAAAGGGCGTTATTACGGATTCAAATACCACGTCATACGGCTTGTGGACAGACAGCACCATAACCGAGGACGAAAAGACGGTACACAACAGATACATTACCGATTATCCGGTAACGACGCAGACCGCCGAGGAGGCATATGCTTCTGTTCTTGCCGGAGCGGGCGCAAGCATCTCGCGCGACAGCGTTGACACGGCGATCGTAAACGATGTTAAAAACGGAACGGGTAGCCTTATAAACACTCCGTCAGACGCGGGCGGCTATCCTGAACTAAGCGGAACAAAGGCGAAGGACACGGATAATGACGGAATCCCCAACGAGTGGGAGGACGCGCGCGGCATGGATAAATACGATAAGTCCGACGCGCTGACCCTCACATCAGAAGGCTATACAAGGCTTGAGGAATACGCGAACGCGCTTGCGGACGGCAGCTTTGTCCGTGACACCGCATATGACACCGATGTTCCCGATTATGTGCCGGAGGAGGAAACGGAGGCTCCTGACAGCACTCCGGCGCCTGAAATGAAGCTTGTCAATCAGTGGATCGCAGCCGCAGGCGATGAAAGCAAGGCGGCGGGAACGGAGCTTATGCCGGGTCTTACAAACGTAATTGAGCTTACAAGAGCAATGACGGACACGGTTACCTTTGAGGACGGCTCAGTATTCAATTATGCGATAACCCATAAGGATACAAACGGCAAATGGTCAAACGGAACTGCGACAGGAACCGCGCTCAAATACACTGCGCCGCAGGACGGAGTGTTCACCTTATACGCATACAGCGTATCGGGAGAAAAAACCTTTTACGCTATACCGGAGGGGGCTGCAAATCCTGACACAGAGCCGGATGCGGCGGTTTATACTCAGGTATGTATAGGAGCGGCTGTTCCGATTCTGTGCAGTATAGATGTAAAGGCGGGAGAAACCTATTATTTCTATCTTGCCGGCTCAAAGGCGCGCTTCTGCTCGGCAAAGCTTGAGGAGTACATAGCTCCGGCAACCGAACAGCCTACAGAGGTTCCGCAGCCTACAGAGGTTCCTAAGAACAAAACATACACAGTAAGCGATGTATCAGCATCAGGCTTTACCGTTACAAAGAACGCGGACACGGACGGCGGCAGTCTTGCGCTTATCGCGCGGTATGACGCGGAGGGCGCGCTTATCGGCGTGACGATGGAGAACTTAGAATTAAGCGCGGGGGAGACAACGGGCTTTAGTTATGAGTGGTCGGACAACACGGACAGCATAAGAGTGTTTATCTGGGATTCGGCGGACCGTATGGAGCCGCTTGCATTAAAAAATTAAACAACATAGGAGAGATGAAAAATGAGTGAATGTTCACACAACTGCGGAAGCTGCGGCGAGAACTGCGGGGAGAGAACCGCGCCGCAGGATATGAGAAAGCAGCCGCATCAGCTGAGCCATATAAAAAAGGTGATCGGCATAGTAAGCGGCAAGGGCGGAGTGGGAAAGTCATTGGTTACGTCAATGCTTGCCTGTCTTGCGCAGAAAAACGGATATAAGACCGCGGTGCTTGACGCCGACATAACGGGACCTTCAATACCGAAGCTGTTCGGAATAAACGAGAGAGCCTCGGCAACGGAGCTTGGCCTGATACCGTCAACGACAAAAAATGATATTGACGTAATGTCGCTCAATCTTCTGCTTGAAAGCGAAAATCAGCCGGTAATCTGGAGGGGCGCGGTAATATCAAGCGTTGTGGAGCAGTTCTGGACGGAGGTAATCTGGGGCGAGGTAGACTTTATGTTTGTCGATATGCCGCCGGGCACGGGCGATGTGCCGCTTACGGTGTTCCAGTCGCTTCCGGTTGACGGTATTGTAATTGTAGCGTCACCTCAGGAATTGGTCAACATGATAGTTGAAAAAGCGGTGAACATGGCGAACATGATGGATATTCCGATTCTCGGTATGGTCGAGAACATGAGCTATCTCAAATGTCCCGACTGCGGAAAGGAAATAAAGGTGTTCGGCGAGAGCCATGTTGAGGAAACCGCGGCGGAGTATGGCATTCCGCTTATCGGCAGAATCCCGATTGCCCCCGAGATCGCGTCGCTCTGCGATAAGGGTGCTGTTGATGAAATAGATGGCGGCTGGCTTGACGGCTTTGCAGATATTTTAAAGGCGCTCCATGAGGACAGCTATAGGCGGGAAATGGTGCCGTTTAAGCTTGCGGTGACGCACAAGGAAGGAAAGGTATTTGAGCATTTCGGACACAGCGAGGAATTTAAGCTATACACCTTTGTCGGCAATGACCTTGCCGCGCAGGAGGTCGTAAAAACCGACGGACAGGGACACGGCGCGCTTGCGGGCTTCTTAAAGGAGCAGGGCGTTCAGGCGGTAATCTGCGGCGGAATAGGTGAGGGCGCGAGGAGCGCGCTTGAGGCTGAGAACATATTTGTGTTCGGCGGAGTGAGCGGCGAATGTGATAAGGCGGTGCAGGACTGGCTTGACGGCACATTGCAGTACGATCCCGATATTGCGTGTAGGCATCATGAGAACGGAGAGCATCACTGCGGCGGAGACAGCCCGTGCGGCTCCTGCGGCGGCTGCCATTGATAAAGAGGTTAAAATGCACAAAATCAATTTCGGATTTTGTGCATTTTTTATACCGTAAAATTCCGATAAGCTATT
>JBJEIW010000072.1:0-14836 GCA_051877435.1 Candidatus Ornithomonoglobus sp.
TGTTACAGCGTAACAGGTCTTGTTTTGGTGCTGATAGCTGAATAGTAACACTTGACACAAAAAAATCAAAAAAAAATGAAAAAATACTTGACAAATCCACACGACTATGCTAAAATAGTCAAGGTCAGTAATTGAGACACTGAATGCGGGTGTAGTTCAATGGTAGAATCCCAGCCTTCCAAGCTGGTCGTGTGGGTTCGATTCCCATCACCCGCTCCATTAAAATTTAATATGCGAATGTAGCTCAGTTGGATAGAGCAACTGCCTTCTAAGCAGTAGGCCGGGGGTTCGAGCCCCTCCATTCGCGCCAAAGCCCTTTTTCATACGGGCTTTAGTTTTATAATGATGGTGGATATAGTTCAGCTGGTTAGAGCGTCAGTTTGTGGCACTGAATGTCGTGGGTTCGAATCCCACTATCCACCCCATTTTATTTTAAGCAGGTTTAGAACATTGCCTCAACCTGAATATTCGGGGATATCGCCAAGTCGGTAAGGCAACGGATTTTGATTCCGTCACGCGTAGGTTCGAGTCCTGCTATCCCTGCCAGGGCCATTAGCTCAGTCGGTAGAGCACTTGACTTTTAATCAAGTTGTCTGGAGTTCAAATCTCCAATGGCTCACCACAAACGGCTTACCTATGCGGTTAAGCCGTTTTTGTTTTTCTCTTTTTTAATTTTTGCACCAAATTTTGCACCAAATTTGCAATTTGACAACGAAAAAAGTTGTCAAAATACCCGTAATCTTTTAATATAAAGGGTTCCAGCTCTACATAGAACTCATGGTTTTCCTCTACATAGAAAAAGGGTAGAGTATATCAAACTCTACCCAAAAATTTATCGTTTGCACCAAACCCTTGCACCAAATTTTGCACCAAAGCATAGCTATACACAACAGATTAAGAAACCACCGCATCCGTATCAAATGACACTATATCTTCCATTACATGAGCCAACTTTTTACGGGCTTCCATATCATCATGAACATAACCCATCGTGGTAATCTGAGTATCCGATATTGACATACTTACATTACACTCATCACACACTGTTGTAAAAGAATCACGCATATGGTACTTTTTACGCAGTTCTTCTATCTCCTCTATTGAATCGGTATTAGAACAGACATACACCAATTTTAATTCGTCTTCTGCACTCAAGCGTTCCCTTCGTTTAGTAGGTACTTTGATTTCCTCTAAAACCTTATTTTTGCTCTTATGCTTGGCATTAATATCTTTTATCAATGCCACATACTTCTCTTTCTTTGTCATTTCACACCTCCATGAAGAGGTGCAAAATCTTGCTTCTTTATTTTATAAATAGGTACCCACTAAAAATACTATAGCCATTACTATTATCACAAGTAAGACATCTATTACAGCACTAACAACTGGAGGAGTCGTTCTTTTTCGCTTACTCCCTTGCTGTCTTATGCGCTGACGCTCGTTAAGCACTTCATATAAAGCTCGCTTTACAACACTCAACTCCACAACCTGCAAACTCTTTTCTTCATTCCCCTCTGACTCAGGTAAGACAGTTATAGATATACCTTGTAAAGCACTGTCCATTTCACATGGCGGTATAATAGGTGTGTACCGACTCTTCTGAGACTCTGCCTCGTTCTCAGCTCCCTCTACTTCCGCAGGAATTACATCATTATTCAAATACTGCTCCTGATTATCTGACGATGCTACTTCCTTTAACCTTTCTATTTTTGCCGCTACAGATATACCACCCTTATCTATTGTAGGCTTCTCCTTCATAAGTCCAACCTCCTTT
The DNA here is from genome assembly GCA_051877435.1 of Candidatus Ornithomonoglobus sp. GTDB lineage: Bacteria > Bacillota > Clostridia > UBA1381 > UBA1381 > Ornithomonoglobus. Next base: position 1,775 of record JBJEIW010000072.1, read on the forward strand.
ATACACTTTAATAAAACATATACTTACTTATCTGGTTATGATAAAAATAACTCCTTCTTTTTTCATTTCAACTCCTCAAAAATAAAAAAATATCTTCAATAAAAAATAAAAGATACCTAATATAAAAAAGACACAGCAAAATAAATTTGCTATGCCTTTAAACAAAGGAGAGTTACACTCTGCAGTACAGCAGAAAACTAACAACTAAAAATTTAATTGTCACTTTTCTATTGTAGATTGATGGGGAGGGTGAGTGATAATACCCTCCTCACCATAAGTATATATTAAGAAATTTGGTAATAACTTAGCGGAATAAAACGGATAGCTTGTAATACTCCACTAAGCTATTCCTGAAGAGAAAAATTGCAATCCTACCTATTAGGCAGGAAAGTGAATACTATATTTAAATAATATCCACTTTTCTAACTGATAGGTACCAGGGTAGCTATCAGCTACCCTGGTTTTCTTTGACTACTGGCGGTAATTATGCGCCTGTCTGAACCGAAGTTGTATCGAACCAGTCAACTGTAAATGTGATGTTTGCTATTGTCTCACCATCTATTACCCTCGACTGTGCTGGCAATACAGCATCATACTCCAAATTAATCTTATTCGAGTCATCTGTAACACTCTTACCATTCATTACCGCATACGATGTCTGCTTAAAGCCCAATGTTCCATCCACACCAGTAACATCACCCATTAACTCAAAACCAAACTTTTTAGAACCTACGGCCTCTTTTGCCATATCTGTTGTATAATCTACAACTTCCCAAGAATTAGCACCCTCAATAGTAACATCTGTTACATAAACCTGACCGTTTGAATTGTTTGTGATATACGCATCTGTTGCTACTGTTACTACACCTGCTGAATCCACTGTCAACGGCAAAGCCATAGGAACTGTAACACTAAGAGCAGCAGGCTCTTCAACTGTCAATATAACCTCTGTCTGACCGCTACCACCTGCTGTTGTGATTTCTACATCCGCCGCAAAAGCTGCACCTGCTACCGACATAGCTGACATTGCAGCTAACAAACCAGACAAAATCTTTTTACTACGCATAAAAAATACCTCCAAATTTATTTATATTGCTCACAGTCATATGACCTTTACCCTTCGGTGGGGATTGAGTAGCACTCAGCATCTGCAGTTAAAAAGAGGGGCGAAGCCCCTCTGATTAGCAAGTACCCTTATTACATTGTATGATGAACTTGTTCGGTATTTACAGTAACACAACACCTACAACACACAAAACAATCACAGCATTTATAGCAATAACAGCATTTATAGCAATCACAGCATTTATAGCACTCAGCATCTGCAGTTAAAAGGAGGGCGCCCGTTTCACGGGCGCCCTCCCACTTAATTTAAAGCTTAGGAAGGTTGGAAAGTTAGTGAGGTTGGTGAGGTTGGTGAGGTTGGTGAGGGTTTTAAGAATTGAGAATTGGTGATGATTTGAAGGTTTGAGGGTTAGGAGGGGCGAAGCCCCTCTGATTAGCAAGTACCCTTATTACCTATTATGATGAACTTGTTCAGTATTTAGCAACAACCACAACAACCACAACACCACAGCATTTATAGCAATCACAACACCACAGCATTTATAGCAATCACAGCATTTATAGCAATCACAACAACCACAGCACCACAGCATTTATAGCATTTATAACATTTACAGCATTTATAGCATTTACAGCACCTACAGCACACAAAACAATCACAGCATTTACAGCACCCAAAACAATCACAACACCTACAACACCCAAAACAATCACAGCATTTATAGCAACCGCAACACCACAGCATTTATAGCAATCACAGCATTTATAGCAACCGCAACACCACAGCATTTATAGCAATAACAGCATTTATAGCATTTACAGCACCTACAGCACACAAAACAATCACAGCAATCACAACAACCACAGCACACAAAACAATCACAGCACCACAGCATTTATAGCAATCACAGCATTTATACCCCGGCACAATTTACCGGGGTACCGCTGAGAGATAAAAAATAAGAGATGCCGGTAACTGTCCGCCAAGACTTACCTTCATCATGGATACTATACCACAAATTAATACCGCCATTCAACGACATTTACCGCCATCTTTCAGAAATAAACAAAAAAATCTGCGCGCACGAAACAGAGTACAGCCGACGGCGCCCGATACATCTTTTCTATCGAAAAGCTGAACAGACGAAACTACGCAACCGGCAGCAGTAATGCACGCGAAGAGCAGACAGATACTGCAGTGAGCCCGCAGAAAAACATGAAATCATATATATGCCGGCATAATCAGCGGCACTGAACAAAACAGTTATGGTGAAAAAATACGGCGGCTGCGGCACTGTATCACTAAGAACCAACAGAGAAAAAAAGGGCAGCAAAAGCACCGCCGTCAATCTCCGTAAACCTTTGCATATAGTTTAACCGCTTCCGCCTTTGCCGCCGCGATGAAGCGCTCCGTCTGACGCTGGGAGTAATTGATCACCCGCGCGATCTGATCTGTTTTCTTAAGCTCAATATATTTGAGCGTCAAAATAAAGCCATACAGTTCATTGTCTATCCGGTCAATAAACCGCGTGACCTCGTCCATATCATGCTTAACAAGCATCACCGCCGACAGCGGCACATCCTTCCGATCACTGAGAAAATTATATCGTTTTTTCAAAAGTGAATAATGCTCAAGAAATTCAATCGCACCGGGCAAGCCTAACACCTCCTGCCGATCCTGCGCATAACATACCGTTGCGCGTCAAATCCGAAATAGTCCTGATAATTGTTGACCGAAACAATTTCATAGCCTTTAATTGCTTTCGGTTCCTTCCGGAACGTCTTGGGCTTTAGTATCTTAACCTTGACAACAGGATTTTTTAAATTGCGCGACTGGGTGTATTTGCATTTGTCGCACTTATGACTGTGTTCACACTTGATAAAATAATTTGCAAGCTGCTCATCCAGAAGAGAATATATTTCTTCACATTTGATATTTGACGAATACTTGAACCATTTGTTTTTAATGAGGTCAAGAATAACATCATGACCGTTTATCTCATGACGGGAGATAATAAGATGATGATGTACATTACCGGAGGGCGGAAGCTCAGTCTTTCCCATGTACTTAACTTCGGGATACTTTCTCTTGATGAACTGAAGAAGCTTAGTAAAAATTTTATGTGCAGAGTCAATGTCAGCCGGACGCATATCTTTTTTGTATGTAAGAGTGATCCAGTGATCGCCTCGGTAAGTAACCTTGCCAAGCTCATAACGCCAGTTGAAATTATTTATTATGAGATTGATACGGTTACGGGCTGCGCGGTTAGCATTTATTTCCTTCTGCTTTTCGGAAGTAGCAGAAGTATTATAACTGCGGCTGCCTTTCTTTCCGATGCGGGGAGCATATCCCTTCTCAATCATAATTATATCACCGCCGCGAAGCTCTGTCCGCTTCTGTCTGTACATCAAATCACTTCCTTTATGTCGCTAAATTTAATTGTTTTATCAAGTCTGAACCCCCTGAGAAAACAGGGGGGGTAAAAACAGGGGACTCAGATCTTTTCAGTAATCTCCGCTTAGGTGGTGGGGATATATCAATAAAATAAAATCGGAGTTACACAAAATATTTTATGGTTTATATTATTTATTTTTTTGAAAACGCATTGAGTAAATATTGAACCAATATAGGATATTAGACCGCTACGGAGGTACACCTCTTAATATAACATTATACTTAATCAAATTCATAATCTCCTTTTATTTCCAAATCCTCAAGCTGTGCCATAAATGACCAATTAGACAGCCACTTGTCCGTGAGCTGAAGATAATCTATAACACCCTTCTCGGTGCAGGTGCAGGAATTGCCGATACATATGTAATCAGTATCTTCATTAATATGATCGCGGTATTTGTTCGGATTGGTTATGCGGCAGACCTTAAACAGATACCTGTCCAGATGCCCCAGAGGGGAATATATATCATCAGGATCCTCGTGCGCTGCCGCCTCTCTGACCGCCTGAGGTGAATATATTGCCGCTTTTAGAACAGCAATAGTTCTGTCGATCAAATCAATGAATCCGGCAAATCTCTCTTTCTGATCATTTGATGTGCCGGGCTTTGCAGACTTATTTTTATATCCGGCTTTCAGCATAAGCTGAAAGTTTATCAATTCTTCATTAAACATAATAATCACCATAATCGGCTCCGGCGGCAGCTTAGTATTAAATTGCCGCCGGGAACATATATAATAAAATATATAATAGGAGGCGTAATCATCTCTTAGTGTACAGCTCATGCGTTCCGTTGATGAGCTGCCATTCTTCCTCGGAAATATCAAACCCCATACCTTCAAGACACTTATACATTTCAGGTACAGTATTTGAGGATTCATATTCCAGACTATATTCCCAAAAGAAAGTATATCTTGAAATTATTTTATAATAAGCGCTTACGAGCATAACATGATAAGGCTTTTCATTAAAGCATTTGAGGATGCTGGCATTAGCCTCAATGAAATTAACACTGCCATAAGCATTGCGCTCAAGCTCAAAGCCTAACGTTTCGGACACTGTTTCATAATTAAAACTGTAGGCATGGATTGTACTAAGCAGCATAAGCTTCATAAACGGAAGCCTGTCAGCCTTAAGAATATCGGGAAACTTTTCAGAAACAAACTTATTGCTTCTTGTTTTAAGAATATCAACAAGCTCCTGAAGCTTTGCCTTCCTTTCATTGAACGCTTTAGTGCTTTCCGAATCAGCAGCGGCGTCATCCTCCGCATCATCGTCCATCATTTTATCAATAAGCTTCTGCCGGGCTTCATTCCGCTTTTCTTCCGAGATTTTTGACTCTACCTTAAAATCGAACTCTTTTGTACCGATTGCATTAAGACATTCGTCTCGCATATCGGGATCATTGATTTCAAACAGCCGTTCAAAATCAATCAAATCTATTTGTTTTGACTTATCGAGGTTATTAAAATCTATCTTATCCATTTTATCATGGTCTAACTGCTGGAGCTTAATGCGGCGGCGAACGGTGGACTCTGAAAAGCCTGTCTTTTCCGCAACCTGCTCAACGCTGTCACCCAGATCAAGCATCATTTGAAAGCCTTTGGACTGCTGCCACGGTGTAAGAGGCTCGCGCATTTCGTTCTCAATCATCATAGCGGCAATCTGTTCGCTCTTTGTCATCTCAACCACAATACATGGCACCTTAAAAAGCGGGGCTGCATATGCCGCCGCCAAACGGCGGTGACCTATAACAACAGTGAAATCATCCGGCTTAGACAATCCGTAGCCCTGAACTACAGTAAGCGGCTGTAAAACACCGACCGCTCTAATGCTGTCCGTCAGCTCCGTGAGGTCTCCGAGATAAGCCCTCGGATTATCAGGATGCGGATGCAGTTTATCAATATCAATATTTAAGTTAGCTCTCATTTTTTATCTCCTTTCTAACTAAGAACATCTGTGCTTTGCTGTCAGAAAACAGTCCGACAGCTTTCCTTAACAAGACAACAGACTGATCTCTATGGATCGAAGTCGGTGCATAATCAAGCGAAAACCCTGAATACGGGAAACACTTATTTTTAATTTTGATGCAGTCCATAAGTGAAATACCGGTAGTTCCATTTAGTTTATTACGAGCTGTTTTTTCTGAACAGCCAAGAGCTTGCATAACAGAAACGTATGCAGGAACATTTCTTCGGGTAAATTCAGCTTCAAGATTAGGAAATAAAACTTTTCTTAATGCCATATTTTAATCACCTCAATTCCAAATTTGGATTTATTAAATATATAATAACACCAAATTTGGAATTTGTCAAGAGTTTTTTGGAAAGTTTTTTTCCAAATTCGGAAATTTTCTATTGACAAACAATCAAAAATGGTGTAACATTATATAAGAAGGAAGTGATTAAATGTTTTCTTTAGAAGAAATGTTAAACAGAATAAAAGGAATAAAAAATGAAAAGCAACTTACAAATGAGATGTTATCAAAGGAAACAGAGATTCCATTAGGAACATTATCAAAAATTTTATCAGGAAATACAAAAGACCCGCAGATGTCAAACATAATGAAGATAGCGAAAGCTTTAGGAGTTACTGCGGACTATCTTGTATACGGAGAAGATGATAAGGGTTATTCGGAACATGAGCAAGCTGTCATCAGAGCATACAGAGCACAACCTGAAATGCAGCCGGCTGTTGACAGACTTCTGGGAATAGCAGATCATCTTGAAGAAAAACGTAGCGATTCAACAAATATCGGAGCGGATATATCCGAAACAGTATCAAAAGCAGCAGAGGCATTCAGCCAAGTTACAAGACAAAAATAAGTCTGATACTCCCGCTTAAGGGAGTTGTACATATATTCACAATCTATTTACCATGAGAGGCTCAAAATGGAATTAAACTATGATACATTAAAAACGATAATAGAAAAAGAAAGATTAGTACAACAATATGAGAGTTCCGTGAAATCAGGAAAGGAAGCAATGTATTATACAGATAAAAAATATCATGGATGTGATATGGCATTACTTAAAGAAATGAAAACAACAGGATATCTGTCAGAAGAAGATTTTATAAAACAAGTAGATATACTTAAATCAATGGAAATATATAGAGAAAATGCCCCAGAGATGATAAAAAGATTTAGTGAATTACGTGATAAAGAGGCAGCTGAGCTATTTGAATTATATGAACAATACCATATACCAGAAGCACAAAGAATAAATTGTCTTAGAAGGATAAAAAATAATAAAAAGAGATTGTCTACTAAAATATTTAATGTAATAAAAAAACATTTAATACATAGAGCCAAAAAAGAACAGTATCAATTTGTTACAGAAGCTTCAGAACAAGACATATTATTTTATTATACATGTGAACACTGTAGGACAAAATTCAAAGCAAGATATAAAAAGGCTGAAGGAATAACTAAGATACCAAAATTAAATGTAGTGTGCCCGCAGTGCAAAGAAAAAGCAACAGTTTATATAAAACAAAATAATAAAATAGAACAACAAGAAGTAGATAATAAAGAAAAAAATAGAGATGAAATATATATAATTGATATAATTCTTCTTTTTATGTTTTTTATTATTAATCTAATTATATCGTATATGAAACCATTGCAAAGTATAACACCACTACTTTCATCTGGAGCTGTATCAGCTTTTGCTACTTTTAGTGGCATAGCTTTACATATTGTAGTAGTAAAGCGGGCAAATAATGATGTTATGTGGTTAAGAATTACTGCAATAATAATATTCAACATAATATTATTAACACTAAGAATAATGATGAAGATAAGTTATACAAATATAGTGATAACACACTGATACCTAAATATAAAAAAGGAGCCTTAAATGTGAATATATATGTATACAAAAAAGTGATGTATGCTATGATTATAATAGTATGTATAACAATGGTTAGCAGTTGCACTGAAAGAAAAAGATACATAACAATAAATGGTGAAAAAGTTGAAGCAAGAAGTTATGAGGAAATGCAACAGTTTATAGATGAAGCAACAAATAGGTATAATAAAAAAACAGATAATAAAGAAACAGAAGAGCCAACACAAAGCATTGATCCGGATAACATAGAATCACATGAAATTACAGATGAAGAATTGGATTATATGATTAGAAACGAAGATATGTTTTTTGATGATAATAATGATGATTATGAAGAAAAATACAAATATAAAGAAGACGATAGAGAAGATGAGTATACACCAAGTCGTCATGAGGATATCGTCGGATTGGAATATTATTATTAAATAAACACAATAGAAATATTCTTGTGTAAAAAAATGTAGGAGGTATGCACAATGGAATACACAGTAAATTTAACATGGGATAATGAAGCGGGTGTTTGGATTGCAACAAGTGAGGATATTCCGGGGCTTGTACTGGAGTCCGGTTCCTTCGATGCATTGCTCGAGCGTATTCGTTTTGCGGTTCCGGAGCTGCTGGATTTAAACAGCGGTATACAGTCACCGCTGATGATCAACTTCCTGTCAGAGCGTCATGAAAGGATTGCGTTATAATGGCAGAATATGAGAAGAAAGTGCGCAGGCTGCTCAGCCAAAACAACTGCAGCTTTGTGCGGCGCGGAAAAGGAGACCATGATATTTGGTATAGTCCGATTACAATGCGGCATATAACCGTTGATACAAAAATAAAATCAAGGCATACCGCTAACGCAATTTTAAAACAGAGCGGAATTGATTTCAGATTCAGATAAAATTTCCCGGCTTATGCAGGAGAAAGGAGCATAGTTATCTATGGCAAAGGAACAAATAAAAGCAGCTGCATACTACCGCTTTTCATCGCATAAACAGAATGAGCAGTCAATCGAAGGTCAGCGGCATGACTGCGAGGAGTTTGCAAAAGCGAACGGGATAACCATAGTAAAAGAATATATTGACAGAGCTGTAAGCGGAAAGACAGATACGAGACCGCAGTTCCAGAAGCTTATAAACGACAGCGTAAAGGAAACCTTCAATGCGGTTCTGGTGTGGAAGCTTGACCGCTTCGCCCGCAATCGTTACGACAGCGCTCTGTATAAGGCGCGGTTAAAAAAGAACGGCGTCAAGGTAATATCTGCAATGGAGCCGATCCCGGACTCACCTGAAGGTATTCTTATGGAAAGCCTGCTTGAAGGCATGGCGGAATACTACAGCGCGGATCTCGCCCAGAAGATGAAGCGCGGCATGAGAGAAAGCGCAATGAAATTAAAAATGCTGGGGGGGAGCAAGACCACTTGGTTATAAGTGTAGTGCAGAGGGAATGTATGAAATAGACGAGCCGAACGCAGAAAAGGTCAGGCTTATATACAAGCTGTACATTAACGGCAGCACCAACGCTGAAATTATTAAATATCTGAATAACCACGGCATAACAAATGCAAAGGGAAAACCATTCCGTAAGAACGGAATATATAGCATTCTCGGTAACATAAGATACACAGGAACATACAAGTATGATGATATAATAATTCCTGATGCAATACCGGCAATAATAGATAAAGAAACCTTTGAAAAAGCGCAGAGCATGAAGAACACAAACAGAACAACGCTCCGCCGCCAGACAGAGCAGCGCAAATATCCGTTAAGCACAAAACTATTTTGCGGATGCTGCGGGCGGATGATGATCGGATACTGCGGTACAGGTCGATTGGGGAACAAATATTATTACTATATCTGTCCGAACCATAAGAAGAAAGATGTAAACTGTACAACAAAAAACATACAGGCGGAATACTTAGAGGACGAGATTTATAAAGCCATTAATGAGATGGTAATGACAGATGAAGTCATAGACAAAATAGCAATAAGGATTGACGAGAACAACCGCCGGATGCGTGAAAACTCTTTACTTTCATCACTTGAAGAACAGATAGCCGAAGTAGATAAGGGAATTGAAAATATAACGCGCGCCATAGAAACAACCGGATTAATAAGCCAGGCATTAACAAAGCGCCTTCAAGAGCTTGAGGAACAGAAAACAAATCTCGAATACAGTGTCATAGAAGAAAAAGCCAAAGCGCCGGATATGACAATAGCGCAAATAAAACGGCTGCTAAAAATACTGAGAGATAAGAGGGCAGCGGTGGAATACAATGAGCAGCTTGTAGACAGTCTTGTACACCGAATATATTTATATGATGACAGAATAATAATATGGCTTAATTATACCAAAGAACCAACGGATGAAGAAACAAAAGAACTCGAAAGCGTTATACTGGAAAATGGTTCGAGTGTTCTCTCCAATGGTTCACCAGAAAACCTCGTAACCATGCGGTTTGCGGGGTTTTTCTTTTGCCCTTTAAAAACCGGTTCGACATCTTTCTAACGTTTTTCTAACACTTTTTATAATTCAAGCATACCGCCGAGTGTTTTCGCCCGTTCCCTTTTAGAATCCAGGTCGATATGCGTATACAGATTCATTGTGATACCAATTTCACTGTGGCCGAGCCAGTCCGAGATTGCTTTCATGCTCCATCCCTTTTCAAGCAGAACCGAGGCGCAGCTATGGCGCAGATCGTGAAAACGTATCTTACGAAGCTCAGGATTGTGCTTAAAAAGCTTTGTAAGCATTGTGGTGGGATAGGATGGGTAGAACGGCTCTCCAAGCTCATTAACGAATATATAACCGCTGTCGTTATAGTTCTTACCAAAGACGCGGGCATTGTCTGTCTGTTCATACTTGATCCTCAGAAGTATTTCTCTTATTTCCGGCAATAACGGATAGACTCTATGGCTGCTGTCAGTCTTAGTCTTATCCTTTGCAACGACTGTTTTGTTAAGTACCCTTGTGTGCTTGATTTCGAGCGTATTATTCTCAAAATCGATGGCATCCCAACACAGTCCCATAACCTCCGAACGGCGTAAGCCGTAGAGTATTGTTATTGCTATAATATCATGAAGAGGTGTTCCGGCTGAAGCCTTTAACAGATCATTACACTCCTCAACATTGTAGAAGCTTATCTTTGCGACCTTCTTTTCAAGTTTAGGAAGCTGCGCTTTTTCTGCCGGATTATCACGAACCAATCCCTCCCGCTGAGCATATTTAAAAACGAGACTGAGTATTGTTGCAAACATCTTTATGCTCCTGTATGACATCCCGCCATCTTTTCCATCCAGTCTGCCGCTTACGGCTTTAAGGTTGTAAAAGGCTTCAAGGTCTGAAATGTTTACATCCTGTAATGCAAGCTTCTTTTCTTTGAAGTATGGAAGTATATGATTCCGGGTAGTTATGTCATAGCCCTCGTAAGTAACAATATCGACGTGCGTTTTAACGTTGTTTAACCACTTCTGTATGTATTCACAAAAATCTGTTTTTGCAAACATATGAGGATTTTCATTGTACTGGTGTATCAATTCAGCAAGAGCCTTTTCAGCTTTGCGTTTATTACCCTTCTTATCCTCAATATGTAAATTAAACCACTTTTGCTTTCCGTTTACACGGAATACGGCATAGAATTTGCCGCCTTTTGTTTGCAGACTACCTTTCATTTGTAAATTGCTAACTCCTTTCAACTGTCAGATAGTCCGTCAGCATATTTATTATAACATAAATGGAATAAAATGTCAATATACTGTACAGGACTTTTTGTCGTTTTATGCTCAAATTTACAGTCTGTTAATAATCTTTAAATTTTGAAATCAGGTGACCGATTTCTACAAATTATTTAAAAGCTGTGTGCTATAATGATACCTATAAAATACCGTTAAGCTATATTATTAGTATAACTGAAGCGGGGCGACTAATCATTGAGCGAGAATTGAGTATAAATTGAAAGGATTTAGCATATGGAGCGTTGCGACTTTTGTTCGGTAATGAGGGTAATAACAAATTATATAAGCTCAGGACTGGAGTACACCCAGATGGACTTGATGTATTTTCTTTTTGAGGATTTCATGAATGATGAAGCGTCTATAAACTTTAACTTTGATAACGGACAGGTTAACAGGTGGCTGAAGGGCAATGCAAAGATCAGCCCTAAAATCAGTGGATATTATATGACGGGGACACACAAATCAGCGTTGAAAGAAAATATACAAAGGAATATAGTTCCCATAATATATGATGAGGGTATGGCAGCTGAAAGCCTGTATACACTTGTTATGAATGATATAACTATATCACAAAATGAAAGAATGAAAATATGTACAGGCTGTGAAAGCGATATAGCTGCATTTATAAGCAAAGCATTATTATTTTCTATGGAGCGCAGCTTTATAAAAAGGGACATAAAAATGTTAAACTTAACAACGGATGGCAGTTTATCACCTGTCGTGAGTGATTATATTTTTGATGGCTGTGTGCCGAAGCCTTGTAAATATTTCTGTGGCCGTGAATCCGAGCTTATAGCCTTGCATGATCTGTTGAATAAGGAAAGCAAGGTTTTTGTACAAGGTATTGCCGGAATTGGTAAGAGCGAATTTGTAAAAAAGTATGCAGCAGAGTATAAAAAACAATATACTAATATTCTGTATTTCACATATACGGGCAGTTTAAAACAGATGATAACCGATTGTGACTTTGCCGATGATATACCGTCAGATATAGAGGATTTGCGTTTGAAGAAGCATAATCGTTTTCTGCGTTCTCTTAAAGAGGATATTAATGCGATAGCTGTGGACAAGTTTGAGAAGCGGAAAAGCTCATAGATCCTCTTATATAAACTTATAAGGCTTATATAAGAGGATTTAATAATCAATAATTGCTTAAATCCAGTTCACCGTGTTGCTGTTTAAACTCATTCACACACTCCCGAATTAAATATAGAATCTGGCTGTTGGCACTGCGACCTTCATAATCAGCAATATAATGCAATTCTTTCAATAATGAAACAGGTATTCTTATGGATACACTCTTAATGTCGGTATTATTTTTCATATATGCACTCCTTAAACACGAAATAAATATATTATAGATACAAAATATATCTTTATTTTATCCCAAAAGTATGGTATAATGTTAAAAATAGATATAAAGTATATCTAAAATATGTCTATAAATTCAGGAGGATCATTATGAAATTACTTATAGCAGGTTCCAGGAGTATAACAGATTTCGATTTATCGCCCTACATCCCGGAAGGAACAGATCACATAATCAGTGGCGGTGCAAATGGTGTGGACATGCTGGCAGAAGCATATGCTGACCAGCACAGAATATCGAAGACAATACTGCGCCCAAAGTATAATTTGTATCGCAAAGCCGCACCGCTCAAGCGTAATGATGAGATGGTAGCGATGGCGGATAGAGTTCTGATTATATGGGATTCTCGTTCGAGAGGGACCAAACACACAATCGACTATGCAAAGAAAGTTGGGAAGGATATACAGGTAGTTATTGTGGAGAATACGGAGAATCGACACCAATGAGATAATATAATTTCTGCATTAACAGCTATTGCATTTTATACGGGGTTATGTTAAAATATCATCAACAAGAGAATTCAGACTTTAATGAAAGAGTCGATAATAAAGGCGGGTGAAATACATGAAATACTTTCTGATGCATAAGAATATTGA
>JBJEIW010000073.1:0-14686 GCA_051877435.1 Candidatus Ornithomonoglobus sp.
CGTCATAGTCCATCAGCTCCGGGCGAATCATGCCGACAAGTATTCCGCCGCTTGCTACAAGTACAATCGTTGCACCTTCGAACTCAGAAAGATAATACTGCTTCATTCCCCAATCCGAAAACACCTGCCGCCTACTGTCCTTCATGAGCAGCAGCCCGCTTTCGGTCCGGAACGGAACAAGGCGCTCAGATATGTACAGCGATACCGGGAGTGGATGCAGCTCTTCAAGCTTGTTCTGCTGTATATTGTGGCTATAGCTGTCAAGATCGATATTAAAAATTGTATTATCGCATTCGTATTCCTCGGCTGCATCCTCCGATACCTCCAGAAATTCAAGCGCGGAGCTTGCGTCAAGTGTGCTGTCACGGTTCAGCAGCGCCCACATCTTTCTGTCTGAAAGATACCTGTTTCCGCGCTTGTCACCGTAAAATAATATTTTCTTTTCCGCCTTACAGAAGTTCAACATCTTTTTAAGCTTCATCAATTCTGCCTCCGTCCGTATAGTCCAGATACCTCACAGCTCCGTCATACATAACCTCAAGTCCGGGCATATCCTCCGCCGTGAGATATTTTTTGCCGTAAATCTGCTTCATGTCGCGCCACGTTCTCCACGGCACCATAAAAAACCTGCCGCCTATTTCCACGCAAACAAAGGCAAGCGCTCCCATGCGGTGCTGCTCTTCAAGCCATGCGCATTGCTCCCTTGTCAGGACATTCTGCTGTATTCTGTCTTTTCGGGTGGACTTTGCCTCAAAGGCTATAGCTCTGCCTCCGGCAAGCACTCCCTTAAAGTCCGGCTCCGCCCTTGCTGTGAACTGTCCTACGAACTTCCCGCCTTCAAGCTTCTTTATGCAGCGGTACGGCTCATAGACCTTGTTTATTACAGCTCTGCCGCGCTGTGCGTAATACTGACAGCCCTTAACAATAAGATTTTCAAAAGCGTGTCCGCGGTCATTGCTGCACCTGTTGCGGTATTGTGTTTCTATTCCGCCGTCCGGATCCGTTGTATTGTCTCCCCTTATCATCCCGCGGTAATCCGCCGCGCTCATATGTATTGTGTTATCCACGCTTGTTACTCCTTTCGGTTTTGTTTGTATAAATACAGGCGGACATATGCTCCGTCCTGTTTATAGTCAGTCACATTCCCGTCATTATCCTTTTTAAAGCCGTACGGCTCTATGGAGGTTATTGTGTATCCCGGATATAACGGTTCCAAATCTCTTTCTGTAATATCTCCCTTGATAATCTTCTTTGCCTTCTCAGAGGAAATGCGTCCTGTTCTCTCTGAGGTCTCAGGCTTTTTAAGTCCTTTGCTCTGTATCCACCTCTTGACTCTGCCCTCTACCACAGGTTTATTCTCATTGCATACAAGATACTTCGCAAGTCCCTTCATACCATCCTCGTTAAACTCAAGCTTAAAGGTTCGGGCTGTTCCATATTCCCATAGCTCCTCAAGCTTCTCTCTTATCTCTCCCCTGCGCTTTGGATCGGGTATGTTCATGGTTATATGCGCATGAAACTTTCCGAGCCTTACTCCTTTTTCTATAACCCCGACGTATTTCAGCTTCATCTCAAATTCCTTGTTATAATAATTTCTCACTCTGCGAAGATACCTCTGAATGTATGGCAGACATTCCTCATAGGTATCGGGAGGAATATCAAAGCCGAGCTGCACCTCCACATCTGTACTTGAAAAATTATTATCTATAAGCATACGGAACTTTTCCTGTGCATGAAAATCATTCAGCTTCTTTTGTGTCTCTGATGAAGGCTTAAACTTCTTACTCCGGCTGTTTGATTTTCTATGTCCCGGAAACAGAAGTACGGTTCCATAGTTACCATGCTGATATATTTTTTCAATTTGTTTACATCTGCTTCCGCGTTTTCTCATTTCCGTATGCTCCTTATATATTTTTAGGTCGACAAGATAATACAGTATAGGTTTCCGTAAAGCGGCAGCCGCCGCTTTTGTTCTATCTGGATATTATTGTAAATTATTGGTGTAGGAGGCTTGTCCGCCGCCTTGATTTATTTTTATACATTATAATTGGGGGAACGTCCCGCCTCCCGGAGCACATTACTTCTCCGAACGAATAAAGGCGGGACGCTATGAATATTTCCAAATGTAGATTATAACTTATTTATTGTTGTTGAACCATTATAAGATGATATAAGCTTTGGCGCCGCTCACGGCGGACCTCTTGCCGCTTCCGTAATGTTGCTATATATCACCGTAATATTTTCGGATATAATTTTATGTTTTTTATTGTGTTTCTTCTTATTATATAATGACTTCTTGTTATATAATGACTTCTTGCGTATGAACTCTTTTGCGGTATCTGAAAGAGAAATCCTATTGCATTCCTTCACAAGCCGGGCAAGATCGGCAAACGCATCGGCTAGCTCAAGTATACATTCCTTTATACCGTTTAATAAATCCTGCATATTCATATGGTTATACCGAACTCCGCACAGCGACCAACCACTTCTTTTAAAGATTTTTCTTCCAAGCCTTTGATTGCTCTAAGCTTGTCAGCTTCCATACTGCAAAGCTGAAGCGTGTTATTGATTCCGGCACGCTTCAAGGCGTTATATGTTTTTACCGATAAATTCAAATCTTCAAGCAATATGCTTCTTTCCTCGACCTCCGGGTATTCCTCTACATTTTGTGTCCCATATGTTGCAAGCTCCTTATTGAGCTTGTCTATAAAGTAATTTGCAGTAATAATTTTCATCTGCTCGCTGTCAAATCCGTTTATTATATCCAACATGAGTTCTACAGCCATATCAACACATGTGAAAGCGTTCCCATTCGTGTATATTTGACAGTCAAATTCATCACTGTCTTCAACCGGTGTTGCTGTAGCAAGTATCACTGCATTTTCCTTAAAATTCATTTCCCGAGCAAGCCTGTCGGCAAGCTCTTTGTATGTATCAGACATTTTGATTTCTCCTCCTTGCATATTCCTCGTACATTCTTTCACCATTGCACCCCTTGTACAGCTTGTACAAAGCAGAACCAAGACCATTATCCATAAGCTCCTCCGCTATATATATTCCTTTGGAAGTGCTTCCTAATATCTCATACCACTGTGTGCTCGCTTCACGCAAGGATTCTATTTCCTGTTTGGTAAAATATATTTGTCTGCCCATTGTCACACCTCTAAAAGCTCCGGGTTGTCGTGGATATTTCCGACTACTTCAGCATCACATTCTTCGCATACACATAGGGCGCACGGATCACCTTTTATAATAAAACAACAAGGACTATGTTCTACAACTCCGGTTCTATATCCGTCGGACGGGTTAAAGGTATATTTCACAATATCGTGTTCAAATATCTTCCTGCCGTTTTTGTCGTTCTTGCCGGTGTATTCGCCTACGGTTTCGGGGATAACCGCGCCATATTTACCTATTATCGTTTCATCTGGCGTTATTATGGCTGTGCCGTTTGTGTTAACAATGAGATTCCCATAGCACCAAAATCCTTTTTTATGCTTACCACGGAATAAATGTTCTCTCATTCGTCATTCCTCCATATCAAAACAATAATCTTTTATTTTTTTATCTATGAAACGTATTTCACAAGGATTTACTTCTCCGACAATTCCGTCTTCAAACTCAATCATGCCAAAAGTAGATTTAAGCTGTCCTCCGGGACTGCTGCCAATCGTAAATCCAGGGGCTTGTATCTCCGCATGTTCATTCCATCTATGGAATAATGCTTTTTTACCTCTAACGATACAAGGTCGATATTCAGATGTTGTAATAGTGATGCAGTCGTTAAAACGCATTATTCATCCCTCCTGTTCCACCATTCAGTAACTTGTCTGTACCAGTTATCCAAATCTTCTTTGGTAACTTTTGCAATACTATTGTCAAGTGAATATGATATCTGACCGCTACTCGCTCCGCAACCATGCATACCGTCACAAACGACATATATTTTTCTGTCCCAGTGCAATATGCGGGGTTTCGTATTTCCGCAGAACGGACACGGCTTTAATTTTATATCAATCATTTAATGTCCCTCCTGATAAAACTCATATTTTTTCTCATATCGCACACACTAACCTCGAAAGGGGTTGTTAGTATGCCAATAAACAACGATCTGCCGCTGGGCTTCGGTATGGCGCTTATGAAAAATCCTCAAGCCTTTGAGGCTTTTTCTCATATGTCCTATGCACAGCAGCAGTCAATCATAGACGGCACACATTCCATATATTCAAAACAGGAAATGCGCGCATATGTAGCTTCAATCGCAGGGCAGGATTAAACTCCTGCCTTGTTTATGAAGTTTCTTTTATCAATTCTGCCTTATCGATCTCGATCCACGCCCCGGAGGATGCCAGTCCGTGTGGATCCTTCATGACTAAAATCATGTGTACCCGCTTTTCAGCTCCGATATGCGGATTGTATACCATTTGCTTCAAATACCCTCTGCATATACATTCTCCCGTAATGCTCGGCAGTGTCGGAAACGGGATCCCCGATATGTATACCCGCTTATTCTCAGCTGATGCTGCTTCTTTCACTGTCATTTTCCCACATCCTCTTTTTACAGCCGTTATAACATATAAATGGTTTGCGGTAGTAAACAACACCGCAATGCGGACATTCGTATGTATTTGGTGTTGCAGACGGCGGCTCTGTATCCGTCTGTAAATGCTTTTCCGCAAGGTATTCATTTTCTGTTATGCTTTCAAGTTCCCTATCAAGTGCCGAATATGCAGTTCTGAAGGCTTTTATTTTTCCTTCATCTGCTTTGATTTCTGCCTTCAGTTCCTTACCGTCAGTCACTCCCAGCTCGACCGCCGCGGCAAGACCTTTCTTTTTGTCAGCTATTCGCTTATGGAATTTGTTAATACAGTCCTGCATAACCTCCATAGCCGCTATTACATCTTCTTTTATCATTCTTCCGCTTCCTCCGATTCCAACAGCTCCAAACTCTGATGCAGGAGCGCCGCAAGAGCTGCCTTGAGGTTGTCCCTTGAACCGGCAGCTTCCGGCTTATCAAGCATATCCATAAGCTGTGTGACATTGTCCCGCACCTGCCCGAATACGGTTTTAAATTCCGTAACGATCGGAGCTGCCATTGCCATCTGCTTTTTCAGCTCCTTTATCTGTGCTTCAGCATCCTCCGCCGCCCTGCGTGACTTTTCTATTTCCGCCTCAAGCTCCGCCTGCTTTTCCTTTGCCGATTTAAGCTCGGCTTCTATCTGCTGCTTAGCATTGCTTTCTGCCGCCGTTTTTGCTTCAGCTTCCGCCTCCGCCTTTATTTTATCAAGCTGTTCCTGCGGGATCTCCGGATTTTCCGCTGCCTGCTTATACTCCTTCATTTTAGCCTTGGCCTTTTTCTCGGCTTCCTTCGCCTTGTCAAGCTTCGCCTGAAGATCATTTATGCCGCTTTTTAAGCCTGCAACGCATTTCTCTTTTTCTTTCGCCGCCGCAAGTGCGTTATCAAGCTTTTCCTGCAGTGCCTCAGCTTCCTTTGCTTCCTCAAGTGCAAGATGTAAATCAGCCTCAGCCGCGCGTGCTTTTTCCAGAGCTTCATCACGCTCCTTGATAAGCTTGTCAATCTCCCGGACGGATTTATTTTCAATATCATTGTCTTTGACAAAATCCTCGCGTTCCTCTTCCGGGACCGCGAGGAGCTTCAAAGCCTGACTGTAGCTCAAATTCGTAAACGTTTCCGAATTTAACTCCGCCCCGAAAAGGCTTATCTGCCTACTTCCGTAGGCTTCAAAAATCTTCATGTGCTTGTTTGCGGTAGACTGTGAGAACTCGACTTCGTTCTTGAGCCACTCTCCCCACTCGCCGTGGGGCAGTATTTCCTTTGCTTCTACAAGACGGCGACCGATTTCGACCGCATACACAAGCATCATTCTCTGCGCCTGAGCGCATATATCTTTTATTTCAGCCGTGACTATATTTATATCACGCTGCTGCTTTACTTCTGTTACGCTGTTTTGCATTGCTCTTTTTCTCCTTTTCTGATACTGATCTTATAAATTCAAGCCATTCGGTTTCAAACTCTTTCACTTCATCCGTTCTCGCGCAGTTTCTTAAACCTCGGTTCTGCTTGACTGTCAAACTCTTTTCATCCAATTCCAATGTAAAATACGGTTTTTCCGGCTCGGTTCTGTGCCTTATGAAAAATATCGCCGTTTTTCCCTCTGCGTGAGAATTAATATAGCTTGCGACGCAGTGATGCAGAGTCTTGCCCTCGTTCTCCATTTCATAAGCCGACCTCGCAGGATGTATTTCAAGCACATCGTTAAAATACGAAAATTTGCTCAGCTTGTTATATCTGCTTATGAAGGCTTCTTCCGTTTTTTTATTCTTTTTATAGCCGATCCGTTCCGCCGCCTGATCATGCGCTCTTTTTAGTCTCTGAGGATAACGTGTCTCCGGATTATTATAATCACTGCCAAGCTGTATGAGCATATTCCAGTAATCCTTCAACATTGACCATTCGTTATTATCATTCTCATATTTTGTTTGCTGTTTCATAAGATAAGAAGCTGTTTTGCCTACATCAAGCTTATTGAATTTAACAACATTTCCGTCAGCGTCTTTGGTATCCGAGAATGCTGTAAACTCATATCTATATCTTTCTGGAATTACATCAATATACCAACAGACATCCCTATAGTCCGCTCCGAATGGCTTCATGTGTTTATAATATTCAACGGTTTCCTCGCTCCACTGATCACGCACCGCCGCGCGATATTCCTCTTTTGACAGACCAAGCATTTCGTGAGGCTTATTCTTTTTAAAATCTATTCCTTTTATATTCCTGACGGAGCCCATTTTTCCATAATCACCGGAATAACATCCGTTCCTGGGGCAGTGACGTTTAATCTTGCCGCTGATAATATTTCCAAGACCGCTTGTAACTAAATTTTCAACATTGTGATGTATCTGATACAGTCTAAGATACGATACCGGATATACTCGTTCGCAGCAATTAATATATAAGTCAAGCTTGCTGTTTTCCATTGCAGTTCCGTCAAGCTCTTTTGCATCAAATGGAAATATGTGCTGCTTGTTTATGACATTAACCATGTCATCGCAGCGTTTTCTTGCCGTCCACCGTCCTGTATAGTGTCTGTTTCCAAAAGGAGCGTTACTCCATGTGCATAAACGAACCCATTCTTTCTTACCGAATAGATATGCTTCGTCCGGTTCTATTTCATAATCCGTTCTGCCGTCTTTATATACCATATATTTAGCTTTCCATTGTATAATCGCCGCCGCATCATCAACCTTATGTATGGAAATAACAAGTTTAGTGTTCCTACGTGGATTGTACAAACAGCTTACATGAATAGCGGTTGCCTCGGCTCCGCATATAGGGCATTTACATTTATCATAGCTCGTCACTGTTTCATTATTTTCATCCAGGAATCCGAATGTGCCGGAAGTGCTATATCTCGAACAGCTGCAGCTTCTCACATACGGCATCTTAAACATACTCTCGCATGCAGTGCATACGCATTCAACAACCCTTTCCCGTTCATCTGTTAGATAATCCGTCTGCCAGCCTGCTTTGTATATGATATACTCGTTTCTCGGTAACGTGAATAACCAACGTTTCATGCCCTCCGGCGGTGCAAACGGAACTTTTTTTATTAATTCTTCTACATCCATCTTCCCGCACCTCACTTAAAGAACTCGCCGAAGTCAATGGCGATGTGGTTGTTCTTTTTCGGCTTCTGTTCTGCCGGAGCGGGTGTGTGTTCGGCTGCAGCTTCGGGCATATCCGGCAAGCCGTAGAATTTTCTGATTATCTTATCCGCCTCATACGGTAAAATTCCTATCGAACTGCCTCCGAGCTTCTTGTGCAGCTCGTCCGCGCGAGCCTTGATCTGCTTTTCACATTCATCTATGCTCATGCTCTTATTCTCCAAATCCTGAAGAACAAGCTCCGCCGCGCCGGGCGTGGTTTTGCATATGTCCTTGAGCTGCTCGCCTACCGCCCATACGGTGGTGCCTTCCTTGCCTTCCTGCTGTTTTGTTATCTTCTCAATAACCTTTTCTATCATGTTTTTGCCTCCTATCTGTCAAATTCGGAAACGTTTCCGAATTTGAATTTAAAATTATTTTTTACAACTCTTGATTTTTCGGGCATAACATGATATACTGTAATCGTAAGTTTTTTTGGTATATCATGTTATGCCGTGGGCGCTCCTGTGAGCGTCCTTTTTCTATTCCGCTTTGTTCAGCTTGTCCGCAAGCTCCACTGCATCTTCATGATTGGTGAATATTCCGGGAGCGTATTCACGGTTTCCGCTGTGGTCTGTTTTTCTCAAATCTATTGTGCGATAGACCTGGTATATCTTCTTTTCATCATCGATATACTGACTTGTAATCTTCCACCTGCTTTTCATAAAATCACCTCACTTTCAATTATCTGTCACTGTCTGCAGTGCTGAATAAAAGCACCTGATCTGTGACAGTCTGTCAGAACCCGACATACGTTTTGTTTTCAGTATGCTTCCGACCATTTCAGAAAACACTGCATGAGCGCCTGTTAAGCCTTCACGCTTATATGCCTTGCTTAACTCGCGTTCGGCATATGCCGATACTCTGCCCAGATGCTTATCTGCCATTATCGTGTCACCTCACCTTCTCCTGTGCCGCCTCATCCGAGAACAACCCGACAGCTTTTCTTATAGGCTTCCGCTGTTCGCCGTGAACTCTGACCGGCATATTCATAGCGTGTTCAAGCTCAATTCTGAGCCGCATTATATAATCAAACGCTTCATTCTCGGCAGCTCTGGCAGCTTCCCGCTGCTCACGAAGCAGCTCCGCCTTGCGGTACCGTTTAAAGATGCGCCATAACACGCATATCCACAAGGCGATCACCGTTATGTATGTGATAATTAATGATGATAAATAGTAACTCATGAGCTTTGCCACCTCCTATCCGGCAAGCCCTAACTTTTTGAGCTTGTCACGCCTCTTTTCAAGGTCTGCTACATCTATACCCCACACCTCATATGCAGTCTTGGTATTGACTGTATAGGCGCACATTGTTTTTACTCCGTCCTCCGTCTGCTTCTCAAGCACCGGTTTCTTGTACCTTGCAATAGTGCTGTTCGCCGCAATGCCGAATAATTCTTTTATCTGGCTGTTGTCCATTTCGGGATACGCGTAATAAATATGTATTGCCGTGTTTACGTCCTTAATGGATTTCGCACGCATATGTTTCACCTCCTGATTTCGATTTTTTCTGTTGTTAATAAAAAGCTGTTGCATTGTATAAAATATCTGCTGCATCCGAATGTCCCAGTTTTCTCAGAAACGTACAGATTATATTTGCACATTCGCACCATCTTGACTCATAATTGATGATAGTTGCAGCATCCTGCAGTTTTGCTTCAAGTTCTTTCTTTACGGCTTCATCATTGTTTGGCTGTCTCTGTTCGATCTGATTTAACAGATCTACCAATTCCTTAGCCTTTTCTATGCTTCCATCGAGTTTTGAATTTAATTCCGTTGTATCCGCCTCTATCTTTACGGTTATTTCGTTTAGAATATCAACCATCTTCTCTCACCTCCTATGTCATTTTGTCTTCAGTCGCCTGCTTTATTATATCCTTCTTAATCTATAACATCTGATCCGAACGGTATCCACATATTAGGATTAAAATTTAATGTATACTGATATTTGTCCACATCGTTAGCGCCTAAATTCAAATCCTCAATGATATATGTAACATTATCACTCAGACCAACGAAGTGTTTTACATATGTTCCGCCATCTTCAACGACAATTTCAAGCTGATTATCGGTTGTATCGGCAACAATAGACATCTTGCCGGTCATCTGAAATAACGTATCTCCCTTAATACAGTTGATAACCGTCAGCCGACGAACAACATTAAAGTTATTTGCCTGCTTAGATAAATTGTAACTGACCCTTTCCGCCTCCGTACAGCTTGTAAGCATACATACCGTTAAAACTCCTGCTAAAAATAAACCTGATTTTCTCACTGTTATTTGCCTCCTATATTTTTATATTTTTTGTTAATGTACACGAAGGATAATCTTTCAAAGGGTTATCCTTTTATTTTACTTACCGACATTCACTGAATGAATCTATTAAAAAAAACGTGTTATCTTTACTGTTCTATGCAGCGTAATTAAGTTCTTATCTTCGGCAGGTTCTGAACAAGATATTAATTTATTGCCCATTACAATCAATATCAATATTCAGAACATTGAAAGCATATCTGACGAACAGCTATCCAACAATTGTAGCATTATTCAGAATGTTTTGGATGAACTCAGTAAGTGAGTTCAGCAAATAATCAACTCTGAACGCAAATAATACATTAGATGCCGCTTCTATCAGCAACATGGCTGTAATTATTGTTTGCGTTCTTTTTATGCTTGTAAAAGCATCTTTAATAGTCATATCGTTGTAATCTCTGTTTTTAAATATCTTCATCTTCTCACCGCCTTTCTATGTCGTCTTACTTGAATTTTCTTCCTTGCTGTGCTATAATCACCGTAGAAAGTGAGGTGACTACAGTTGGAAGCTATAAAGCAAGCAATACTAAATTATTATAAAACCCATCCGACATGTACAAGCATGAACTTTTATGATCTTCAAGAGATGGTTGAAATAAAAACCGAAGATCTTAATACATTTTTAAAAGCGTTGCTCCGGGAGGGATTTATATGCGATCCTTATAGTGCTGACAATGTTATTTACGCATTTCGTCTGAATCGCTGATGCCTGTGTCAAAAATCGTCCATGCTTCTGATAATATATCAGCAGCGTGTGGATTCCACCGTGGGCAAGCTCTCCCGTGATCCACTGAAAAATTAATTGGAATGATTAAATAACATTCCTGCGTGTTGGTCGGTAAAAGGTAAAAATCATGAGAACGCCATTCTGTATTGGTTATACCTTTTCCGGCTTGCATTGCTTCTTTTGTTGCCTCAATTATGTTCATAATGCTCTCACCGCCTTTCTATGCCGTTTTACTTGCTTTTTTTAAGTAGTTTCTTGCAGACATATACCCTTGACAATTCCACCCAATAATTATGTAGAAGGATATGTGATATTCCCTTTTTCAGAATTATACCAAAACCCTGTCGAATACTGTTCGCTTGAAATCAAAACACCACGCAAAACATATTACTTGTCCGGAGAATTGTCAGCATTTTCAGTTTCTACTCTATCGTAGTAATATGTGCCATACGGAGTGTTCATAAGTATGAATTTGTCTCCGTTTACGTCAACGCGACTATCTTCAAACGTATTTTTTTTGTTATAGGATTCATTCCCTGAAAGTGCAAAATCGGACTTAGACCAACATGTTTGGCTGTGTATGATTTGTTTTAATTTCTTAATATGTCTGCATATAAATGCTTGCGAACATATTAATCCTAAAATAATCGCAACACATACCACTAATACGCACCTCATCTTTCCCCTCCCTCCTATGCCGTTTTACTTGCTTTTTCCTTATTTTTCTGCTATAATCACCGTAGAAAGCGAGGTGATTATTTTGAATCAAGTTTTCGTACATTTTATGGATACAAATTCTAATAAACGAGTAATATTTGATTTAATTCCACATATAGGGGAAAAATTCTCTCTATCTGTCAATGGAGATATATACATTGTAAAAGATGTATTGCATAATAATTTTCCCTGTGAGTACAAAACTGAACTATTTGTAGAAAAATCAAATATTTTTGCTCAATAGTTGTATCGAAAACCTGTTACGAGCGGCTCCCATAGTGTGCATTCATTTATGCTGATGGGAGCTATTACCTCAAAACCGCCTTCAACTTTATAGTTGGTTTCCTTGTTTGAGATAATCTTGCTGCTTTCTGCATAATAATAGCATTCTGTTGCAGGATTTTTTAAGATTTTCAAACAAACAATTTTTTCTTTATCAGCATATATAACGTGAAGTATGATTCCGTTATCTAACCGAATAAAATCATTCTGTTTAAATTTCATGTTACTCTCACCTCCCTCCTATGCCGTCTTAAAGCCGTATAATTCGTTAGGAGATATTTCAAGAGCTTCACAAAGAGGTATAATATCTTCCTGTCTTAATAATCTTCTACCGGATAACAAGTCCGAAAATTGCTGTGGTGTTAAATTGATAGCTGCAGCAACAGCCTGTTTTTTTAAGTCTTTTTCAAATATAACCTTTTTTATTACATTGATAGGGTTCATATCAGCACCTCCTCTCTAATTTAATTAGAGGATAACACAATTAAATTAGAATGTCAATATATTTTTCTAATTTACTTAGATTTTTTTATTAAATTTCTAAAATAAATATTGATTTTTCAATAATGTTATGGTATACTTAACTTGAAAGGAGGGATAACGTGAGTTTTGAGAATAGAATAAAGAGTGCAAGGGAAAAGAAAAGTCTATCACAACAAGAATTAGCAACTCTTTTAGATGTAACAGATGGAACAATATCAAACTACGAAAAGGGTGTTGCTTTCCCTCGCTGGGATAAAATCAGATTATTATGCGAAATATTAGAAGTCGATCCTAATTACCTGTTTTGGGATGACCTTAGTGAAAATCTAAAAAATAAAATTCTCAATAATAACAATGATAACAGTAAGAGTGGCAAAGTAATAAATAGTATGTACGATCAACTCGATCCCGAAGATAAAGCCGAAATCCGTGGCGAAATGAAACAGATGTTGAAAGCAGAAAAATATAACAAAACAAGCATAGGTGATGAAATTGCCGAGGATATAACCAAGTTAATGAATATGCGTGCTCATACAAATATAAAATAGTGTTTCCGCTATATAAGAACGGCATATTTATTATATATAAAATATTCTACAAATGAAAGGATGATATTATCATGGAAGAAAACAAAAATATTGATGAAGCTGCTGAAGTGAAAGATTCGGTTAGTAAGGATTACAATGCCCCGAATGATGATACTTCTCAAAAAGACGATGCGCCGATTAAGATACTTACGAAAAAGCTTCTGTATCACTTTTCTCAAAGCTCTACAAAATCAAAAAAAATAATTATATACTGTGCTCTGATAGTTTCTTTTGTATTGGGATTTGCCTTAAAAAGTTGTACAGGGGTAAAAACGTCAGATTATTTAGAAATCATTCGTCAGAAAGATAAGATTACTGAAAGTAAAGAGGCTTTACAGCAAGAGTATGATTCATATAAGGAAAAAATGCAGCCATATGAAGCACAGCAGCAGGCAGATGTACAAGCCGAAGAGGAAAGAAAGGCCGCAGAAGAAAAGGCTAAGAAAGAAGCTGAAGAAAAGGCTGCGCAAGAAAAAGCCGCACAGGAGGCAGAAGCTAAAAAAGCACAAGAAGAAGCATTAAAAAATCGATCGCTTGGAATAACGCAAAACGAATTTTACACTTCCTTTAACGGTATTGCCGCTAATAACGGCTTTGATGCTTTTTTAGGCAAGTCTACAGAATATGGCGGATATACGACTTATAAGACGCTGAATGATGATGTCACAGTTGCTTGTAGTTCTCAAGGAGGTTTTGTGCAAAGCATATCAATCACGATTAAAAGAACAACCAGTGATTCTTTAACTGGTGCTTCTTATTATCCTGTCACTGTAGCACTGTCTATTGATCCATCGTTATCCGTTGATGCAGTCGACTCTTTAATGAGTGAGCTTCTCAGTGGAGCAAAAAATCAATATGGTAACGATTATAAGCAAATAAAAAATAGCGTTGAATATTCTGCAAATGTTGATGATACAAGTATATTATTTTACTACACAAAAGCTAAATAATTATAGAACATAAGAAAAGGACGATATTATCATGGCTATGACAAAATGCAAGAATGTGGTAATATGTTCCAAGTTGCTATAGATAATAAAATTTATAAAGACGGTTTTTAATAATAAAAAATCCCCGACTGCGCCAACAGCCGGAGATTCTAAAGAGTGTTATCGTGATAAAATAACATCTTAGCCAAAGATTATTTTATCACATTACACTCTTAATTGCAATACAAAAATTCAAAAAAGGAGTGTATTTTTTATGCCTATTTACAAAATGGAAGGAAAAAAAGACGGCTTGCAGAAGTACCGCGTCAGGATCAACTACATCGACCGAAACGGCAAAAGCAAGCAGATTGACCGTGTAGCCTACGGCAAGGAGAACGCCAAGGAGCTTGAACGCCAACTTAACTATGACATGAAATCGGGAGAGGCTACAAAGAGCCGCATGACGGTTCAACAGCTCTATGACGAATACATAGCAGTAAAAATGAATGAAATTCGGGAAACAACTCTGCGCACGCATAAAGGTCAGTTGGAGCGTCAGGTTCTGCCGTATATTAAAGACGTACGGTTAGATAAACTGAATACCCGAACTTTACAGTGCTGGAAACAATCTGTTGAGCAATACCGTACCGAAAAAGGAGAGCCTTTCTCAATAGACTACAAACAAGGCATATATAAGACATTTAATACTATGCTGAATTATGCTGTCAAAATGGAATACATCACAAAGAACCTGCTGCCTATAGTAGGGAATTTCAAAGATGCCTATTCCGTAAAATCTCAAGTGGATTTCTATATGCCGGATGAATTTAAAAAATTTATAGAGGTCGCAAAAGAACAGGCTGAAAAAAATGATGCGAATGTTTATGAATGGAATTTCTACGTTTTCTTTAATATTGCCT
>JBJEIW010000074.1:0-3249 GCA_051877435.1 Candidatus Ornithomonoglobus sp.
TATCGATTACGAATATGCCGCAAAAGTAATGTCAGAAAAGGAAGGAGAATTGACAGTGACACAGTATGAGGAATTAAAGGCGCTGTTTACAGCACAAGCGGCGGCAATAGCGGAATTGGAGGCAACAAACACACGTCTTATGAATGCAGTTGAAAGCACATTTGTATTTAATTACAATGATGATAATGTTCCCGCATGGGCGAAAGACGCATTGACAGCGGCGATGCAGTGCGGAGCAGTACAGGGTGATGAGAACGGCGAGTTGCATCTGAGCTATAAGGACCTGCGCACGATCGTTCGCGAATACCGCTGTGGAATGTACGACATGAAATGATGAATACACACCGTACTTGATCGTACGGGCGTGTTCGGCTAAGGGCAATTTTGAGTACATAAATATACACGATTTATACACGTCCGACTGAAATTTGCACAAATTTCGGTGAAACCGAATGACAACAGAAAATCAGGGAAATGGCTTAAAAGCT
This sequence comes from Candidatus Ornithomonoglobus sp., assembly GCA_051877435.1. Taxonomy (GTDB): domain Bacteria; phylum Bacillota; class Clostridia; order UBA1381; family UBA1381; genus Ornithomonoglobus. The sequence goes on from JBJEIW010000074.1 coordinate 489, forward strand.
ACGGTTTAGAAGTATAGGAAAATGTATAAAAATACCTTGAAATAGCTAAATTAATTCCGGTCGGGGGTGCCAGACGCAGCGGCAGCCGAACAATTATTTGCTGCCGCTTTTATTATTGTATCAACATCATTTTCGCAACTGTCAGTTTCATTATAGTCAAAGAGATTTTCAAGATTATACAGGGTCAATATTTTATCATCCCATATGTAGATTTTATCTATAAGCTTCTTGATTAGCATCTGTTTTTTCTCCGCGGTTGCGGCGGAATTTAAGTCATGCGATTTGAAAAAGTTTATAAGCTGTGATTTTGAAAATCTGAACCTCTGAGCTTTGTACATCAATTTCATATTCAAGCTCATTTCTTAATGCTTCAAGCTCCTGCAAGCACTGTTTGGTTGTAGGCGTTACAATACCTTCCTCGATTGCGGACATTATATTGCTTATTTTGCGTTTTACAGTATTCAGCTGACCTGTAAGGACGGCTATTGCTTCTGCATTTGCGTCTGATTTGCTTTGACGTTCGATTATAGTATCAACAATTATATTTATTATCTCGTTGTCATTCAACAGTCTTGATATAGAACTAAGCACATAATCTTCAATGAAATCCTTCTTCAAATTCTTGCGGTTGCATACATGAAACTTTTTACGCCCGGTGCAAGCATAGTAATAATACATTGTTCCGTTACGGCTGCGCCCGCATTCCCCATTCATTCTATGCTGACAATAACCGCAATATAATTTGTCCGTTAATAAGTATCTGTCTTTTGCGCCATGCATACCTCCGTTCTTTGCCATTGACCGGGCGTGCGTTTGTGCTAATTCAAATAATTCATCTGATGTTTTATAACCGTGATTATTAAGATATAGAAGTACAGCAATTATTTATCGGAGCAGCTATATTAATTGTGCAATGCACTGTAAAGCGCATCAAGCTCCGCGTCTGTCAGCCCGATTGTATTTGTCAGATATGCTCTTGCCGTGCTCTGCAAATCTGTACTTTCCAATTCTTCGGCAGTCTGAACACCGGCAAAGCGGCACAAACCGGGAACAATATTGCCGTCGGCAATATGCTGCCACTGCTCGGATTGATATTCTATATTATATAAATTCTCAAAGGAAAGCATATAATCATCAATGATTTCGTCGTAGCTTGCGCCGCAAAGCGCCTCTATAAGAGCCATAACAAGACCTGTCTGGTCTCTGCCCTGCTGACAGTGAACCAATATGGGAGTCTCCGCTGCGGATATTGCGCGAAATGCTTTGGCAAGCTCCGTTTTAAACTGCTCGCTGCCTAGCTGAAGTCCGATCTGGCAGTAATGAACATCAAGTGTTCTATAATAGCTGTCCTTATATCCGTCAAGCGCCTGCGCCGCCGTTTCGTCACTGTCGGTAAGATTTATTACGGTTTTTATTCCGGCAGCCGCGCAAAGCTCATCCGCATATTCATTCCTGCTGATAATCGGATTTATGGGTGATGATGAGCGGTACAGCACGCCGGGCTTTATATCGCCAACGGTAACGGCACGGAAGTTAGCGAATGACTCGTCTGACGGATAATCCTGTCTGTCAAAGGTATATATGGCGCTGCTGCGAAGTACAAGCTCCTGTTCATAGCCTCCCTTTTCAGCCATTGTAAATGTTATTGCTACGCCTGCTTCAACGTTGTATTCTGAGGCAAAGTCACCCATATTGATCGCGGCGGAAATATGCTCATTATCCACGCGGGAGAGTATTGCGGGGAAGTCGTCATCAACATCCGTGTAATCGGTTACATACGGCGCGTTTACCGTCTTTCTGTTTACGGATATTGTTATTATATCGCCCGGCATAAAGCCTGACATTGCAAAATCCCTTATCTCAATATCAGTGGTAACGTGCCCGTGATGGTCAATTGAGATCACGGTGCCGCTTATCTGCTCTTTTTCCGGCTCATTGCTTACCTCTCTGTCGGATCGTGAATTTATATAAGCGGATCTGTAGAGATAGAGTATCTGGGCGGCTTCCGCTCTTGTAAGAGTGTCAAGCGGGTTTAAGGTTGCAGATGTTCTGCCGCTCATCACACCTAAGCCTACAGTCCACTCAAATGCGGGAACAGCATATTCTGAAACAGAGAAAATATCGTTATAGGACAAAATGTTTGTATTTTCTCCGATGCTCATATCACGGTCCTCCGCCGCGGCAAAGCGGTAAAGCATAGTCGCTGCCTGTTCGCGATTTATAACGTCATCGGGGGAGAAGATTTCCTCATCACGACCTGTTATAATGCCCTCCGCTGCTGCCCACCGTACCGCCTCTGTATAATACGCGTCCGGGGCAATGTCTTTAAAGGTCATCGCATAGTTCACCGTAGGACAACCCCCATATCTCCAGAGCATTGCCGCAAACATTGCTCTTGTTACATTGGTATACGGCTCGAAGCTTCCGGCGCCTGTGCCGTTTATGACCTCAAGGTCTGCCATATATTCAACCGCCTCGCAGAACCAGTCCGCGCTGCTTACGTCAGTAAATCGCTCCGCTGCGGCGGACAGCGCGGTACCTGTGATAAGCATAGACGCCGTTAACGCGGCGCAAAGCCTTTTGTTTATATTCATTTTAATTCCTCCTCGTTTTGTTCATCGATCTTCTTATTTTTATTATATCAGACCAATGGAACTGTTTCAACCACAAAAACATAATTTTCTGAAAAGTTTTAAAAAATATTAAGAGTTACTATTCAGGTATCAAAAATCCAGTAAAAAAGCCATTGTGCAAAGCGTAG
>JBJEIW010000075.1:0-14589 GCA_051877435.1 Candidatus Ornithomonoglobus sp.
CTCTGCACAGGCAAGCGCGTTCTGAAGCTCCGTAACAACGCCTGAAATCTCATTAAACGGCTTTGTGTACTGGTTCGCATAGCTCAGAAAGCTAACGAGATTACCGACCGTTATCGCGCCCGCAAAGCTGTTTGAGCAGACCATGACCGCGCCCGTCAAAGCAACCGCCGCGTAAACGATGTTGTTTACAAAGCGTGTCGCGGGATTTGTTATTGACGAGAAGAACACCGCTTTAAGGGAGCAGGAATATAACCTGTCGTTTATCTCGTCAAATTCCTCAACCGACTTTTTCTCGCGCGAAAACGCCTTTACGACCTTGAGGTTATTTATATTTTCATCAATAATCGCCGTCTGCTCGCCGCGGGTCTCCGCCTGCTTTTTTGACATGGCATAGGTTCTTGTCGCGATGAACTTTGCGACAAGCAGCGAAACAGGAGTGAGAACAACGACCACAAGCGCGATCCATATATTGATTCTGAACATGAAAAACAGTGTTCCGAGAATTGTCATAATTCCGGTGAAAAGCTGAGTAAAGCCCATGAGCAGTCCGTCGGCGAACTGATCCGCGTCCGCTATTACGCGGCTCACAATTTCTCCGCTGCTGTGCGAATCAATATATGACAGCGGAAGGCGCTCGATCTTTTTAAACGCCTCGTCACGCAGGTCGCGGACAACATTATATGTTATCTTATTATTTATTGTGTTCATTATCCACTGACCGAGAGCGGTAATGCCTACGACAACCGCAATTCTTGCAAGTATCGGAACAAGGCCTTCAAAGCTTACCTTGCCGGGACCTATAATATTGTCTATCGCATAGCCCACCAGAATCGGCACATACAGCGTGAGCACAACCGTCAGCGCCGCGAGAAGGATTGACAGAACAAGATATACTCTGTATTTTTTTATATACTCCCATACCTCTTTTAAGGTACCCTTATTATTTATTTTTTTCTTATCAGCCATTTATCTCACCGTCCTCCTTCGGAAACTGCGAATAGTAAATCTCACTGTAAACCTCACAGCTGTCAAGCAGCTCCTCATGCGTGCCTATGCCCGCCGGCTTGCCGTCGTCAAGAACTATTATTTTATCCGCGTACATGATTGAGGACGCTCTCTGCGAAACAATGAATACCGCCGGCTTATACGGCAGCTCCTTTACCGCCGCTCTGAGCCTTGCGTCCGTTGCAAAGTCAAGCGCCGACGCGCTGTCGTCAAGAATGAGTATTTCCGGCTTCTTTGCAAGCGCCCTCGCTATTGTAAGTCTCTGACGCTGACCGCCGGAGAAATTGCGTCCCTCCTGCTCAACCTCGCCGTTTACACCGTTCTTGCCCGAAACGACCTCCTCCGCCTGCGCGGCTTCTATCGCCTCGGTTACATCCTCGTCCGAAATGCTTTCGCTTCCCCACTTCATATTTGAGTCGATCGTACCCTTGAAAAGCACCGCCTTCTGCGGAACAACTCCTATTTTGGCACGCAGTGTCTCAATATCGTAATCACGCACGTCAACGCCGTCAACCTTAACGGAGCCGGACGCTGTGTCATAAAATCTCGGAATAAGGTTTACAAGAGAGGTTTTGCCGGAGCCTGTACCGCCTATGATGCCGATTGTTTCTCCGCGCATCACCTTAAGGGTAATATCCTCAACCGATGCTTCCTTGCTGCCCTTATAAACGAGCGAAGCGCCGTCAAATTCAACCGCCGGAGCGCCGTCAAATCCCTTTGTAACGCTGCCGCTTTCAATGCTGTTCTCTATTTCCATAACATCCGCGATTCTGTTTCCGCAGGCAAGCGCCTTTGTGAGTGAGATTATCATATTTGCAAGCTTTACAAGCTCGACAAGTATCTGGCTCATGTAGTTATAAAGCGCGACAACCTGTCCCTGGGTAAGTATTCCCGTATTGACGCGCACCGCGCCGCTGTATATCAATATAATTATAGCGACATTTATAATCACATAGGTAAGCGGATTCATAAGCGCAGAAATTCTTCCGACATACTTCTGAATTTTAACCAGAGCTTCGTTTTTTTCCTCAAAGCCGCTGATCTCGCTTTCCTCCATGCAGAATGCGCGTATCACCCTTGCGCCCGTTATATTCTCACGGGTTTTGCCGAGGATTCCGTCAAGTCCCTTCTGCGCCTTTTTATAAAGCGGCATTGTTATAAGCATGATTCCGAACACGACCGCAGCCAGAACCGGAATTGTCACAACGAACACCAGCGCGCATTTCACATCAACTGTAAACGCCATGATCATCGCGCCGAACACAACAAACGGTGAACGCAGAAACAGTCTGAGCACAAGATTCACTCCCGACTGAACCTGATTTATATCCGAGGTCATACGCGTTATGAGCGTAGATGTGCCGAGGGTGTCAATTTCAGTATGCGAAAGTCCTTCTATATGCGCAAACAGAGCGTGGCGCAGCTTTGTGGAAAAGCCTACCGCCGCTTTTGCAGCAAAAAACTGTGCCGTAATAGAGCAGCACAGACCTATAATTCCCAGCGCGACAAGCACCAGACACATGCGGATTATATATCCGTAATCATTATTGGCAATACCCTTATCAATAATCGCAGCCACAACCAGCGGTACAAACAGCTCAAAGGATGCCTCCAAAAGCTTAAAAAGCGGTCCGAGAACACTCTCCTTTTTGTAGTCCGCAAGATACTTCAAAAGTTTTTTCACTTATGTCACTCCTCGATATTTTCTGTGTTTATTATAATACATAAATATGGTATTGTCAACGGAAAAGCTTGGACATTTATTATTTTCAGACTGCGATTTTCTTATACATTGACAATATTCTTCCCTATCACCGCGTAGTCTCTTTGTCTTTCCCGCAATCCGATATACTATTTAATTTACGGTAGGCTTGTATTATTTCATTATGAATATATGTATCGTCAACATAGTATTCCGAAACCGCAAGGTCTTGTTTAAAGGGACTGTATCTTTCGCATTGAACCGCCAGATGCTCAAATATCTCAATTTCTCTTTCATCTGCGGCAGCGCCGTCCCACGGTTCATGAAAAAATATGCGCGAAAACTCATCACAAAATGTTGATACTCTGTATTCATTCCTCATGTACGCGGTTATCAGATATTCCAATTGCTGCTTTTTTGTCATAGTATTTTCACCTCGGATGTGTATTTTTATATATTATACCACAAATTCCGTAATGTTCAATTCGCATATCGGACAAACTTTTTTGCGTATATATAACAAATCAAACAAATAAGCCGCTATATTCGGTGAAAATATAACGGCTTATCAATATTAAGCTTTTAACCTGTTATTTTGTAAGCTTCTCTTCCGTCTCGCCTAAAAGAATACTCTTTTCACTCGGACGGAAAACACCGGTATTTTCATCGCGTCCCTGCAATACATACTTAGCGGCCGGATTGCCGATTGAGGCTGCCGCCTCCTGTGAGATTGACTTCATACTGTCGCTTCTTACGCGGTTTACGATAAGACCAAGCTGCATATCGGAATATTCTGTTATCATGTTAAAGTCGCCTGAGCTGTCGCCCGCGACAAAAATCGGACCTCTGTTGCCGTATCTGCCTCTGATATACGCGTTTATCGTGTATGCCTTGCCCTTTCCTTGTGTCTGGAAATAGTTATCGTCATATTCGTTTATGTATCTTCCCTGCTCGTCCGTCTTTAACCGCATTGCATATACGTTTTCTTCCTTTACGTTATAGCCGTATTTAGGGTTCGTCATTGCCGCGACAACTACGTCATAGAACGATGCCGAGCATACATATACGTCAATTCCGTTTTCCATAAAGGTATTATAGAGGTCCTTCATCTCCTCCGGGAAGGCAAGACCTGTCTTGTAGCTGACCGAAACCACTCCCGCTTCTCCCTTGAGTGTTTCGGGGCTTGTCCACTTTACCTTTGTAAACTCTCCGTAATCCAGCCAGTAATCGTGCGATTCCTCCGCAAGAGCGCGTACCTCGCCGCTTGTCATTCCGGTGAAAAGATATGTTACCCACGGATAGCCTACAGAAGCGTCAAACGTGTCGTTTACGGCCGAGTACAGAAAACGAACCTTTGCTGTAAAATCCTTGTATTCGTCAGTGTTCCTGATTTCATCAAGCGTCATATCTCCGCCCGCGCCGAAGCCCGTATAATTTTTATACAGATATTCATAATCTGCCGCGCAGTCGTCCACGATAAGCTTTACATTGAGCGCCTCTCCGTCAGCGTTACGATAATCCTCGACAAAGGGCTGCTCTGTATCCGGTATTCCTGTTTGGAGAACCTCAGCTATGTTGTCAGGTGTAAGCCTGAATCTGAGATTTTCAAGCTGATAAATAAGCAGCGCTTCCTCAATATCGTTTATAACGGTTGTGTTATCGCAGTCGAAAACAACATACGGCTTGTTTGCGGCATCATATGTGCTGCTCAGTATACCGTTGTTTTTAATAAGGTTGTTAAGCGCGTCATATGTCGCGTCCGCCCAGTTGTTTTTCGCAAGCATGCGCGCGGTTTGCGCCGGACTGCCTGTGGTCTCCTCACGGTATGACTGAGAGGTGTTAATACGGATCGTGTTCGTCGCCTCATCCCATTCAACACCGAAATTCAGCAGCTTACCCAGATCTCTTAATTTGAAATAGTTGTTGTCGTTTACGTTGTAGCCGCTGATGTCAGCCTTTGAACCGTTTACATAAATATCCGATTTTGTTGCTGACGCTTCCTCCGCCGTAACAACAGGCGATACCGCAGAAGCGGTCAGTACGGTACATAAAATTGCTGCAAATATTTTTTTATTTTTCATGCTTATGATCATTAACTCCTTTCACAAAACCAAGTTTGAATCAAAACCGTTCAGATTGTGCGTCCGTGCGAACGAGACTATACTTTGTGTATGCGAGTGAGCACGGGCGTGCAAGATGGGCGGTTTTCATTCAAACTTATTGCCTCGCTTTCTTTAATTTGCATAAACAATATATCACGAAAAATAATCACTTTCAATACCATTTACATAATATTTACCTCTGTTTGCAGGCTTTTAATATGCGTTTACAAAAATATTCATTTTATATTATTTCGGTTTGACAATAGAAATATCCACAATCTTTTCATTCTCTTTAAGGAACGGCTCCTCACGCTTTTTGTAGCGTCCCGCCTTTGCCACCCAGTTCGCATCGGCTACCGTTACAACCGGTCTGCCCTCCATCCGCGCCAGATTTGCCGCCGACTGCAAAAGCTTTACTGCGTCGCGGCCGTTTGCGGCATAGTCCGCTATTGTTTCCTTCACTCCGTTTTCCGCCGCCACACCGCAGCGCAGGGCGGCCTCGGCAATAATTCTCACAATATCTGCCCTTGACAGCGCCGAAAAATAAATTTCAACACAGCGGGAGCGGATAGCCTCTGGAATCTCCTGCGGCTTTCTTGTGGTCGCGCCGATAAGCCTGAAATCGGCGGGCATCCCATTTTGAAATATATCATGTATATATGTCGGAATTTTCTTGTTTCTTCTACTGTAATAGGAGCTTTCAAGGATTACCCGCCTGTCCTCTAAAACCTTCAGAAGCTTATTGATCTGCTCGTTCGGCAGCTCGCCTATTTCGTCAAGGAACAGTATTCCGCCGTGCGCCTTTGTGACCGCCCCCGCCTTTGGCTGAGGTATACCGGAGCTTCCATATGCTCCCGCGCCCTGATATATCGGATCATGCACCGAGCCGATAAGAGGATCGGCAAAGCCTCGTTCGTCACAGCGCATAACGCAGGCGTCTGTCTCCACGAATGCCGCGTCCTCGGTAAACGGCGTGCCGGGGCTTTTCTTTATTTCCTCCAGCACGACTCTTGCCGCCGCTGTTTTTCCTACCCCCGGCGGGCCGTAGATCAGAACGTGCTGCGGATTCGCGCCCCACAGCGCGGCGCGCAGAGCGCGCACACCTTCCTCCTGTCCTATTATTTCCGAGGTGCTGCACGGTCTTGAAAGCTCCGTCAACGGCTCATTAAGACTTATGCGCCGCAGCGCGTTAAGCCGCTCCGCCTGATCCTTCGCCTCGTCCTTAACGAGCTTTTCCCCCTCGGAATCCGATCTCAGATGCATAAAAAAATACATTCCGACAATTATTGTAAATGCCAGCTGTGCAAATGCCGTCACTTCATTCATATTCAAACACGCTCCTTAAAAAAACACCTTACGGGAAACTCCCGTCAGGTGTTATTTTTGACATTTACACATTAAATATTCATTATATTAAATAACCACCGCGGCAGCCGAATAATTATCGCTCCCTGCCGGCGCTGCATTGTCACGGATCTCAATCATTTTTGTAATCCATTCCTTGCCAGACTGTGAGTTCTTCAGAGTATCCTCCATATCTTCATCGCTTACATATTCCCACCAGCCATCGGTACACAAAAGAAAGCTCGTATAATTATCTATATCAATTACCTTTGAAATATTCATTTCTCCCGAGGCAATCCCGAGCGCGCTTGTGAGCTTGTTCTGATCGGGGCTGATCCTTATATCATCATACTCAATCTCCCCGTTCATAAAACTCATAAATGCCAACGAATGATCCTCTGTAACCTCCTCAATTCTGTTATGGTGGAAACGGTATAACCTTGTATCTCCGACATTCCCCCAAACAGCCTTTTTACCCTTTATGAGAAGAACAGCAATCGTGCTTGACATATGCCCGTATTTCTCATCGGCATCCGCTCTTGCCATTATCGCATTATTTGCCAGTGAAATGTATTGTCTTACTCCCTCTGCTGAAAAGACAGGCTTTTCATTGAATGCGGCAAGAACAGTTTCGACTGCAAGCCCGGAGGCAATAGAACCGCCGTAATGACCACCCAGACCATCAGCTAAAACAACACACACAATACCCTTTTTCTTAGTCCTGCCCGCTGCATCCTCATTGATCCTGCGTCCGCCTTTTTTTGAAACAACCGTAACTAACAAATCCACACACCTCTCTGATACATGATATAAACAAAAAGAGCGGCTGCAACCACTGCCAGCAATGCAATAATATAATTCAGGACAGGTGACGCGGTTTTTGTTTCTGTCCCTGCCTCATACAGATTTTTGTAATATTCAGCAAGCACGGTATCCCCTGCGCTCGCCGCTTTTCTCATACGGACATAATTATAATCCATTTCTGCTCCTTACCTTATCTATATTTATTGTTTATAGTATAACACATATTATACAAAATTTCAACCTTAAATACCGCATAATTGTAAACATTTTTCTAACAATCTTCTGTTTTTATTGACTGATATACAGGTATCTAATATAATAAGAATATACACAAGGAAAGGGTTTACGATATGAAAAAAGATGTACTGAGAATTATATGTATTCTGGCAGGAGCGGCAATAACCGTTAACGGCATATGCGTAACGCTTTACGCAAACCTCACCATAGGAGCATTGCTGACCATTCTTCTCGGGCTTGTATTGCTGCTGCCGGCATTATTCGTAAAATGCACAAGACGGCTGATAAAGCACACGCTTTTCAAGTTTTTTGCGGTATGTATATTATTCGGCGGAACTCTGATGATTTTCACCACAATTTTCCTATATGCCTACGGCAATAACAACAGCGCAACGTACAGCGAGGACTATCTTCTGATACTCGGCTGCGGTGTGCGCGGAGAGGAGCCGTCAAGCGCTCTGCGCGAAAGGCTTGACACAGCGCTCGAATATCTTAAACGGAATGACAGCTGCAAAATAATCGTCTCGGGAGGTCAGGGCAGAGATGAGGACATATCCGAGGCGGAAGCTATGCGCCGCTATCTTGTCGCAAACAGAATAAGCGACAGCCGCATTCTTTTGGAGGACAAATCAACCTCAACATCAGAGAATTTTCAATTCTCCGGCAAGCTCGCCGATGGGGAGCTGTCAAATAAAACGGCTGTATTTATAACGAATGACTTCCACATATACCGCGCAGCGTCCCTTGCCCGACTTCAGGGCTTTACTTTAAACCACATCGGAGCGCCCACGGCATGGTATAACATATGCCCCTCATATCTGAGAGAATTTCTCGCAATCGGTCAGATGTTTCTGCTGAACAGATAAAGCATCCGCCCCGCTCTTATGCAGCGGGGTTTTGTAATGCCTTGATATTCTTTTCCGCGTTCTTTCCCGCCATGCTGAGAATACCGCGCGCCGCCTCCTCGGATACGATACCGCTGCGCCTTATAAGTTCTCCCAGCAGCATCATATTCGCAAGTCCCTTTAATTCACCGTCAGCGCATAAGGACATATCCATTCCGATAATCTCCGCTTCTCCCCCGCAGAGCTTCACAAATTTATTGTCTGTAATTATCATGCCGTCGGTATCTGCGGCAAATTTTTCAACAGACGGTCTGTTCATCGCTATAAGCGCGTCGGCGCGTTTAACCGCGGGCGAGCTTATATCCCCGTCGGAAATCACCACACGGCAGTTGCAGGTGCCGCCACGCATCTCGGGTCCGTATGATGGCAGCCATGATACGTTAAGTCCGCAGCTCATAGCAGCCTGAGCAAGTATTTTTCCGGCAAACAGCACACCCTGTCCGCCAAAGCCTGATATTATCACCTTATATTCCATAGCAGCCTCACTTTCACTTTATTCCCTGAAGACTGTCTCTGAACACGCCTGTAGGATAATATTCCTTCATTTCACCGCCGACTCTTGCCATAGCCTCCACGGGGTTCATCTTCCAGTTTGTAGGGCATGGAGAAAGAATCTCAATAAACGAATAGGAGCCCTGGTCGATCTGATATTCAAACGCTTTTTTAACGGCTCTCTTTGTCGCGCGGATATCCGAGGGTGTATCAACCGCGCACCGCTCAATATATGCCGGTCCCTCCAGCTGGTTCATTATCTCGCACATTTTAAGCGGAAAGCCCTGCGTATATGGGTCGCGTCCGTAGGGTGTGGTCTGTGTGACCTGTCCCGGAAGCGTTGTAGGCGCCATCTGTCCGCCCGTCATTCCGTATATTGTATTATTAATGAAGATAACCGTAATTGCCTCGCCGCGCGCCGCCGCGTGGATAGTCTCGGCAGTGCCTATAGCCGCAAGGTCGCCGTCGCCCTGATAGGAAAACACTACCTTGTCGGGCATACATCTCTTAACACCTGTCGCAACAGCCGGAGCACGACCGTGCGCCGCCTCCATACAGTCGCAGGCAAAATAGTCATATGCCATAACCGCGCAGCCTACGGGCACAACGGCAACAGTATCGTTTTCAATGCCCAGCTCATCCATTACCTCGCCTATAATACGGTGAACTATGCCGTGTCCGCAGCCCGGACAATAATGGAACGGCTTATCAAGAATAGATTTTGGTTTAGTGTAAGTACTCATCCGGCGATCCTCCTTAAATTTTCAAGTATTTCTTCTTCGTCAACGCACATACCGCCGCACCTGCCGTAGAACTCCACCTCTGCGTGCCCGTTTACGGCAAGTCTTACATCCTCTACCATCTGTCCGCGGCTCAGCTCAACGCATAGCACCTTCTTCATATTTCTGTTAAATGCCTCGGTTGGGAACGGCCATAGGGTTTTCGGACGGATAAGTCCGGCATTTATTCCCTCTGCTCTTGCCATTTTAACGGCAGCCTTTGCAATACGCGCCGCAATTCCGTAGGCGGTAACAATAATATCTGCATCATCTGTCATGAACTCCTCCCAGTCTGGAAGCTCCCTGCTGATTTTCTCATATTTCATCCATCTTGCAGCGTTCACATCCTCAAGCTCCTGAGGTGTGAGGTACAGTGAGTTGATTATATTGTGCTCCGCTCTTTTCCCCTTGCCGCACGCAGCCCATGGCTTATCGTAATGCTCCACCTCCGGCAGCAGATCCATATCAACCGGCTCCATCATCTGTCCCACCATGCCGTCGGCAAGAATCATAGCCGGCATACGCCACTTATCCGCAAGATTAAATGCGATAACCGTCATTTCAGCCATTTCCTGCGCGCTTGACGGAGCGAGGACAATAAGTCTGTAATCTCCGTGTCCGCCGCCCTTTACAGCCTGGAAGTAATCCGACTGCGACGCCTGAATACCGCCCAGTCCGGGGCCGGCGCGCATAACGTTAACAATTACGCACGGCAGATCGGAGCCGGCAATATAGCTTATACCCTCCTGCTTGAGGCTTATGCCAGGTGATGAGGACGATGTCATCGCGCGGAAGCCCGCGCCTGCCGCTCCGTATACCATATTAATGGCGCTGATTTCACTTTCTGCCTGTAAAAACACTCCGTTATGCTCCGGCAGATGCTTTGCCATATACGCCGCCACCTCGGTCTGAGGTGTAATAGGGTATCCAAAAAAGCACTTTACACCGGCATGGATAGCCGCCGCGGCAAGAGCTTCATTTCCCTTCATTAATTTCTTCATTTATTAACACTCCTTATCTCAATAGCAATATCCGGACATATCAAAGCGCACATGCCGCAGCCTATACAATCTCCTGTAACTACGGCGCATCCGTCTCCGTATCTTGCATCCGCCTTTCTGTCGATTTTAACAGCGCCCATACGGCAAACTGTTTCACACAGCCCGCATGCCTTGCAGCGCTCCTTATCTATTTTAATTTCTGTCATGGCAGTCACCTCCTATACATACATCATATCAGCCGATATACCATTTGTCAACCTAAAAGCTGCAAAAATATAAAATTTATCACTTTGTTCACAATATTTTCGAAATATTGTGCAAAACTATCCGAAACTCCAAATCTACTCACAATATTTCAAAAATATTCTTGACATTTCAATTATTTAGTGATAAAATACGCATATCAAATAAATCTATCAAAGGAGCAATAAACATGGATAAGGAAAACAAAAAGCAGCGCTTTGACAGAATCGCTGCGGCAAGAAAAGACAAAATACTTGACACGATCAGACTGCTTGAAAACTGCGCGAACAGATCAAACTACGAATACACAAGCGATGATATAAATTCGCTTTTTGATTCGCTCGAATCCGCACTGTGCGCGGCAAAATCAAAATTCACGGCAGATGCCAAAGCAAAAAGGCTCGATGCCTTCAAGCAGTATTTCGAGGGCGAATACACATGGCTTGCGGGCTTTATGAGAAACGTAATGCGCTACGGCAACCGCGAGGCATTATTCGACCCCGAAACAGGCCGCCGCTGGTCATATGCGGAGCTTAACGCGGAGGCGAACAAGCTTGCGAACGCGATCCTCGAAAGCGGCGTACGCAAGGGCGACGTCGTAATGTTCCAGCTTCAGAACTGTCCGGAATTTGTTTTCGCATATCTTGCATGTCATAAAACAGGAACGGTTGCCTGTCCGATAAATTTCAGATTATCCGCGGGCGAAATTGCGCAGAATATTGATGACAGCCGTCCTAAGGTATATATCTACGAGGCATCAAACCTCCCCGCCGTAAGAGAAGCATGTCATCACACAAAGTTCAGACCTAAGGTTGTGCTCATGGTTGATGACGAGGATAATACGCAGCCTATTATAGGAAGCAAGCTCTACAGCGACTATGTTCAGTATCAGCCCGAAACAGACCCTGAGCTTAAATGGAAGCTTTCAATCTATGACGAAACCACAAGACTTTATACCAGCGGCACAACCGGCAGACAAAAGGGCGTATGCCTTACAAGCATAAACGAGGTTCTTTCCGCGCATGACGTTATGATTCACTTCCCGTTCTCCTCAGAGGACAAGTCGATGAACACAACACCGTGGTTCCACCGCGGCGGTCTGCATTCCGGCGGACTGACACCCACGCTCTATGCCGGCGGCTCGGTTACGATAATGCGCAAGTTCAACGCCGTAACCACGCTTAAATATGTTGAGCAGTACAAGCTCACATTTATAATCGGAGTTCCGAACGTGCTCGAAAGACTTACAGAGGCGCAGGAGCGCTCAGGCTATGACCTCAGCTCGCTCCGCGGAATAATCACAATGGGCAGTCCGCTCGAAAGAGCCGCGTGTATAAAATATCAGAAGGTACTCACACCGCGCATCTTCAACGGCTACGGCACAACCGAATCCTTCTGGAACACCTTCCTCCGCCCGTCCGACCTTCCGGCAATGGCAGGAACTGCCGGAAGCAGCTGCTCCGACGATGATGTAAGAGTAGTAAAAATATATGATGACCGCCGCGCTGAGCCGGATGACCTGGCATCAACTGACAACAGCGAGGTCGGCGAGGTAATTATCAAGTCACCGGCAAAGATGGCATACTTCTATTTCAACAACGAGAGCGAAACGGAGCGCAAGTTCTATAACGGCTATCTCTATACAAACGATCTCGGCACATGGGATAAGAACCACTTTATAAGCATTGTCGGCAGAAAGGACGATATGATTATCTCCGGCGGCGAGAATATTTACCCGACGCAGGTCGAGGAGGTGCTCAACACGCATCCGAAGGTTGCCGACTGCATGGTAACCGCAGTACCGGATAAGCTCCGCGGAGAGGTTGTCACAGCGTACGTTATCAAGTCCGATCCGACACTCACCGTCTACGAGCTTGAGGAGCACTGCAAGAACAGCCCGATGATTTCAAACTATAAGCGTCCGAGATACTACAGATTTGTAGCATCGATCCCCGTAAACGCAACAGGCAAAAAGATGCACTATAAAATAAAGGAGCAGGCAAAGGACGATCTTTTAAACGGATTACTTATCCGCGCATAAAAATCAATCACCTCATGCATAATAAGCATGAGGTGAACTTTTATGGAATTTAATTCAACGCTTGAGCTTTTAGAGAGTGATCCGAAATCCAAGGCATACTTTGACTCGCTGCCGCGGCACATACAGCAGGAGCTGCTTGACCGCTATACCGGCGCAAAAAATCTCGAGGAGCTGCGCAGCTTCGGAGACGATCTGAGGACAGCAATGTGAGACAATAAAACGGAGAGCTGCAATATTACCGCTCTCCGTTTTGTTTTCACTGTTATTTATAATTCACCCAAAGCCTTGTAGTTATCCTTCAATGCCGGATACATTTTTCTGTAGAGCTGATAGAACTTGTCATACTCCGCGCTGTTTGCGGCATCCGGAGCTTGCTCGGTCTTTGTCTTAACGACCCTTTTGCACGCCTCCTGAACACTCGGATAAACACCCGCGCCGACGCCAGCAAGGATTGCCGCGCCCAGAGCCGGGCCTTCCTTCGAGGTTACGGTCGTTACATTCATGTCAAAGGTGTCTGCAAGCATTGAGCGCCACAGCGGCGATGAACCGCCTCCGCCGCAGGCTGCCATACTCTCAGATGTAACGTCCATTTCTCTTAATACCTCCACACAGTCGCGCAGACTGTAAACAACACCCTCCATGACAGCGCGCAGCAAATCGCGCTTTTCGTGCATTGCGCTCAGACCTATAAACGCGCCGCGGCAGTCGGGGTCAAGATGCGGTGTGCGCTCCGCCATAAGATACGGCAGATACAAGAGCTTGTTGCAGCCTATCGGACTTTGCTCCGCTTCCTTGTCCATGAGATAATACGGGTCAACGCCCATTGACTTTGCCGTTGAAATCTCCTCGGCGCAGAAGTTGTCGCGGAACCATTTAAGCGAAAGTCCCGCCGCCAAGGTAACACCCATAACATGCCATTCACCCGGAACAGCGCAGCAGAAGGTGTGAACCCTGCCCTTCTTGTCAAGGTGCATTTCCTTTGTATGCGCAAATACAACTCCCGATGTGCCGATTGTCGTAAACGCCTTGCCCTCTTCAACAACACCCGTGCCGACAGCGGCGGCAGCATTATCGCCCGCGCCGCCTACAACCGGAGTTCCCGCCGGAACGCCTGTGAGCTTCGCCGCATCCTCCGTTATATAGCCTGTGACCTCCGGGCTTTCATAAACCTTTGCCAGAAGCGACTTGTCTATATCAAGCTTTTGCAGCACCTCGTCCGACCAGCAGCGGTTTGCGATGTCAAGCAGCTGCATACCGCTCGCGTCCGAAACCTCTGTCGCATACTCGCCCGTAAGTCTAAAACGCACATAGTCCTTGGCAAGGAGAATGTGGCGGCATCTTGCGTAGTTCTCCGGCTCGTTGTTGCGTACCCAGAGAATTTTTGACGCGGTAAAGCCGGTAAGCGCCGGATTTGCCGTAATCTCAATTAATCTTTCCTCGCCTACTCTCTCGGTAATCTCGTCGCACTCCTTTGCGGTACGGCCGTCACACCAGAGAATCGCCGGACGGATAACATCGTTATTTTCATCAAGCATAACCATTGAGTGCATCTGACCCGAAATGCCTATACCGGCAATCTGTGACGCGTCAATGCCCTGCGTAACAACCCTCAGTGTTTCAACAGATGCGTTGTACCAGTCAAGCGGATCCTGCTCAGCCCAGCCGTTTTTCGGCTGTGACATAGGATACTCAACGGTATGGCTCTTTATCGTATTGCCGTCCTCGTCAAACAGTACAGTCTTGGTACCGCTTGTTCCGAGATCTATTCCAATGAGATATTTCATAAATTTTCCCTTTCATCGTCGTTTAGATAATGGAGAATAAATAATAGATAACAGATATTATACGCTTATGCCAATAATATCTGTTATCTCTTCATTTTTATCTGTTATCTCTTATCTAAGCAAAACTGTGAAACGTCTTTGCGATTAACC
>JBJEIW010000076.1:0-3224 GCA_051877435.1 Candidatus Ornithomonoglobus sp.
ACTGTCCGTCAAATATATATTCGTTTTCCAAATTCAATTTCAATCACTCCTATACCAGCGAATATTCCTTGATATAATACTCTAACGTTTTGCCATGCTCTATGCCGTCCAGCATCTTTTTTGCAGGATTTGACAGCGCGCGCGCACGAACATAAAGAGGTTCAAGAAATACCTCCTCGTTCATGCCGCGCTGTTTAAGACCGGAAGCGGAAAGGTCAAGTATACGGAGCAGAACCTGTACAAGCTTTTCCTTATCCACAAAGTCAGGCAGAGTTTTTCTTGAAAACAGTCTTTGCAGCTCCGACGCGCTGTAGCCGTGCGAATAAATCACATTGTCCGAATTGAGCAGTCCCTGCAGCTCCTGTACGCGCTCCAAAAGACCGATGTGGAATGCGGCAACGGTCATGCTGTCGGATATGGGTTGACAGCACATACTGCGAAATTCTATTGTTCCACGGTATGTCAGGTCCTCAAATTTAAAGGTGCGCAGATGCTCCAAATCCTCTAAGCAAGGCTCGAATTCGATGCTTTGATATTTTTCGCCGTCAAAGTATTCACCCTGAATCTTATCGAGCTTGAGGTACTCATTTATCGGTATGGGGGTGAAATTAACGTATCTGCCGTTTCTCATAGTACAGTAAATGCTTGTTGATTTGATGTATTCGACAAGATCATCAATGTCCTTCAGCTCGTACTCAAACATGCCGATGTTATGGGGATTATAGCCCTGCATACTGCGTTCCCAGAGCATATTGCGGGCGCACAGCAGCTCCGGTTCATCGGGCAGAACCGAGTTTGCAAACAGCAGAGCCTTGAACGGCTCCAGCTTTCCGAAGGTGTTTATTACCGGGATCAGGTCATCATAGATAATGTCGATCTGTACCTGTGATGCGCTTGTGAAGGTGCCGAAGGTGGGAAAGCTGTGGAATGCAATTTCGCTGTTCTCATGTTTTTTATATGAGTGCAGATGGTGGTATAACATTCTGTAACGCTCGTTCTGTATCGGCTCATTGTGATTTATGTTATAGTACGGATTTATGCCCATTCCGGTGAGCGTATAATTGTATTCCGCAAAAAATTCATTTATGAATGTATAATATTTGTCAAAGCGCTCTTTTATCTGATACAGATTTTTGCCCTTGCCCAAGGATAATTCAAGATTTGAATAGCAGCAGTCAAAGGAAAGGTCGTCGCCTGTGACAGAATCCTGCATGGAGTTTATATGCCCGTAGGCATCCTGCCCGACCGCATGGAATCCGAACCGCTCGCGAAAAGCGGCAGCCATCTTAAAAATTACCTCCTCCTCAACAGGAGCCTTGTTAAGGTTTACGACCGGCATTTCTATTTCGATTCCTATAAAACGTTTTGTTTTTGATTTTGTCGGGGTAATGTATTTTTCATATATTGCCTTGTCTATTACGCTCTGTTCCATATTTAATTTCTCCTATGATATTCATATTATACCAATAAATCCTATAGAGTTAATATGATATATTATACAACGATTTGCCATAATTGTCAATAGAAATTTTCTGTTTATCTTATGAGAAAACAGAGTTTTTATACTCAGCTCTGTCAAGGCGAGGCAGACTGTACCCTTTTTAGACAGTAATCGCTGAAGAACAACAAAACTACTTGATTTTTTTTTCATATTATGTTATTATATACATATTAAGATTATGTGAAAAAGAGCTTGGGTGGGGGGGATAAGAAATGCATAAAGGACAAATTAATTATGATAATAAAAATATAAGATATAATAAAACGAATATGGTAATATTTCGTAACAGAAATTTGTTGGTTGCAGATGTGGTGCTGGTCGTATTGTCATATTTTGTTTCCGTCATGCTGATAAATAATATTTATGACACATTGAGTGTTATATCAGCAAACATACCGAGTCTGGTCGTTTCTGTGTTATCTTATGTCATTGTGTTGTATGCAATGGGATTATATAAGATAATGTGGGTACACAGCGGTACCAAGGATTATCTGCATCTGACGGCAGGATGTGTTGCAGCATCGATAATATCTATGCTGATTAACATGTTTGTTTTCAGAGAGCTTTATTTTAAAATTGATATATGTGCCGTTATAATGATAAGTATAGGAATTATAGGTCTGCGTATGAGCGTGCGCTGTGTAAATAATCTCTATATGGGACATATAACCTCGGGTAATAACAGAAAGCGGCTGATGATAGTCGGCGCAGGCTCATCGGCAACAATAGTACTTAAGGATATAGATAACAATGTAAACCTGAATTATGATGTTGTGTGCTTTATTGATGATGATCCGGAAAAAAACAAATCAATAATCCATGGTGTGCGAGTAATGGGTACCAGAAATGATATTAAGCGTATCGCCGCGGAAAACGCCATAGACGAAATAATGATCGCTCTGCCGTCGGCGGAATTTAAGGATAGAAAGGAAATTATAGAAATCTGTAATGAAACAGACTGTAAGGTGAAAATTCTGCCAAGTATTGACCAGATGATTGACCAGAGCGGTACACACGGCAAAATAAGAGATGTTCAGATTGAGGACCTGCTTGAGCGAGATCCGATTAAGCTTGATAACAGTAAAATAAAGAATTACATAGAGGATAAGGTAATACTTGTAACCGGCGGAGGAGGCTCAATAGGCTCTGAGCTGTGCCGTCAGATAATGCGCTTCGGACCTAAAAAGCTTGTCGTGCTGGATATTTATGAAAATAACGCGTACGATTTGCAGATGGAGCTTAACCGCAGGTATCCGGATAATAAGCCGGATGTTGTAATTGCATCAGTCCGTGATGTGGACAGGATAGATGATATATTCCGACGTTACAGACCTTATATTGTGTTCCACGCGGCAGCTCATAAGCATGTTCCTCTTATGGAGGACAGCCCGGGAGAGGCGATAAAGAATAATGTGTTCGGCACACTGAATGTTGTAAAATGCTCTGATAAATACGGAGTGAAACGCTTTGTTATGATTTCAACCGATAAGGCGGTTAATCCGACAAATGTAATGGGCGCGACAAAGCGAATCTGTGAAATGATAGTGCAGTGCGCGCAGAATAGCAGCAAGACCGAGTTTGTCGCAGTGCGTTTTGGAAACGTGCTCGGTTCAAACGGAAGTGTTATTCCTTTGTTTAAGAAGCAGATTGAAGAGGGCGGTCCCGTAACTGTAACGGACAAGCGTATAACACGTTTCTTTATGACAATAACCGAGGCGGCTCA
>JBJEIW010000077.1:0-3221 GCA_051877435.1 Candidatus Ornithomonoglobus sp.
AGGAGTGTGGGGGTACACCGTAGGTGTATGCCGCTAAACAATAATTTAGTTTTGAACCCCGCCCCTTTTGTTATCCAATTTAACAGTAGCAGTCCTTATAAAACGCTATACACTTTGTCACAATATCTCTTGCTGCCTCTGCGCCGAGAACCTCATTTACAACTGTGCTCTTGCCCTCAAGCGACTTGTAAACCTTAAAGAAATGGGAAATTTCCTCAAAAATATGCTGCGGGAGCTGTGAAATATCCGAATAGCAGTTATACGTAGGATCATTGAACGGAACGGCAATAATTTTCTCGTCAAGCTGGTCATCGTCCACCATTTTAAGAACGCCTATTGGATAGCATTCAACCAACGTCATAGGGACAATCGCCTCCTGGCAGAGCACGAGCACATCAAGCGGATCCTTATCATCAGCATAGGTTCTCGGGATGAAGCCGTAGTTTGCGGGATAATGTGTGGAGGTATAGAGCACGCGGTCAAGCCTTAAAAGACCTGTATCCTTATCCATTTCATATTTGTTCTTGCAGCCCGCCGGTATTTCAATAACCGCCATAAATCTGTCCGGTGAAATTCTCTTTGGGCTTATATCATGCCATATGTTTGACATTCTGCATTCCTCCTCTTGAATCATTTATTGTAAAATTTTTGCTATTCACCGACGCATACCATATCAGGAAGCGCGGTGTCGCCGTAAAGCTTTGTTTTCCAGTTGATTTCTGTTGTTTTTGCGTGTTCAAAAACAAGTCCGGGATAAACTCCGTCGCAGTCTATAACCTCGCCCAGCTCATTGAGCTCAAAAAGAACCGGCAGCACCTTGTATACCCCGCTTGCAAGTGTTGTTACGTCCATCTCGAAAATCCGTTCATAGGTCTCCCCTTTTCTGCAGCTCATAAAGTTATAGCATATGCTTGTTGCCGTAACCATCTGATCGTTGTTATGAATCATCATTCTGAACGAAAGCTTGGGAACATCCTCGTTACAGTGCATTCTGAGTCTGAATCGTACCTTCTCGTCATCCTTGAAATAGCAGGTTTCCTTATCGAGTACCTCCAGTGAATCCATAAGTACCTTGTCCGTGAGGAAATTATAGTGGTGCTTGTCCGCAAAATCGTTAAACAGCTTTGCGGTTACCTCGTCGTTTCTGAGATAGATATTTATTCCGTCCTCGACGTCACCGTTAAAAATAACCTCGCCCTTGCGAAGAACGATACACCTGCTGCACAGTTGGCGTATTGTCTGCATGTTATGACTTACATATATAATGGTCTTGCCCTCATCGCGGGCAACCGATACCATTTTATCAATGCACTTTTTCTGAAATGCCATATCACCTACGGCAAGCACCTCATCCATAAGCATTATATCCGCGTCAAGATGCGCAGCTACCGAAAAGGCAAGCTTTACGAACATACCCGATGAATATCTTTTTACAGGGGTGTCTATAAACTGACGGCACTCAGAGAACTCTATAATGTTCTCTATCCTCTCGTCAACCTCCTTGCGGTGCATTCCTAGGATTGCGCCGTTAAGGTAAATATTTTCACGACCGGTAAGCTCCGGATGAAAGCCCGTACCCACCTCAAGCATTGAGGATATTTTTCCCTTGACACGAATTTCGCCCTCTGTCGGAGCCGTAACTCTTGACAAGAGCTTTAAAAGCGTTGACTTTCCGGCGCCGTTGCCGCCTATAAGACCGATTGTTTCACCCTTCTTTACGTCAAATGATACGCCGTTAAGAGCCATAAACTTCTCATTTTTTGCATAAACCTTTGAACCGATTTTGCTGTTCGGGTCCTCCTTATGGCGCACTCTTGCCCACCATGACTGAAGATCGCCCTTAAGAGTTCCGCCGCCGATTGTTCCGAGACGGTACTGCTTTTTTACGTTATCGATCTCAATTACGGTTTCCCGCTCAACATTTTTTGTATTCAGCTTAGTATTCATTCTCCGTCACCTCCGTCAGACAGTATCCATAAAGGTTCTCTCTACTCTGCTGAAAATCAGCACACCGAAAAACAGGAAAACCAGTGTCACAATCCAGCTTATTCCCCAATATGTATAATTGAAGGTTCCGCATCCGAGTATGGCATATCTGAAATTATTTATAATAGGGGCAACCGGATTTAGCCATACAAGCCGTTCAAGTCCCGGAGCGATCGTATTTACCTGTGAAATCGGATATACAACAGGGGTTCCGTACATCCAAAGCTGCATACCAAATCCGACAAGTATTGTAAGATCACGGTATTTTGTCGTTACCGAAGAAATGATTATGCCTATTCCCAGTCCCAGAAGCGCCATCTGCAGTATCATTACAGGAATAAGCAGTATATGGATATTAGGGTATACATACTGTCCTCTGAGCGCGAATATTCCTATTGAAGCCGCCAGCATAAGCATCTGTATAAAAAAGCCAAGCAGTGCGTAAATTACCGTTGTTATCGGAGTAACAAGACGCGGGAAATATACCTTTCCGAAAAGATAGGCATTGCCCGTAAAAGTTGAGGCTGTTGAGTTGAGGCACGAGGAAAAATATCCCCATGCGGCATTGCTGCACAGATAGAACAAAAACTGCGGTACACCTTCAGTTGAAATATTTGCTATTTTTCCGAATACAATTGTGTACATGCTTGATGACAGAAACGGATTTATTAAAAACCAAAGCGGACCCAGAATAGTCTGCTTATATGCGCTGTTGAAATTACGCTTAAAAAACATCCAGATAAGATCCCTGTAATGCCAGACCTCTCTGAGATTTATATCAAACCAACCGGCTTTAGGTCTGATTATAAAGCTCCATTCACCTGTATTCTTTTTCATACGTTACCTCCTGCAATCAATAAAAAGGACCGGACAATACCTAAGCCCTATAGTATTATAACATTAAGATAATTTATTGTCAAGTGAGCAAAAAACGTATATAATGAATTTATTTATTTACGCGGCATATTTCAGATATGTATTGTAATCTCCTATGCTTATTTCATTCCATTCCGCCTCGCTGCCGCCGAAATGAACCTGTCCGAGGCTTTCAAAATTGTACATCCCGGACAGATATTTTTATTAGGTATTAAGGAGGGTGATTTTTGCTATTGACAAATTCTCTAAAAAATGATATAATCGACATATAACGGAAACGAGGGTGATTATATTGGCAAGACCTAAAAGATGCAGACGAGTTTGCCGAGAGCCGATTATTTCAAATTTTGTGCCGAAAG
>JBJEIW010000078.1:0-14418 GCA_051877435.1 Candidatus Ornithomonoglobus sp.
ATACTCCGATGCCAGAGTTGAATCCTCTCTTCCGCTTGAAATAACAATTGTTACTGTTGTGTTTTCACTGACTGACGCCCCGGCCGCAGGACTCTGCATTATTATTGTGCCCTCCGGATTATTCGACGCTTTCCTCGTTACTGTACCGATTAAAAGATTGTACATGCCAAGAGTGCTTTCGGCATTATCCCGATACATTCCGATCACGCTCGGAACCGTTACCGTACCCTTTTCCGAATAGTCTGCGTCAGGTCCTGTACTCATATGAAGTGTTACATAGTCACCCGGATTGAGATGTGTGCCCGGAGCAGGAATCTGTCGTATTACAAGATTTTCTGCTACCTCGGTACTCGGCTCAAGAACTATCTTATAAAGAAGCGTCCTAGCTTCTATAATCTGTCCCGCCTCGTCAATATCCATATTTACAACATCCGGAACCGGAACCCCGCCGTTTGAGGCGCCAAGTGAAACCACAAGCGAAATAGGCTCGGATTTATCAGCCGCCGTCCCCGCCTCCGGAAGCTGTGATATTACAAGATTTTCAGCTACATCATCGGATAATGAATACTCTATCTCATCATTAATTTTGTATCCGGCATCATGTGCCGCCGCTGCCGCTTCCTCAAGCGTAAGTCCCGCAAGATCCGGAACCGAATTACCGGAAAACGGATTAATCAGCATGAGCACTACCCCGACTGCCACAAGCACTATTACCGCAACCGTTGAGAGTGCGAGTATAACAGAATTTCTGTCCTCGCGCTTCTTCTTTGCACTCATTTTCTTTTTGTTCTTTACCCGCGTGTTGCTCCTGCCTCTGTTTGCAAGATCCTCCTTGCCGACCGGTTTCTTTTCACGAACCTCCTGTGCGGCTCCGTTACTTGCGTCTGTATTCTCAGCATCCTCTTTCTCTTGCTTTTCTGATTCTTTTGAAGGTAGATCTTCATCTGCGAGAACTGCCCTGAGATCGTCAAGAAGCTCATTCATATTCTGGTATCTTTTATTGGGATCACGATTCATCGCCTTCATTGTCACATATGCGAGATCCGCCGGAACATCTATATTAACGCATTTTACATTTACAGGCTCCTCTTCTATATGCATGAGCGCTACCGATACCGGTGAATCACCGTCAAACGGTACTCTGCCCGCAAGCATTTCATAAAGGCATATACCAAGTGAATATATATCCGAACGGAAATCCGTAAAGCCGCCGCGCGCCTGTTCGGGTGATATGTAGTGCACGCTTCCTGTCGCGGTTCCGCCCGCCATTGATGTGTCACTTTCCATAGCCTTTGCAATGCCGAAATCAGTAACCTTCAGGACTCCGCCCGGAGCCATGATTATATTCTGCGGCTTAATATCGCGGTGAATTATATTCCTTTCATGAGCCGCCTGTATGCCCTGGGCAATCTGGATTGCGTAATCGCACGCCTCCTGCCAAGGCAGACGGGGATTCTTTTTTATATATTTTTTAAGCGTGATTCCGTCCACAAGCTCCATAACCATATAATTGATTTCGCCGTATGTGCATACGTCATAAACCGAAACAACATTCGGATGTACAAGACTTGCTGATGAACGTGCTTCCTTTATAAAGTTCTCAACTATTTCACTGTTCCCCTCAAAATTTTCTCTGAGTATTTTTATAGCGACATCACGGTCAAGAACCTTATCATGCGCCTTATATACTGTAGCCATGCCGCCCGTGCCGATTTTTTCAAGGACCTCATAACGGTCACTGAGCACTGTACCAATCAGATTTTCGGTGTTAAGCATCAGTTATTATCTCCTTCCATAACAATTGCAGTGATATTATCGCTGCCCCCGCGCTCATTCGCGAGTTCAATAAGTGTATTTACTGCCGTTTCGGCCGAATTATTCTTAACCACATCAAAAAGCTCGCTGTCCTCAATCTCTCCGAACAAGCCGTCGGAGCAGAGAAGAAGCTTTTCGCCGTTATATGGCTTTACGCCCGTATCAACACGCACAAAGGCTTCAACACCCATTGCGCGGGTTATGTAATTACGTCTTGGGTGGTGCTTTGCCTCCTCAGGAGTAAGCTGCCCGAGCTTTACAAGCTCCTGCACGAAGGAATGATCTCTTGTTATCTGAACTATGCTGTCACCAACCATATATGCTCTTGAATCGCCCACATGTGCGTAAATCACAAATCCGTCACGTACCATGCACATCGTGGTCGTAGTACCCATGCCCATTACGCTGTCATTCTCGCATGAATAGTCATATATGGCAGAATTGGCGGTAAGGAACGCCTGCCGCATAACCTCCATGGTCTGGAACCTGTCAAGCTCCGGCTCCATGTGCTCCGCTATATAGCCTGTTATTACATCAACCGCCATTGCGCTTGCAACCTCGCCCGCCTCGTGACCTCCCATTCCGTCGGCAACTATTGCGTAGCTGTATTCGGCTGATGTAAATACCTGCATGCTGTCTTCATTGATTTTTCTTATTCTGCCCACATCAGTCAACGCTGCTGTTTTCAATAGCACACACACTCCTTTCGTGCTTTAATAATTTACTCATTTATCTTCTGTATAGTATACGTTTATTTCTTTTATTCCTTTATGTTCCCCGCTCTCTTTCTGAGCTGCCCGCATGAGGCGGATATATCCGATCCAAGCTCACGGCGGATCGTAGCGTTCACTCCGCGCGCTATCAGGCTTTGACAGAACGCGTTTATCTCGCTCCTTGTTCCTTTTCTGAAATCACGCTCCTCAACCCGGTTTACGGGAATAAGGTTTACATGCGCATGAAGCGGCTTTACAAGAGAGGCAAGCTCCTCCGCGTTCTCTGGGCTGTCGTTTACACCGTGTATCAGAGAATACTCAAAGCTCAGCCGCCGTCCTGTCTTTTCAAGATAATACCGGCACGCCTTAAACAGCTCCTCAATTTTATAGGTGTGATTTACAGGCATTATGCTGTCGCGTATTTCATTATTAGGCGCATGCAGCGAGATCGTAAGCGTGATCGGGAGATTTTCCTCCGCAAGCTTATATATTCCCGGCGCAACTCCGCAGGTGGAAAGCGTTATATGCCTGTAGCCTATGTTCTTCCCCTTCTCATGATTTATGTTGTGAAGGAATTTTATCACATTGTCATAATTGTCAAGCGGCTCGCCTATACCCATAAGGACTATGTTTGATATTCTTTCGCCCATGTCCTTCTCGGCAAATATCACCTGGTTCAATATTTCCCCAGCTGTCAGCGACCGGAACAGCCCTCCTATTGTCGAGGCGCAGAAGCGGCAGCCCATACGGCAGCCGACCTGTGATGAAATACAGATAGTAAGACCGTGACGGTAGCGCATGACTACGCTTTCTATACAGTTGCCGTCCGGCAGTCTGAACAAATACTTTACTGTGCCATCAAGCCTTGAAACATACTTTTCTTCAATTTCAAGTGTGGATACATATGTATCCTCTTCGAGCTTTGCACGCAGCACCTTTGAAATATCGGTCATTTCGTCATAGCCCGTCACTCCCATGTGCAGCCATTTGTATATCTGAGCCGCGCGGAATTTCTTTTCTCCTATTGAAAGCAGATATTCCTCCAGCTCCTTGTATTCAAAGTCCTTTAAATCAAGCATTTCTAATCAATTTACATATATAAAAGCCGTCCGAGCCGTCCGTATCGGGTAGGAACGTCTTTTCGTATACCTTTTCAAAATTACCGTTGTCCTTTAAAAACGCGTCAGTCACATTTTCGTTTTCTCTTTTATTTATTGTGCATGTTGAATACACAATCACTCCTCCGGGCTTTACATACTCCGAAGCGTTGTCAAGTATTTTTTTCTGCAGTTCCGGCAGCCCGCTTACATCGTTTCTGCAAAGCTTAATATCCGGTTTTCTGCGTATTATCCCCCAGCCGGAGCATGGCACATCACATAATACGCGTTCTGCGGAATTTATCAGCAAATTATCTCTTACCGCCGCATCCGCAAGCCTTGCGCCAATGGATTTTATACCCAGACGGCGCGCGCTGTCCTCTATAAGCTTTATTTTATGCTCATATATATCGCAGGCTGTAATTCTGCCTTTGTCATTCTGTAATTCGGCAATATGCGTTGTCTTTCCTCCCGGAGCCGCGCACATATCAATTACAGTTTCGCCCTCCTGTGGGTCAAGCGCGATTGCCGCGTTATACGCGCCCTTGTCCTGCACGCTGAAATAACCGTTAAGATAAAGCTTGTTTCTGCCAACATCAAAGCCTGCGGACTTTATAAGCGAGCCTGCCGTCTGCTCTGCTTTTATCCCGAAATCACCCAGACGCTTTACAAGCTCCCCGGCATTTATCTTTAAAGTGTTGGCGCGGAGCATCAAAGCGGGCGGCTCATTAAGTGAAATCATAAGTTTTTCTGCCATGTCAAAGCCGAAATCACCAATCCACAGCCTCGCCATATCCGTTGTGTAGGAATATTTAACCGCCAAGTATTCCGCCTTATCCTCAGGATAACGCACCTCACAGCTGTCACGGCAGAAGGCGCGCAGAACCGCATTTACGAATCTGTCCGAGCCCTTTCTTCCGTGCTTTTTCGCAAGCCTTACGCTTTCGTTTACAGCCGCGCTTTCGGGAATTTTATCTGCATATACAAGCTGATATATGCCAAGCTCCAGAATTACCTTTATGTTCTTTGCAAGCTTTTTAAGCTTTACCGAGGAATACTGCCCTATTATATATTCCAGTGTATAGTGACGCGATACAACGCCATAGACAAGATTTGTCAGGAGCGCTCTGTCCTCACGGGACATATCCTTCTCCCTGCCCAGTGTTTCCTTTAGAGCAAGATTTGAAAACGCGTCATTATATAAAATCTCATAAAGGGTTTTAAATGCCGCTTCCCGCGCGTTCATCAGTTTCTTCTCCTGCTGTTGCTGTTCTGCACTAAGAGCAGAAGCCTTATAACCTGAAGCAGCGTTGATGCGGCGGAGGCAAAATAGGTCATTGCCGCGGCGGACAAAACCTTGCGCGTGCCCTTCAGCTCCTCCTCGTCAAGTATCGCCATATCACGCAGGGTGGCAAGCGCCCTTGAGCTTGCGTTCGTCTCCGTCGGGAGCGTCACAAGCTGGAATGCGAATACCGCGCAGAACAGGATTACTCCGACCATGGCAAGATTTGCCGCTCCTAAAATGATTCCTATTATAATAATCGGAAGCGACAGGGTGTTGCAGATATTTACTATCGGAACCATACCGTTTCTGAGCTTTATCGGCGCATACCCCACCTGATGCTGCACCGCGTGGCCGCACTCATGGGCGGCAACTCCCAACGCCGCGATCGACGTTGAATTAAAGGTCGCATCCGAAAGCCTTATCACATTTTCCTTAGGACTGAAATGGTCCGTAAGACTTCCCGAAACACGCTCGATCCGTATATTGTACAGTCCGTTTGCGTCAAGTATCTTTCTTGCAACCTCCGCGCCGGTAATGCCGCGGCGCGATCTCACCTTATCATATTTATTGAAGGTACCCTTTACATTTGCAGAGGCTATCATGGTTATTACAAGCCCGATAATAACAAGTATATATGTCGGGTCGAACCAACCGAAGCCCAAACCTCCGTAATAGCCGCCGTAGAAGCCGCTGTCAGTGGAATATGCTAATGCCGTAAGCATAGAATCTCAGCTCCTTTCAGAATATTAAATAATAGTTTCGCCTAAAATCACACCGTTTTCGATATTATGTCCCCTTGCATAATCCTCAACATACATGCGCTTTGAGCCCTCAAACTGAACATTTTTGAGATACAGCGCGCCCTTGCCGCAGCCCACAAGCAGACCGCGCTTTTTGACAAGACCTATGACCTCGCCCGGGCGGCCGTTTACCGTATCTGTGATTTCGGCGTCAACTATTTTCAGATTCTTGCCCTTATAGGTAGTCTGCGCAAGCGGATACGAATTCATTCCGCAAATAAGCTTTGAAATCTCCTCCGCGCTTCTGTACCAGTCGATTACCGCATCCTTTTTACTTATCATGGGCGCATAGGTATGCTCGCTGTCCTTCTGACGCTTATACTTTGCGGTTCCGTCCGCAATCTGCTCTATCGCGCACACAAGCAGCTCGCCGCCGATAAGGGCAAGACGGTCAAAAAGCTGCGCCGAGGTTTCATATTTGCCGATTGTCGTTTCCGCAACAGAAATCACATCGCCGGTATCAAGGCCGTAATCCATGCGCATGATTGAAACTCCCGTGGTTTCATCGCCGTTTATGATCGCCCACTGTATCGGCGCCGCGCCGCGGTATTTCGGCAGAAGCGACGCGTGCACGTTAATACAGCCGTATTTCGGAAAATCAATTATATAGCGCGGCAGTATTTTTCCGTATGCCGCTACTATAATTATATCCGGCTTTAATATTTTGAGCTGCGGCAGAAATGCCTCGCCCTTTAAGGTTTCAGGCTGATATACGGGTATTCCAAGCTTCTCCGCCTTGAGCCTTACATCAGTCGGCATAAGCTTGTGTCCCCTGCCCTTCGGCTTATCCGGCTGCGACACCGCTCCAATTATCTCATGCTCCGTTTTGCTCAGGCGTTCAAGTATCGCCGCCGCAAAATCAGGCGTTCCCATAAAAAGTATCTTCATGATGCATACCTCCTTTGAGGTTATTGTCTGTTAGTTGTGATTAGTTATCAATATACTTCGTTACTTTTTCCGTAAATACATGACCATTCAGATGATCGCATTCGTGACATAAGGCACGCGCTAAAAGCTCCTCGCCCTCAACAGTGAACCATCGTCCTGTTCTGTCCTGCGCCTTCACCTTTACATAGTTTGGTCTCTCTACCTCACCGTACAGTCCCGGAAAGCTTAAACAGCCCTCCGCGCCGTTCTGTGAGCCTGATGTCTCAATGATTTCCGGATTTATAAGCTCTATTCTTCCCTCGCCTATGTCTATTACAACGGCGCGCTTGAGTATTCCGACCTGCGGCGCGGCAAGACCGACACCCTCCGCCTTTGTCATTGTATCATACATATCGTCGAGCAGTATTCCGAGCTTTTCATCAAACTTCTTTACTTCCTTGCACTGCTTTCTGAGGATCTCATCCTCACGCAGACGCAGCTGACGAATTGCCATTTGAATCTTCCTTTCTCAATATATCGTTATCGGGTTCTTGTCAATTGAAACCACTACGCTTTCATAGCGCTTATCTTCCTTTAACCCGCGCTGTGCGGCAGAAAGCCTGCCGTTAAGCTCATCCATCGCATCGCACTTGATGATAATCTGCCAGCGGTACTGATTCTTTATCTTTGCAATCTGCGACGGTATCGGACCGAGAACCGCAACACGCTGCTGTATTTTTGCTATATCGCCGAACAGCTCCCTGAAACGGAATGCTGCGCGGCGCGTTCTTTCGTTGTCAGTATCGGTAAAGCGTATACATATCATTTCCGAAAACGGCGGATACCACATCGCTCTGCGCTCAGCACAGGTCTTGTTATAGAAGGTAATGTAGTCGTGCGATTTGACAAGCTTTATTGCAAAATTATCCGGGTCGTAGGTCTGTATTATGGCTCTGCCGCCCTTTTCTCCGCGGCCCGCGCGACCCGAAACCTGCTCCAGCGTATCAAATGTGCGCTCTCCGCTTCTGAAATCGTTTATATGCAGCATCGTATCAGCCGATACTACGCCCACAAGCGTTACATTTGCAAAGTCAAGTCCCTTTGCGACCATCTGCGTGCCTATGAGAATATCGATTCTCTCCCTGTCAAATCTGTCAAGTATCTCCTTGTGCGCGTTCTTCCTGCCCGTTACGTCCGCGTCAAGCCTTATGGTGGAAGCATCCGGGAAGATCCTTCTGACCTCCTCCTCGACTCTCTGTGTTCCGCCGCCGAAGTAGCGTATATATTTGCTGCCGCAGGCGGGACACTTTACATAATTCGGCTGTCTGTGTCCGCAGTAGTGGCACTTTAAGGTATTGTCGTAGCTGTGATAGGTAAGCGAGATATTGCAGTTGGGACACTGCGGTACAAAGCCGCATTTTCTGCACGAAACAAAAGTGGAATACCCGCGCCTGTTCATAAAGAGTATCGTCTGCTCCTTACGATCAATATTTCTTCTGACAGCATCATAAAGCCGCTTTGAAAACATAGTCTTATTGCCGCGTTCAAGCTCGGCGCGCATATCTATAATTTCAATCTCCGGCATACGGTTCTCGTTGTACCGCCGCTTCATTTCAAGCAGTCTGTATTCCTTATTCTTAGCTTTATTATAGCTTTCCATTGACGGCGTTGCGCTTGCAAGCAGAGTTACGGCGCCGCTTGTCTGCGCGCGGTATATTGCCGCCTCGCGCGCGTGGTATCTCGGACTCATTTCTGATTTATAGGTGTCCGAATGCTCCTCATCTATTATTATAATTCCTATGTTATCAAGAGGCGCGAAAACCGCGCTCCTCGCTCCTATTACTATATCGGCATCGCCGTTCATAATACGGCTCCACTGGTCATAGCGCTCTCCAAGCGACAGTCCGCTGTGAAGTATCGCAATCCTCGCTCCAAAGCGCGAAACAAAGCGTGATACCATCTGTGGAGTAAGCGAAATTTCCGGCACTAGCAAAAGCGCCGTTTTTCCCTGCTCAACAGCATGTGAGATCGAGCGCATAAAAACCTCGGTCTTTCCGCTGCCGGTTACGCCGTGGAGAAGTATTGTTTCTCCGTCCGCTTCATCAATCGCCGAGTTTATGGCGTTTATCGCCGCCGCCTGCTCCGGAGTTGGCTCCGGCGGTGTACTGAGACATCCTTGCGTATCATATACAGGTCTGTCAATATACAAATCAAAAAATTCAGCTATTCCATTTTTTACAAGGACAGAAAGCGCGCTGTAATTCCCCATAGAAAACCGTACAAGATCGGCTGTGGAAAGAAATTCGTTACTCATAAGAATAGACAGCATACGCTTTTGAATTTTCGATTTTGATTTGTTATAGAATGCCTGCGCCTCATCAGGCTCAGCTGCAAGTCTTACCGCCCTCAGCTTCTTTTTGTTAATATCCCTTGTCTGTCTGTATTCGCGAGCAATAACCCCGGCTTCACGAAGCTTTGCGACGGTAGTTTTTATATCCCTTTCAAAATATGAGGAAAGAGAATATATATCCATTCCCCCGCCGTTGTCCTCTAAAAGCTCAATGACTTTTTTGCAGCTTTCACTTTTTCCACTGTAGCGCTCCTTATCCTTTAAAAGAATCCATTCAATCGATTTTACCGATGTTCCCGACGGTATCATGGTATGAATGATTTCAAGATAGGTGGCAAGATAGCGCTCATGCATAAATTCAATGAGCGGCACCATGTTTTCCCTAAATGCCGGCTCATCTGCTGAAAGTCTTATTATACTTTTGATGCCTCTTTTTACATCGGTACTTTCTTTGAGGTAAAGGACAAAGCCCTCCATTTCAATATTTCCCTTTGTAAACTGTATGAGGACTCTTGAGCCGGGACGTACAGTGTCCTTTAGCTCCTGCGGTATTCTGTAATCAAATACGCGGTCTACAGCCCGTGTCGGCTGATTGACTATGACCCCGGCATACATCAGAAATCATCGCCCTCAAGCTCTGCATCGTCTATCCTCGCAGCAGCAGCGGCAAGCGCCGAATCAAGGAGGCTCATTTCCTCATGGTGCTCTTCCTCTTCCTGCTCAGGCTCCTCCGGTGCATTTTCAGACTGAATTTCCGTAATTCCCTTTTCCAGCTGCATTATTGCTTCGAACTTTTCTTCCTCGTATTCCTTAGCCTTCTCAATCGCCTCCGAGCGGACATAGCCGACTATGCCGTCTGCAATCTCATTTACGGCCTGGGTTACCGGCTTTTCAAGCGACGGATCATAGCCGCTGCCGTCAGGAGCCGCGTCCTCAGCTGCCTTTCTCTCAAGACCGATCATTCTTGCTCTCTTTGCCACCATTGACACCAATGTATAACGGCTGTCAACACAGCGATCCAATTCTGTAATTCCCGGTTTTATAATCATAATATTTTCCTCCTGCTATATTAGTCCAGCTTTTCATTAATAAGCGCGGCAATCATTTCCTGCTCCGCGCGCTTTTTGTTGAGGTACGACATGACCTCATGCACACAAACCTCCAGATTATCATTTATGATCTGCGTTGTGTATTTATCTGCCTGGGTGAGCTCCCAGCGTGTGTTTTCAAGCCTTTGCGCAATCTCCTCATCCGTTTCACGTCCTCTTGTCACAAGACGTTCCTTAAGCACCCGCATTGACGGCGGGATGAGAAAAATCAAAACTGCCTCAGGAAAAAGCTTCTTTACCTGAAGCGCGCCCTGCGGCTCAATTTCAAGCATAACATCCTTTCCCTCATTGAGCAGCTTTTTTACCGATTCGCCCGGCGTGCCGTAGTAATTGCCGTTATACTTTGCATATTCGAGCATTTCTCCGTTTGCGATCATGCTTTCAAATTGATCGAACGTGACATAGTGATACGTCTCTCCCGGCACCTCGCCCACCCGACATTCACGGGTTGTCGCCGAAACGGAAAGGTGCAGATCCTGCTCTTTTTCAAGGAGAGCCTTACATACCGTTCCCTTTCCGGTTCCCGAGGGACCCGAAAGCACAAAAAGGATTCCTTTCTTCTGCATCAGTCATTTCCTCCTTTATCGTCACTGTCATCAAATTCAGCCGGATCATATTCACCGTCAAGCCTTTGTGCAAGCTTTTCAGGGATTATCGCCGACAGAACTATGTGTCCCGAATCCATAACTACAACAGAGCGTGTTTTTCTTCCGTAGGTCGCGTTGACCAGTATTCCCCTGTCCTCCGCTTCCCTGATAAGCCGCTTTATCGGGGCGCTGTCCGGGCTTACCACCGAAACGACACGATTGGCGGAAACCATGTTCCCGAAGCCGATATTTATTAGTTTCATACTATTGACTATTGACTCCTTTCACAAAAGCCGTTTGAAGAAAATGCTCTAAGCAGGTCGTGCAGTTGAGCGAACGACGTATACGTTGGTACTCTAGCGAGCGAAACCGTGCGAGATGCAACGAGCATTTTTTCAAACACCTTATTCTATATTCTGTATCTGCTCTCTCAGCTTTTCTATCTCACCCTTCAGCTCCACAACTATCTTTGCCGTTTCAAGATCGGATGCCTTTGAGCCGATTGTGTTGCACTCGCGGTTAATCTCCTGGATAAGAAAATCAAGCCTTCTGCCCGCAGGCGCGCTGCTGCTTATGATACTCTCAAATTCGTCATAGTGGCTTGCAAGACGGACTGTTTCCTCATTCACCGCAACCTTATCGGCAAATATCGCAACCTCCGTAAGAACCCGGGCATCATCAATTTCACGATCCTCAAGCAGCTCGTTTATTTTTGTATAGAGCTTTTCCTTATATTCCGCGACAATCTGAGGCGAGCGCTCGTCTATGCGCTGTGCAAGCGAACGCATATAGCCGATTCTTGCCCTCAGATCCTCCTCTATTCTTCCGCCCTCACGCTCGCGCATTGCAATAAACGCCGAAAGAGCCTCATCAAGAACAGTCTTAACCGCCTGCCACAGCTCCTCCTCATCGTCACGCTTAGGCTCCGCACGGAAAATATCACCGAACTGAGCAAGCTTTGAAACAGTTATATCGTTTTCAATTCCAAATTCTTCACACAGCTCCTTTAAAGCCGCAAGATAACCGCCTGCAAGCTCCTTGTTAACCGTTATAAGCTTGTCAGCCTCACCTACCGCTTCAATGCTTACATATACATCAATCTTACCGCGCGCAACCGCTCTGCTTACCGCAAGTCTCACCTTCTCCTCAAGGAAGCCGTACTGGCGCGGAACCTTGATATTGTAGTCGGAAAATCGGTGGTTCACAGACTTAATCTCGACTGTAATCTTTTTTGTACCGGTGACAGACTCCGCTCTGCCATATCCGGTCATACTCTTTAACATACAAATCATTCCTTCTGACTAAAGCACATTATTGTTTGATTATATCATATTTTCAGGGATAATTCAACCGTTATTTCTTAATTTTTTAATTTTACTCATAGGTATCGCTTAAATTGCTTATATTCTCACTTGAATTCCCCTAATTTCCCCCTGATTTTAAATCACAACGATATTATACATCATAAGGGATTTAAATTCAAGTCCTGTCCTGCTATTTTCATGAAATTTTTACACATTCTCCTTGTTCAAATAATGTATAAGTTTCATTTTTGCTATTCTATATAGCTTGCATTAAGTATCTGTTATTATATACCCTGATTTTGTTAAAATAAAACTTTTTGGATAATTTTAAATAAATCTCTTGCAAATACGTCGACTTTATTGTATAATATAATTATAATATTAATTTATGAGAGGGGTAACTAACATGAGTTATGAATCAGCAAAGGCTACATATGCGGCATTCGGTATAGATACCGACGCTGCTATAGCAAAATTAAAGACGGTTCCTGTTTCGCTTCACTGCTGGCAGGGAGACGATGTTATCGGCTTTGATAACGACGGCGGTCTCACAGGCGGTATCCAGACAACAGGCGACTATCCGGGCAAGGCAAGAAATCCTGAGGAGCTTTTTGCAGACATGGAAAAGGCTATGTCACTTATGCCGGGTAAGAAGAAGATCAATGTTCACGCTAATTACGCGATTTTTGAGGACGGCGAGTTTGCCGACCGCGACAAGCTTGAACCGAAGCACTTCAAGAAGTGGGTCGACTTCGCTAAAAAGCATAATGTCGGTCTTGACTTTAACCCGACATTCTTCTCACATCCTAAAATCAAGGACGGTCTTACACTTTCAAGCCCTGATGATGAGATAAGAAACTTCTGGATAGAGCACGGCAAGGCTTGTATAAGGATTTCAGAGTATTTCGCTAAGGAAACAGGCGTTACCTGTGTTATGAACATCTGGACAGGCGATGGTATGAAGGACATTCCGGGAGACCGCTACGGACTCAGAATGAGATATAAGGATTCAATCGAGCAGATCCTTTCAGAGCCGTTCGACTTCAACCTCGTTAAGCCGTGTGTTGAGTCAAAGGTATTCGGTATCGGTGTTGAGGCGTTCACCTGCGGCAGCAACGAGTTCGCGCTTTCAATCGCCGCTGCAAATGACAACTGCATTCCGCTTATGGATAACGGTCACTATCATCCGACTGAGGTCGTTTCGGACAAGATCCCTGCGCTTCTCTGCTTCTTCCCCGAGATCGCGCTGCATATCACACGTCCTATCCGCTGGGATTCAGACCACGTTGTTCTTTTTGACGACGAGACAAGAGAGATGGCAAAGGAAATTGTCCGCGCTGACGCTCTGGACAGAGTTTATATGGCTCTTGACTTCTTTGACGCTTCAATAAACAGAATTTCGGCATGGACCGTAGGCTTCAGAAGCTGGCAGAAAGCCCTTCTCTTCGCGCTCCTCCAGCCCTCAAAGAGAATGAAGAAGCTTCAGGACAGCGGTAATTTCACAGAGCTTATGGTTATCCAGGAGCAGGCAAAGCTTTTGCCGTTCGGCGAGATATGGGCTGAATACTGCAGGCAGGAGGGCGTTATTGCCGATATGTCATGGTTTGATGAAATCAAGAAGTATGAGGCAGAGGTTCTTTCAAAAAGATAATTTAATCCCATAAAAATAAGGGTGGAGAATGATTAAATTCTCTGCCCTTTTCTTTTAATCAATAGTCTTATTCTCAAAACAGCGGGCGGACAATTGCTGCCCTCCCGCTGTTGTTTTTATCATATTTTAATAATTCATAACTTATCAGAGAGCGAACTGACTGTTATACAGCTCCGCATAATATCCGTTCTTCCTCATAAGCTCATTATGCGTGCCCTGCTCAACAATTTTTCCGCTGTCCATGACGAGGATCAGATCTGCCTCGCGGATTGTTGATAGTCGGTGTGCAACTATAAAGCTTGTTCTTCCCTCCATAAGGCTACTGAACGCCTTCTGTATTTTAATTTCCGTGCGCGTATCTATTGACGAGGTCGCCTCGTCAAGAATGAGCATTGGCGGCAGGCAGAGCATAACTCTGGTTATACATAAAAGCTGCTTCTGTCCCTGCGATAGGCTTCCTCCGTCCTCGCCGATCACCGTGTCAAATCCGTCCGGAAGTCTGCGGATAAAGCCGTAGGAATGAGCCGCAATTGCCGCCTGTCTTATTTCCTCATCGGTCGCGTCCGGTCTGCCCATAGTGATATTCTCGCGGATCGTGCCCGACTTGAGCCATGTTTCCTGAAGCACCATGCCGTAGGATTTTCTCAGGCTGTGCCGCGTTACATCCCTTATATCTCTGCCGTCCACATCAATTTCACCGCTATTGACATCATAAAACCTCATAAGCAGATTTATAAGCGTTGTCTTTCCGCAGCCGGTGTGTCCGACAATCGCAATTCTCTGTCCCGGCTTTACGCTGAGATTGAGATTTTCAATAAGTTTCTGCTGCGGCTCGTATGA
>JBJEIW010000079.1:0-3190 GCA_051877435.1 Candidatus Ornithomonoglobus sp.
AATATAACCTAAGCGCAGATGTCCCCCGCCTCTTAGGCGGCGGGTTCCATTCAGCATTTCAGCGGGGGAATTAATCCCCCGCTGAAACCCTGAGGAGCTAACGCTCCCTGCGCAGGTTGCAATCTGTCGCAAGCTCTGCTCCTTGCAAGCAAAGCATGAGCGTTGCTCCAATTTAAATAAATTTGTTAAAACATACAAACTAATATTTGTTTAATGTATATTTATTTGTTATTTTGGAGAAAAATGTTTTTTAATTGTTAAAAAATTGTTAATCTGTTGACTTGTTTTAATGAATCTGTTATAATACTTTCATCAATTGAAAGGAGCATCGATCTATGAAATCAACGGGTATTGTTAGAAAAGTTGACGAATTAGGAAGAATCGTTATACCAAAAGAACTCAGAAGAAAGTTCAATATTGAAGAGAAAGACGGCTTAGAGATATATGTAGAAGATGACAGAATCATCTTGAGAAAATATGAGCCTTCATGTGTATTCTGCCAGAATGTTGACGGAGTCTTTGAATTCCACGGTAGAAACGTATGTCCTGAATGCGCTAAAGAAATCGGCGCGAAAATTGCCGACTGAGCATAAAGTATTAATACGAGCCACATAAGTAAATTAATAACAACAAAAACGAGGATGTGTCAAAACTCAGGTTCTGATACATCCTCGCTTTTGTTGTTATCATTATTACTCCTGTTTCCATCCGACTCTTCAACCATAAAGCCATTTCTTACCACTCAGTATATTTTCTGTCTTTATTCACAAGCGCATTATAGTATATAAGGCGCTCATCTTCTTTTGTGAATTTTCCGGGACAGTTAGCTGTAACGGTATCCACAATTGAATTTTCAATCCATTCATCTATATCGGTCTCCGTTATTTCCTCATTTGTCGGAATAACCGTATCTATAAAACGCTTGAAGCTTGAAAGATCACTTCCGAATGCCGTTACTACATCAACCGCGCGCATAATATCAGTCTTTGCCATCCATGCTATAAACTCCACAAGCAGCGCTCCGTTGGCTCTGCCGTGAGGGATTTCCTTCGAGCAGGTAAGCTGATGTCCCATAGCATGAACAACGTTAAGACCTGTATGCGCAACCGCCATACCACCCGTTGAAGCGGCAACAAGAAGCTTTTCCCTGTCCCCTTCCGTTACATGTCCCGAAACAAGCGCGTCCGCGCACTGACCTATGAGACGTATCGCCTCGAGAGCAACAATATCAGAAAACTCCGACGCCTGCGAGTTAAGATATGACTCAACAGCATGGCACAGAGCGTCTATAGCCGTATTGCGCGTAACCTCCAGCGGCAGCGTCAATGTATAGCGCGAATCAAGGTATGTCGCATACGGAAAGCACTGCTCTGAGCTGAAGCTCTTCTTATTATGTACATCATCGAGAGTCATCATTACATACTGGGTCGTATCCGAACCTGTTCCGGCTGTTGTAGGAATACACACAACCTTTAAAGGATTATGCTCATATTTCTCCTCGTAAATCTGCATCGGCTCAATGTCATTTGCCGCATATACCGCAGCTGCTTTGGCAGCATCCAATGTTGAGCCGCCTCCGATACCTACAACATAATCTATACCGTCATGTGCCATCATTCTTCCAAGCGCATATATCTCGCTTATACCGGTCGCTGACGTTATTTTATCGTAAATCCGATATTCAACATTATTCTCCTGCAGCACATCTGTAACGTCCTTTAAGGCCCCAGACACCACTGCGGACTGCTTACCTGTTACTATCATGCATTTCTTTCCATGTATAAGATGGCGCGGATGGCGCTTAACACAATTCTTGCCCGACAAAAGAGTTGTCGGCATAAAATACTTTGGCATTTTCTTTAACTCCCCATAATAGATTTATTTTAAATCATATATATTCCCGCTGTCCCTGACAACAAGACCGCTTATTTCAAGCATCATCAGCGCTGTTCCTACCTCAGCCCCTAGCACTCCAAGCTTTCGCGTAATTTCATCGGGATGCAGCGTGCTTACATTTAACAGCTTCAATATCTCAGCCTCGGTCTTGCCAAGACAGCTCATATCAATTCCGGCAAGCCTGTCGGCAACCTCGTTCTTTTCAGGAACTTCAAAGCCGTATTCCTCCAGAATATCCTCAGCGCAGGTTACAGGCTTTGCCCCTGCCTTGATCAGCTCATTTGTGCCCGCCTGATTTATATCGAAAATCTCACCCGGTACTGCGAACACGTCACGGTTATTTTCAAGCGCATATCTCGCTGTAATTAACGCACCGCTCTTTACCGGCGCCTGAATTACAAGAGTGCCCTGCGCAAGACCGGCAATTATCCTGTTTCTTCTCGGAAAGTTATAACCCAACGGTCTTGTTCCCGGAGGATATTCCGAAATAATTGTTCCGTTCTGCCGGATTGCCTTATATAGGTCCTTGTTCTGATACGGATATATGACGTCAATACCGCTGCCCAGAACAGCTATTGTTTTTCTTCCCGCGTTTACCGCCGCGGCTGCCGCAAATGTATCAATACCCAGCGCCATGCCGCTTACTATAACCGTACCCTTTTCCGCAAGCGCCCTTGAAAGCTTTTCGCATGCCCGCCTGCCGTATGATGAATATTTTCTTGTTCCGACTACCGCAATTCTCAGCTCGTCTTCATCATTAAGCTTAGCTCCCAGAGCATAAAGAACCGCCGGAGGGGAATATATTTCTTTCAATAGTGTGGGATATTCCTCATCTTCAATTGTGATAATCCTTCCTCCTATTTCTTTCATCCTTGCCCGAACCATTTCGGCCTCGTCCATGGACTTGTCTGCCAGTTCTACGATACCCTTCGCACCGGGCGCTATTATTCCGCCATAGCTCTTTGCCTTGTACACAGCTTCCGCAGAGCCAAAATGCTTTATCAATACAGATATCTGCAAAGGACTTACGGAGGGCTTCAAAGACAGCCATAACCAATACATCCTTTTATCCATTAATGTCACATCCTGTCTTTTTTATCTTTTGCTTACAAATCTTCTTTTATTATAACATGTCCTTGCAAATCTTTCAAGTACCGCATGCAAAAAAACAGCCTGTGGCGGCTGCCACAGACCATTTTTTTGTATTTGTCGATTTTTATTCAATGATATTACGCATTTCCCAAGTTTGCCATTTTGTAATGAAAATGTAATATGTTTTTTCAAGGAAAACCCT
>JBJEIW010000080.1:0-14400 GCA_051877435.1 Candidatus Ornithomonoglobus sp.
GAGCTGTTCTCTTACCGTTTCTTGTCTGGAGCATATAGAGCTTCTTGTTTTCAACAGTGAACTCCATATCCTGCATATCTCTGTAGTGGTTCTCAAGAATCTGGCAAACCTCCTGGAACTGAGCGAATGCCTCCGGGAACTCCTCTGCCATCTTAGCGATCGGCATCGGTGTACGAACACCAGCAACAACGTCCTCGCCCTGCGCGTTTATAAGGAACTCACCCATGAGCTTCTTCTCGCCTGTAGCCGGGTCACGAGTGAACGCAACGCCTGTACCGCAGTCATCGCCCATGTTGCCGAATGCCATGCTCTGTACGTTAACAGCCGTACCCCATGAATACGGGATATCGTTGTCACGGCGGTAAACATTTGCTCTCGGGTTGTCCCATGAGCGGAATACTGCCTTAACAGCGCCCATAAGCTGCTCCTTCGGGTCTGTCGGGAAGTCCTCGCCGATCTTTTCCTTATATTCTGCCTTGAACTGTGAAGCAAGCTCCTTAAGATCGTCAGCTGTAAGCTCAACGTCAAAGGTAACGCCCTTCTCAGCCTTCATCTTATCAATAAGCTCCTCAAAGTACTTCTTACCAACCTCCATAACGACGTCTGAGTACATCTGGATAAATCTTCTGTAGCA
The DNA here is from genome assembly GCA_051877435.1 of Candidatus Ornithomonoglobus sp. Classification (GTDB taxonomy): domain Bacteria; phylum Bacillota; class Clostridia; order UBA1381; family UBA1381; genus Ornithomonoglobus. The sequence goes on from JBJEIW010000080.1 coordinate 635, forward strand.
GTCCCAAGCCCATCTCGGGTTGCCCGACTTCTTAGCGATAACCTCTACAACGTCCTCGTTAAGACCGAGGTTAAGGATTGTATCCATCATACCCGGCATTGACGCTCTTGCGCCTGAACGAACCGATACGAGAAGCGGATTCTCCTTATCACCGAACTTCTTGCCTGTGATCTCCTCCATCTTTACGATGTACTCGTCGATTTCGGCCATGATCTCCGGATTGATTGTTCTGCCGTCCTCATAGTACTGAGTACAAGCCTCTGTAGTGATTGTGAAGCCCTGCGGAACCGGAAGACCGATGTTGGTCATCTCCGCGAGGTTTGCTCCCTTACCGCCGAGAAGCTCTCTCATGTTCGCATTACCCTCTGTAAAAAGGTAACAATACTTTTTTGCCATTGGAATCTCCTCCTGTTTGATTTTAAATAATGTTATATAGCAGTCATAGACAACATATATCTACTACTTAATATTATAACATAAATTTCTGATTTGTCCACAAAAAATTGTGATTTTTTTCTCATTCTTTAAAATTTTATGTAATATTTCCATAAACGAGTGATTTTTGGCAGAAAACGGGTCTGAAAATCAGCAATTAGTAATTGATTTTATGCTTATAACATGATATAATATAATATGGGAAGGAAGGAATGTACGAAATGTTACTTGCAATAGACGTCGGAAATACAAATATAGTCATCGGCTGCATAAAAAACGACAGAATACTTTTTAACGAAAGAGTTTCAACGAATCACAGAGCGACCGATCTTGAATACGCAATTCAGCTTAAAACCATAATAGAAATACACAATATAGACAAGCAGGAGATCGAGGGCGCGATAATGTCCTCGGTTGTACCGTCGGTTACGGGGGTTATAAAGCGGGCGGTAAAAAAACTGCTCCATATCGATACTCTTGTTGTGGGACCCGGAATAAAAACAGGACTGCGGATATTGACCGACAATCCGGCGCAGCTCGGCTCGGACCTTGTTGTTGACGCGGTAGCGGGAATTAATTATTACAGCGCGCCGCTCATAATAATAGATATGGGTACCGCGACCACAATGTCGGTAATAGATAAAGACGGAAACTATTGCGGCGGCATGATCATACCGGGAATGAGAACCGCGCTTGACGCCCTTGTGAGCGGCGCGGCGCAGCTGCCTAAGATACAGCTTGAAAAGCCGGAGCATATTATCGGAAAATACACCGCCGAATGTATGAAGAGCGGCATAATGAATTATACCGCGTCAGGAATTGACGGATGTATAGAGAGAATAGAGGAGGAGCTTGGCTGTAAGTGCACCGCGGTTGCGACAGGCGGGCTTGCGGGACTTATAACTCCGTTATGTAAGAAGGAAGTCATATATGATAATGATCTGCTGCTTAAGGGACTTATGGTAATTTATAAGAAAAACAGGGTGAATAATCATGAAAAAAGAATTTGACCATGAAAAAATAAGGGGCGCAATACGAACCATAATAGAGGCGCTGGGAGATGATCCTGAGCGCGAGGGCTTAAAGGAAACTCCGGACAGGGTTGCGAGAATGTATGACGAGGTATTTGAGGGTATGCGTTATACAAATGATGAGATTGCCCAGATGTTTGACAAGTGCTTTGAGGACGTGCATTCAAACGACCTTGTGCTTGTAAAGGATATTGAGGTGTTCAGCTACTGCGAGCATCATCTCGCACTTATGTATAACATGAAGTGTCATGTCGGCTATATTCCGAACGGAAAGGTTATAGGTCTTTCAAAAATTGCGAGAATATGCGACATGGTAAGCAAGCGATTGCAGCTTCAGGAGCGCATATGCGCCGATATTGCCGATATTATGCAGAAGGTGTGCGGAACCGAGGATGTCATAGTAATTGTTGAGGGCGAGCACAGCTGCATGACCGCGCGCGGAATAAAGTCCCGCAGCGCAAAAACGCGCACCTCCGCAATACGCGGACTGTTTGAATCGGACTATGAGCTGCGCCACGAGGTGTATGAGCTGCTTAAATAGAGAAAAAGCCGAAGCGGCGCTTCGGCTTTTTCTATGTCCGCCTATGCGGCGGGCGATGGATATGGATAACGATTGTTAGTCATATGCCGTAATTTACCGATATATCTTGTCCCCAAGCGGAGCCTTATACAGCGTCGTCTATTCTCGTCCGCAGCGACTGAAATTCCCTCCCGTCTTTGCCGTCGCAGACCTTGAGCACGGGCGCCATAATATTGCCGTCAAGCGTTGTCACTGTTTCAAACGAGTCAATGACGCAAAGCGGCACGTCAAGCGCGTTATACGTCATAAGCATAACCGTTTCCCGGTCAAGCTCATCGTTTGTCGAGATGCCGCCCAAGCCTTCGGTTATACCGAGCGTGGCTGCCTCGGCGATATATCCGTTCGGATACCCGCCCATATTTTCAGCGTAGGTCTTATAGCCGAGCGTTGAGACAAGCATCTTGCACAGCTGCGCGAAGGTCACGTTGTTCTCCGGCATAAAGAAGCCGTCGTCGTCGCCCTCGATTACGGCGGAGGCATACGCGATCTCCACATGGCTGAATGCCCAGTGGCTTGAGGGTACATCCTTGAAGGTTTGGATCCCGAAGTACGGCTCATTACCGGAATACCCCATCATAACCGAAAGAATTTTTGCCGTTTCCGCTCTTGATATTTTATCGTTCAGCCTTAAATCATCGGCCTTTGCGATGATTCCAAGCTCCTGCAGATTTGCGATTTTTCCTTCTGTCGTCAGCCCGATTTTCCTTGTGCCGCTTACGGAGCTGCCGCCGGGTTTCTTATCCTCATCGTCGGAGCCGTCGTCAAGCATTTCCGACAGTCTCGTCTCATACGGATAGTTTCCCCCGCCGTTTTCCTTCGCGTGTCCGTCGAAAATTATATAATCAACCCATATTTCGTTTGTTGACACGTCCATGCCGACATTGTTCGCGACACAAATCGGCATCGTCATTGTCGTATAGAGCATATCGATGAACCGTTCAGCCGTGACCTTGTTCTCCGCCTTATCATTGTCGGTCGTCAGTCCTTTCTCGGCTGCGAGAGCCGTTCTGTCGGTGAAGCAGACTGTGAAATACCCTGCCGCGAGCAGGCACCAGTCGGCAAACTCGCCGAGGGTTATTGCCTCCTTGCCGGACTTAAGCTCGATCCTGTTGCCGTTCGCGGTGATCCCGGAGATTTCATCCAGCCACTTCATAGGAGTCATGTCCGTGTTATTCTCATCGTACCAACCATATCGCGCCAGAGAGAGAACCGCATCGTCATAGGTGATTATTCTTGTCTCGTCCTCGATCTGCTCGCTCGTCACGATGCCGAGCTTTAAAAGCGTGTCGGACTTTTCCTTATGTGTCGGTTCTGCGTCCGCCGCCGCAGCGTTTGCCGCGGGCTCATAAAGCTTTGATACGTAATTGTTAATGCCGCAGGCACTGCTTGTCATTGCAAGAGCCGCAGTGTTCTGTACCGTCAGCATACCAGCGAGAACCAATAATAGAATTTTTGTTTTTTTCATAATCAATTTACCTCCGTTTGATTTTTTTGGTTTCACATATAACACCTTTCAAAGCATGAAAATGTTGCATCCTTCCGAAAAAACTTATAAGCTTCTTGTTGTGAACAAAATGTGAAAAATTTACCGATTTGCTTGACACGCTTGTAAAATAAGATTATAATAAAGGATACGGTAGCTTGCATTAAGCGGCTCATATTACGAAAGGAGAGGAAAATACATGATAAAAAAGCTTATGGGCTCAATCCGTGAATACAAAGCAGTGTCTGTGGCGACGCCTGTTTTTGTTATTCTGGAGGTAATTATGGAAATACTTATTCCGTTTCTCATGGCGAAGCTTATAGACAATATAAGCGATATGAATTATGTTACGAAAATCGGAATTGTATTGATTATCTGCGCTTGTCTGGCGCTGCTGTTCGGAGTTCTTGCCGGAAAACTTGCCGCGACGGCATCCGCGGGCTTTGCGAAAAATCTGCGTCTTGATATGTTTAAACGCGTGCAGAAATTTTCGTTTGCAAATATTGATAAGTTTTCAACGGGCGGAATTGTTACGCGTCTGACAACTGATATTACAAATATTCAGAACGCGTATATGATGATTATCCGTATTGCCGTAAGAAGCCCGATAACGATGATTTGCGCGTTGATTATGGCGTTCGGGGTCAATGCGAAGCTTTCTGTCGTTTATCTTATAATAATACCGGTTCTCGGATTTATTCTGTTTAAGATAATGACAACGGCTCATCCGATATTTGAAAAAATGTTTCATGTATATGATAAACTGAATAACGTAATACAGGAGAACCTCCATGGTATAAGAGTTGTAAAATCCTTTGTGCGCGAAAAACATGAGGAGGAGAAGTTTAACGAGCAGGCGGGAGATATATATAAGTATTCCGCAAGAGCGGAAAAGCTGCTCGCCTTTAACGCTCCGGCAATGCAGCTGTGCGTATACGCGTGTATGATGGTTATTTTCTGGTTCGGCGCGCATTTTATCGTAAACGGAAACAACACAAGCTTTACGATAGGTAATTTAACCAGTATGTTTACATATACAATGCAGATACTTATGAGCCTTATGATGTTCTCAATGGTATTTGTAATGGTTACAATGGCGCGCTCGTCCGCGGAGCGTATAAGCGAGATACTTGATACAACAAGCGAGATAAAGAACAAGGACAACGCGGCAAAGTATGTGATAGACGGAAGAATCCATTTTGACCATGTATCCTTTGCCTATCCCGGTCACTCCCGCTCGCTTAAAAATATAAATCTTGAAATTCCGTCCGGCTCCACTGTCGGAATTATCGGCGGCACAGGCTCGGGCAAGTCGTCGCTGGTTCAGCTTATTCCGCGTCTTTATGACGTTACGGAGGGCAGAGTCACCGTCGGCGGGCGCGATGTAAGAAATTATGACATTGAAACACTGCGCAACAGCGTTGCGATGGTTCTTCAGAAGAATGTGCTGTTCTCGGGCACAATTAAGGAGAATATGCGATGGGGCAATGAGGCTGCGACGGATGAGGAGATAAAAGAGGCATGCCGCGCGGCATGCGCCGATGAGTTTATCGACACATTCCCCGACGGCTATGATACATATATTGAGCAGGGCGGCTCCAATGTTTCGGGCGGTCAGCGCCAAAGACTGTGCATAGCGCGGGCGCTGCTTAAAAAGCCGAAAATCCTTATCCTCGACGACAGCACAAGCGCGGTTGACACAAAGACGGACGCTCTTATAAGAGAGGCGATGCAGAAGGCAATCCCGGGAGCGACAAAGCTTATCATTGCTCAGAGAATTTCTTCTGTTGAACACGCGGATATGATCGTGGTTATGAACGGCGGCATGATAAACGGTGTGGGAACACATGAGGAGCTGCTCAGAACCAATGAGATTTATAAGGAAATTTATGAGTCACAGGTGAAGGGAGGCGGCGAGGATGAATGATATGAAGAAACCGAACAAAAACGCGGGAGCCGGAAAAGCGCTGAAAAGACTTCTCTCATACATTAAGAAGTATAATTCTATGTTCATATTTGTGCTTGTGTGCATATTTATAAGCGCACTTGTAGGCGTTATCGGTTCAACCTTTGTTCAGACTCTTGTCGATAAGTTCATAACGCCTATGCTTGTAAACCACAGCACGGATTATTCCGGTCTTGCGCGGACGCTTATGCTTCTCGGCGGCGTATACGCAATAGGAATTATCGCGACCTTCCTGTATCAGAGACTTATGGTCAATGTCGGACAGGGCGTGCTGCTTGACATCAGGAAGGAAATGTTCGAGCATATGCAGAGCCTTCCGATAAGCTTCTTTGACACACATTCTCACGGCGATCTCATGAGCCGGTATACGAATGATACCGACACTCTGCGTCAGATGCTCACCCAGTCCGTTCCGCAGATATTCTCATCGGCAATGACGATAATATGCGTGTTCTGCGCGATGCTCAAAACAAGCTTCGCTCTCACGGGCGTGGTGATGATATTCGTGCTGATAATGATATGCTGTATAAAGGTTGTCGGAGGAAACAGCGCAAGATTTTTCGTGAAGCAGCAGGAAGCGATCGGCGATGTGAACGGATATATCGAGGAAATGATAAACGGTCAGAAGGTAATCAAGGTGTTCTGCCACGAGGAGGACGCTGTTGCCGATTTTGAGGAGAAGAACGAGCATTTGTTTAAGCAGGCGGAGGCGGCGAACAAGTTTGCCAACATTCTGATGCCTATAATGAACAATCTCGGAAATATAGAATATGTGGCGGTTGCGATGGTCGGCGCGGTGCTTGTTATGGCGGGTGTCGGCGGCGGAATAGGCGGAGCGCTCACACTCGGCGGCGTTGCGGCGTTTCTGGGCTTTACAAAGAGCTTTACCATGCCTATAAGCCAGATTTCACAGCAGTTCAATTCAATCGTTATGGCGCTTGCGGGCGCGAACAGAATATTTGATATGCTTGACGCGGAGCCGGAGAGCGACGAGGGCACAGTACAGCTTGTAAGAGGCTCAATCGGCAGAAACGGTGTGTTCCGTCCCGATAAGTACGGCGATTGGATGTGGGAGGACGGCGGCAGGTATACACCGCTTCGCGGCAATGTAAAGCTCGCCGACGTTGACTTTGGATATGTTCCCAACAAGACGGTTCTCCACGACATAAGCCTTTACGCGGAGCCGGGACAGAAGGTGGCGTTTGTCGGCTCGACAGGCGCGGGCAAAACGACGATAACGAACCTCATTAACCGCTTTTATGATATACACAAGGGTACTATCACCTATGACGGTATTGATATAAACAGAATAAAGAAATCCTCGCTCAGAGGCTCTCTGGGAATTATCCTGCAGGATACGCATCTGTTTACCGGCACCATACGCGAGAATATACGCTACGGGCGTCCCGACGCGACGGATTTTGAAATTGAAACAGCGGCGCGTCTTACCGGAGCGGATGAGCTTGTAATGAGCCTGCCGGAGGGCTATGACACGGTAATCGACGGCAGCGGCGGCAGCCTTTCTCAGGGACAGTGCCAGCTTATAGCCATCACGAGAGCTGCGGTGGCGGACCCGCCGGTAATGATAATGGACGAGGCGACAAGCTCAATAGATACGCGTACCGAGGCGATAGTTCAGCGCGGTATGGACGCTCTCATGCAGGGCAGAACAGTATTTGTAATCGCGCACAGGCTTTCAACCGTCCGCAATTCCGATGTTATCATGGTTCTTGACCACGGCAGAATTATCGAGCGCGGCAGCCATGACGAGCTTATCGCTCAGAAGGGTACATACTACAGACTGTATACCGGAGCGTTTGAGCTGGATTAATTTTTGATAATAAAAAGAACATACTTTTTCGCAGTGTAAAAAGTATGTTCTTTTTATTCTTCCGATAAGCCTAATATATAATCTGAGGATACTTTGTAATATTTGCATAATGTAATTAAATGCCGTATAGGCAATTCATTTGCGCCGCGTTCATATCGGGCGTACATTGTCTGCGAGGCACCCAAAATATCTGCGATTTGCTGCTGTGTCAAATCATGATCTTCTCTTAAATCCCGTATTATTTTTCTGTATTTCATACTTCTATTTTAGTGTCTGTATAAACTCTGCAAGCTTTAGCTGCTGTTCGTTTGAAAGCTTGGAGATTGCAGATAACAAAAAAATATTACCCTCTGTATTATCGTCAAAAAAGTATTTCATTGACACACCTAAGGCATCACAAAAGTAGGAAAGTGTTTCAACTGTAGGATTTTTCTTGCCAAGCTCGACATCGCGCAGATAGCTTTGTGAAATACCGGCGAGATTTGCAAGCTTATTAACGGTAATACCCTTTTGTTCTCTTAATTCCTTTATTCTTAAACCAACATTCATTGTGAAATACCTCCATATTCATTTTAACACATACAGAGAAAAATAATTATATTTATAGAGTTGACAATATATATTTAAAGATGTATAATTAGATTTGAATTTCTAAAATAATATCAAGCAACTATGATACAGAAAAGGAGTAAAAAACATATGAAATTACTTATCGTAGGTTCAAGAAGCATAAAAAATATAGATTTAAGTGAATACATACCCGAAAATGTGGAATTGATAATTTCCGGCGGCGCAAAGGGTGTCGACACATTAGCGGAGGAATATGCGGACAAGCATAAGATATCAAAGCTTATAATGTATCCGCAGTATGGGCGTTTCCGCCGCGCTGCGCCGCTGAAAAGAAATGAAAAAATGATTGAGCTTGCCGATTATGTTCTGGTGTTCTGGGACGGAAAATCAAAAGGTACAAAGTATTCCATTGACTATTCCTGTAAAATGGGGAAGAAACTGCGGGTTGTTGAGTGCAAATAAAATATAATGTAAGTACGGCAAAATATTGGTTTTACCGTACCCATCAGACTGTAGACAAAATATAAGAAAATAGTTTGATTATATAACATTGTTAAGAATATTCCGATAACAATGTATTTAGTGCATTCTTTGCATCTTTTGCATATGACTCATATGTAGATAACCACAATGAGAATGAAAGCTTGTTATACTCAAAATTGTCTATCATATCATATATTTTTTTATATGAAGAATAGGTCATCATAATATTTGTAGCTACTGTATATTGATCTTCTCCTAAGTAATTTTTACTATAACCGATTGATAAATTATCGTAAAAATACTTATAGTTATTTTCGATAGCATCATTTGAGATTCCCGAAAGCAAAGACGGAATCATAATCACTGAGCTTCCAGATAAGTCCTTAATATATTTAATATTACTGTCACATTCATCAATCATAGTCTTTGCCATAGTGAGATATTTATACTTTGAGTTGTGATAATTTACATATTCTATCAAATCATTATAATTCAAAACATTGCTTTGCTGATTTAATGACAAAGCTTCATATGATGTATTGATTTCATTCACAAGGGAACGATCATACTTGCCAGACATATCTAACTGTTCTATTTTGGTCATGACGGTTTCGGTTTCTTTTTTATTGTTATATTGGTTTATAAAAACAAAGCATAAAATAATAATCATTATTGTAATGGCAGAAAGCAATGTTATTATAATAATTTTTTTCTTGTTTTCGCCAACTGCCATTGTATTTTCTTGATTCTCATCAGAAGTTATTGGTTTATTATCTTTCTGGGTATCATGATTGGTATTGGCTGTTTCTTGTTCTGATGTAATTTCTGATATGGATATCAATTCATTTTGACACATAGTTTTTATCCATCCTTTCCGGGTATGCTTCAAAAATATGTACTTATTTCTTCTTATAGCAATACAGTGTCTCTGTTTATCTGCAATTTGATAACTTTATTCCTTATGCCACAGGCAAACACAACAGTATGCGCTCCTTTATCTATGGATATTTCAACACCCTCATGTGTACGGCAAAATATTGGTTTTACCGTACACATATTGAAAGTATAAAATTATTATTCTGTGTAATATTCAAAATTAACATCATATTTTTCAAATATTTTATCTGTCATAAATTCTGCTTTTGAAGTCTGTCCAGCCTTAAAATCTTCCAGATAATCTATTAATGTATCAATAACGACTCCTTGGTCATCCATCAATTTAATATACACTGAAAAACTTCTAAAATCTTTGCCAGTAGTGTTTTCTATTAACGTTTCGTAATATTTATATCCGTGTTCATCCTTTACAAGGTTAAGATTAACCGATTGTTTCATAGTTTCGATTTTTTCCTTCATTTCATCATTTTCATCGGCAACTTTTGATGAGTCCATAATTTCTCTAAGATTATCATCATATTTTGATGAAAATTTTAGATTGTAATCATTTATGAAACTAACAATCAATTGTGTCCTTTTTAGTCTTGCGTTTTCCCACAGCTCAGAATATTTTGTATAGTCGGACGTATAATATTTAAGAGAATCCTTTTGATCTTTTAGTAGATTGATATATGTTATTGCTTTCTCTTGAAGCGTTGAATCTGCAAACTTTTTGTTTGCATAATCACCGATTGCATTTAATTCTAAATCAACCAATCTATTAAGATATGTATTTTCCGAATCCTCAATCTTAGGGTCAGTACTCCATCTATCCATTAAGCCTTTTTTTAAATCATTGATAAAAGCAGAATCGTATGTCCTTTCATCTTCGGGTACTCGAGTCAAACTGTATACTGCAATCCCGCTGAATATGGCAACTAGTGCGGCAATTAAGATAATCCAAAATGCTTTTTTCTTATAAATATTTATCTTTGCTTTGTTTGGAACATCCGCAGTTTTGGTTTCATTTGAGCCGTTATCCATTTGTTCAACAGGACAACCACACTTCTTACATATTTCATCACCGACAGCCACCTCAGCTCCACACTCTGTACATATTTTTACATCTGTTTTTATAGTATTCTTATTTTGGTTTGATAAATCATTTCCACAATGTGGACAAGAGATAGCCTTATCACTAATATCTTTTCCGCATATCGGGCATTTTATTAAAGCCATTTAACAAATCCTCCTTTTAGTTAATTTATACTATAATTCTATCACAATAAGGGCTTTAAGTCAACAAAAATAATAAATATAGCGTTTTTTATAAACACAGCATACAACACTTGTTATTTTTTGCCAAAAACAGTACTAAGGAAATCAATATATCAAAAGCGTTTATATATTTTTGTTTTTATATTCATTTAGATAATTATGCCTTTTCCAGCTCAAAGCTGAAACTCGTCCTGCCGTTCTCGGACTTAACCGCAAGTGTTCCGCCAAAGCTTGTGCAGAGGCTGTCGGCAATTGCAAGCCCCAGACCGTAGCCGCCGCTTTCCCGTGAGCGAGATTTATCCGCGCGGTAGAAGCGCTCAAAGATATGCGGCAGATCCTCACTGCTTATTTCCCCGGTATTTTCAACGGAGAAAACTGCTTTCTCGCCGTCGGATTTTAAAACGATATTTATTTCCCCGTTTTCGGGCGTATATTTTAAGGCGTTGTCCACAAGAATGAGGACAAGCTGCTTAAGCCCTCCCTGTGATGCGCTTACATACAGCTCAGGCTCCGATGTATAATTAAGTCTGAGATTGTTTTCAAACGCAGTTGCCTCCGATTCGAGTATAACGTCCTCAACAATATCTGAAAAGGACACGTCGGAAAGAATTTTTTCTCCCCTGTCCGAGTCGGATTTCGCAAGATAGAGCAGGTCGTTTGTGAGCTGTGTCATCCTGTCGGTTTCATCCTTAATATATACAAGCCATTTCTTTTCTTCGGCAATCGTGCTTTCGGGCTTTGAGAGCAGCACATCGGTATTGGCGCTGATGCTTGCAAGCGGAGTGCGAAGCTCATGCGATGCGTCCGCTACAAACTGCTTCTGCTTGTTGTATGCTTCCTCAATCGGTCGTATTGAGCGGTTCGCGCTTAAAAGACTGATAACGAAGGTAATTGCCGTTGATACCACAGCAGCAAGGATGAGGATTATAACAAGGCGGAAAAGAATTTTTTTCTGCGCTGAATTGGGGGTGAAGGCTACGATATACCCCTCGCCGTAGGGCACCGCCTTATATGCCCAGCTGTCGATATCAAGCCTTGCCGAGCCTTCATGTCTGCCGGATGCTATTATACTTTTCACAATGTCGGCATAATCCGCTTCAACCATATTGAAATTCGTGTTGGCGGATATAACATCGCCCTCCGAGTCGGCATATACCGAAAATTCGGCGCTGAATCTGTCAGCATCGGGAGGATGGCGATTTCCGTCAAAGGCAGGAGCGTTCCCCTCCCCTTCGGATGCGGGAGCGGAGCCTTCAAAGGACTTCTCCCCTTGATTTCCGCCGGAGGAAAAGCCGTTCTGTATTCGTTGTGCGCGCTCTATTCTCTGAATTGACATTTCTATTGTTCTGGAAAGCTGACCGTCTATCTGCCGGCTGATATAGCTGTAAGTTGTCAGGTATATTGCGGTAAGGCAGCATATGACCAGCGCGGCAGTCACCGCAAGATTTGAAAGCAGAAGCTTATTTCTTAATTTTTTAAACATATCCTCACTCCCCGGCTGTCAGCTTATAGCCAATGCCGCGCACCGCCTTTATCTGAACGTTTGAATGAACGCGCCTGAGCTTTTTGCGCAGGAAGGATACATAAACCTCGACATGATTTGCCTCAGCCTCTGAGTTGAAGCCCCACAGCTTTTCGATAATCTGCTCCTTGGAAGATATAATATCCTTATGCAGTATGAGATATTCAAGCAGCTCCGATTCCTTGCGTGTAAGCGTGATTTCGGAGGCGCCGCAGGTGAGCTTAAGAGTTTGTGTATCAAGGGAAATATCATCACAGGAGAGCGCGTCCGCATCTACAATTTCGCCTCTGCGTCTGCCCAACGCTCTCACCCTTGCCAGCAGCTCTTCGGTATTGAACGGCTTTGTAAGATAGTCATCCGCGCCGGAATCAAGCCCCGCAACCTTATCCGACACCTCGCCCTTGGCGGTAAGCAGTATAACCGGAACATTCAGGTTGTTTTTTCTGATTTCCTTCAGTACGGAAAGGCCGTCAAGCTTGGGAAGCATTATATCCAGAATTATAACATCGTATATTCCGGAAAGCGCGTCATCAAGCCCCGCCTCACCGTCATTTTGGCTGTCAACGGTATAGTGATGTTTTTTCAGAAGCTGCACCAGCGCCTCACAAAGTCGTATTTCGTCTTCAACGATCAATATTCGCATTTTAATCGGACTCCTTATTATATAGCTATATAGCATATATTATATGTCTTTTGCTGAGAACCATATGCAGATATTGTAACATATATATTAAAAAAAATCAATTAATGGAATAAAAATTCGTTGCAATAAACTAAAAATTTTTGTTGCAAAATGAACGTAATAATGGTAGAATGTAAAATACAGTTTAAAAATATTTTTCTTTTAAGCTTAATTTAAGCTATATACTGTATAATTCATACTAAAGGTAAGAATAAAATGAAGACGGAGGATAAACAATATGGGACAGCTTGAAGCAACCGTATCGTCAATGCTTAACACATCATCGACAATGACAGTAGGTGAAGAACTGATTACATTGCTGGCAGCATTGATATTCGGAGTAACAATTGCTCTTACATATATGAAAACACAGAAGCATGAAGGATACTCTCAGAGCCTTGCGCTTACGCTTACAATGCTGCCTGTAATCCTCGCAGTGATAATTTTGTTTGTAGGCTCAAATGTAGCGCGGGCATTTTCGCTTGCGGGAACACTTTCGATAATACGTTTCCGTTCGGCGCCCGGAGAGCCGAAGGATATAGGCTATATATTCTTTGACATTGCCGCCGGTCTTGCATGCGGCGTAGGACAGTTCATATATGGTGCATTATTTGTGATAATAGTGTGTCTGTTTATGATAGTACTCAATGCAGTGAAGTTCGGCATCCCCAAAATGAGCATAAAGACTTTAAAGATAACAATTCCCGAGGACCTTGATTATGAGAACGCGTTTAATGATATTCTTGATAAATATGCCTCTCATTATACATTAAAGAAAATTAAAACAACGGATCTTGGTTCGCTTTTTGAGCTTGAATATAAGATAAATATGAAGAACAATAGCGATGATAAAAATCTCATTGATGAGCTTCGGTGCAGAAACGGAAATCTGAGCATAATTCTGTCGTTGGCGGAAGCTCCTCTGTAAATATATGTCATGAATAATACATAAAATTTTCCTGCGAAACATCATGTGGTTACTATTCAGGTATCAAAAATCCAGTAAAAAAGCCATTGTGCAAAGCGTAG
>JBJEIW010000081.1:0-14380 GCA_051877435.1 Candidatus Ornithomonoglobus sp.
CTTGTTTACTGATGTTGGTTTTGGTTGGTGCTGAAAAAATGGGGAAACTCAAATTCTTTACCTCTTGAATTTTTCAGAATAATTTGATATAATGGAAAAAATACACATGCGCTGTATCAAAAACAGAACCGGCTCTGTTATCAGATTTTGCAGCTTTGTTTAAGCAGAAATTCATGTATTTGAAATTAGAGCAATAAATTGTTGTTTAGCGGCAAGCCAACCCCCTTTCCGTCGCTTCGCTCCTCCTTTCCCCCTTTTTGATACCGCCTTTGGCGGTCTAAAAAAGGGGGACAAGAGATTGGTGGGGCGCCGCACTCCTTACCCCCCTTTTTTAGAACCGCGTTAGCGGTTATCAAAAAGGGGGGAGGGAGAAAATCGCAAAGCGATTTTCGGAAGGGGGGTTGGCAGCTAAACAACAATTAATCTTGATACAGCCCCATGGAAAGGAGTACGCAAAAATGAAGAAAAGATTTATTTCACTTTTCACAGCGCTCAGCATGCTGTGCGCGATGCTGCCGGTATTCGGCATAAGCGTGGGAGCATACGAGGGCGGCGGTACGGATACAGATCCGTACATAATTTCCACGGCGGCGGAGCTTGCCGGGCTGGCATAGGAGGTCAATGGCGGCGAAGATAAGACGGGAGTATATTACAAGCTTGCCAATGATATTGACCTGTCGTCCGTATGCGGCGAGAATGTCAATGGCGGCGCAAGCTGGACGCCGATAGGTAACTACTCAAATCAATTCAATGGCACATTTGACGGCGACGGACACAGGATAACAGGCTTGTATATAAATTCCGTAAGTGATGATCAAGGCTTGTTCGGCTGTGTCGGCAGCGGCGGCGCGGTTAAAAATCTCGGCGTTGACGGCACGGTCAGCGGCTACATGATTGTCGGCGGCGTGTGCGGAGAGAATAACGGCGGTACAATAGAAAACTGCTATAACACAGGCGATGTCAGCGGCTTAGGCGATGTCGGCGGCGTGTGCGGAGCGAGTAACAGCACAATAACAAACTGCTATAACACAGGCGATGTCAGCGGCAACGAAAATGTCGGAGGTGTGTGTGGATCGAATTACGGCACAATAACAAACTGCTATAACACAGGCTCTGTCAACGTCAGTGGCAATATTGTCGGCGGCGTGTGCGGATCGAATTACGGCACAATAACAAACTGCTATAACACAGGCTCGGTCAGTGGTGGATGGCATGCCGGCGGCGTGTGTGGAGGTGTTATATTTGGCGGCACAATAAAAAACTGTTATAACACAGGCGCAGTCAGCGGCGACGGCGATGTCGGCGGTGTGTGCGGAACGATTGAAGACGCTACAATCGACAAATGCTATTATCTGACGGGAATAGCAACTCAAGGTGTAGGTAGTGGCGAACAAGACGGTACAGAAAGCAAAACAGCCAATAATTTTAAAGATGACAGCACATTTAGCGGCTGGGATTTTGAAAACACATGGCAAATAAACGAATTTCCCGCAAGACCGACCTTGCGGTCAGTTCCCGAGGTTGCGGGCAGCGGTACGGCAGACGACCCGTATCTTATTCCCGACCTTGCGACGTTGGAGCTGCTGCGCGATAATGTAAATGGCGGCAAGGATTACAGCGGCGTTTATTTCAAGCTGACGGCGGATATTGATATGTCGGCGAAGTACCATGCCGCGGATGATGAAAACGGCATTGTTGAGGTAAACTGGACGCCGATAGGCAATAGCGGCAAACAGTTCAAGGGCACATTTGACGGCGACGGACACAGGATAACAGGCTTGTATATAAATTCCGTAAGTGATGATCAAGGCTTGTTCGGCTGTGTCGGCAGCGGCGGTGCGGTTAAAAACCTCGGCGTTGACGGCACGGTCAGCGGCTACATTAGTGTCGGCGGCGTGTGCGGAGCGAATTACGGCGGCACAATAGAAAACTGCTATAACACAGGCGATGTCAGCGGCGGCGATGGTGTCGGCGGCGTGTGCGGAACTAATTACGGCACAATAACAAACTGCTATTATCTGAAAACAGATACTATAAACAATGATATTAACGCGATAGGTTATGAGGACAGCGAAACGGCAGGCAAAGCCGAAAGCAAAACCACAGAGCAGTTTGCAGGCGGCGAGGTTGCCCACCTTTTGCAAAGCGCGCAGGAAGAAGATACTGAAACCGGCGCTGTTCCTATGGTATGGGGACAGACGATAAGCGCAGACAATTTCCCTGTTCTTACAAGCGACAGCGCAAAGACGGTTTACAAGGTAACCTTTGTTGTTAAGGACAGCGCAGGTCAAAACGGATATAAGGAGCACGCGGCGGCATATGCAAATTATAACGGTACTGTCGCGCTTCCGACAGCTCCGGCCCCGGACACATACGCATTCGTAAAATGGTCGCAGACGGCAAGCATAAGCGGCGCGGAGTTTAAGTCAGACACACCTGTTACAGACGACATGACCGTGTATGCTGTCGGTGAGCTGATGTACGGTGAAAATGATAACGAAAAAACCGTTACCACCACCTACGGTACGGCCGCAGAAACGGATTTATCAGCATATATCGCTATGGCGGACAGCAGCTCCGTTGCGGCGGATAAATTTACATACGAAATTACAAGTACGGCAGTCAGCGGTATAAGCATTAACGGCAGCAAGCTCACAGTCGCAGACAACACGGCGGCGAATGAGAGCGGCTACACTGTTTCGATTAAGGCAACAAAGCAGAATCCGGAATTTTCACTGATGTCGATTGATTTCGGAACAGAAAATACGATTACTTTTGATGTCAAGGTGGTAGTAAACAAGGCCGGCGGCTCCGGCTCAGTTTCGATTGAGGGATGGACTTACGGTGAAAGCGCAAAATCACCCTCGCCTGTGTCCGCTACCAACGGCACGGATAATGTGACGTATCAATACAAAGTAAAAGACGCGGATGACAATACATACAGTACGGACATTCCAACGGCGGCAGGCAGCTACACCGTAAAAGCTGACTTTGCCGAAACGGACAACTATAAATCCGCAACTGCAACGGCAGACTTCACAATCGCAAAGGCGGCGCCGACAGTAACCGTTCCGGCAGGCTTAACCGCGATCTACGGACAGACGCTTGCGGATGTGATATTGCCGGCTGATGATAACGGCGTCTGGTCGTGGAGCGACAATACGGCAAGCGTAGGAAATGTCGGAAACAGGTCCTTTACGGCTGCCTTTACACCGACCGACACAAGCAATTACAACACGCTTGACAACATCAGCGTGACGGTTGCAGTAGGCGCTAAATCCCTGTCGGACGATATGATTTCCGATATAGCTGATCAGACCTACACCGGCAGCGCGATCGAGCCGCAAATTACAGTTACGGACAGCGCGGCGGCGATTACGGCGGATGATTATGACGTAAGCTATGAAAACAATATCAATGCGGGTACAGAAGCGAAGGTAAAGCTCACAGGTAAGGGCAATTATACGGGCACGGCAGGCAAAAGCTTCACGATAGTCAAGGCAGACTCGTCTACTGCCGTTGCTGATGAAACCGTTACCTACGGCGGCACGCTGACGCTTACCGCAGAGGTCTCAAAGGCGGAAATCAACCTTTTTGAAGAAACCATGTTATTATTCAGCGCGCTGCAGGATAAGGTTGACTTTTATGCAGGTGAAACGCTGCTCGGCTCGGCTGATGTGGATTACGGCGTGAGCAATTCAGACAGCGGAACGGCAACGCTTACGGTTGATACCACTGAAAAGAAATTAGCTGTCGGCGATAACACCATAACCGCGGAATACGGCGGCAGCGTTAATCTGAACGGCAGCGGAAACGATCAGATCAAGGTTACGCTGAACAAGAAAACCGTAGGGCTTGAATGGTCGGGATATTCTGACCTTGTGTATGACGGCACACCGAAAAATGTTACGGCTTCGGCGACCGGCATATTAAGCGGTGATGGCGAGATCAGCGTTACCGTTGACAACGGAAATCAGACGAACGCGGATACATATACCGCAGAGGCAACAGGCTTAACGGGTACGAATGCGCAGTATTATCAGTTACCGTCAGAGGCAGCAAAAGAATACACCATAGCAAAGGCGGCGCCGACAGTAACCGTTCCGGCAGGCTTAACCGCGATCTACGGACAGACGCTTGCGGATGTGATATTGCCGGCTGATGATAACGGCGTCTGGTCGTGGAGCGACAATACGGCAAGCGTAGGAAATGTCGGAAACAGGTCCTTTACGGCTGCCTTTACACCGACCGACACAAGCAATTACAACACGCTTGACAACATCAGCGTGACGGTTGCAGTAGGCGCTAAATCCCTGTCGGACGATATGATTTCCGATATAGCTGATCAGACCTACACCGGCAGCGCGATCGAGCCGCAAATTACAGTTACGGACAGCGCGGCGGCGATTACGGCGGATGATTATGACGTAAGCTATGAAAACAATATCAATGCGGGTACAGAAGCGAAGGT
Source organism: Candidatus Ornithomonoglobus sp. (assembly GCA_051877435.1). Taxonomy (GTDB): domain Bacteria; phylum Bacillota; class Clostridia; order UBA1381; family UBA1381; genus Ornithomonoglobus. The sequence continues at coordinate 4,472 of JBJEIW010000081.1, forward strand.
AAAGCTCACAGGTAAGGGCAATTATACGGGCACGGCAGGCAAAAGCTTCACGATAGTCAAGGCAGACTCGTCTACTGCCGTTGCTGATGAAACCGTTACCTACGGCGGCACGCTGACGCTTACCGCAGAGGTCTCAAAGGCGGAAATCAACCTTTTTGAAGAAACCATGTTATTATTCAGCGCGCTGCAGGATAAGGTTGACTTTTATGCAGGTGAAACGCTGCTCGGCTCGGCTGATGTGGATTACGGCGTGAGCAATTCAGACAGCGGAACGGCAACGCTTACGGTTGATACCACTGAAAAGAAATTAGCTGTCGGCGATAACACCATAACCGCGGAATACGGCGGCAGCGTTAATCTGAACGGCAGCGGAAACGATCAGATCAAGGTTACGCTGAACAAGAAAACCGTAGGGCTTGAATGGTCGGGATATTCTGACCTTGTGTATGACGGCACACCGAAAAATGTTACGGCTTCGGCGACCGGCATATTAAGCGGTGATGATGAGATCAGCGTTACCGTTTACAACGGAAATCAGACGAACGCGGATACATATACCGCAGAGGCAGCAGGCTTAACGGGTACGAATGCGCAGTATTATCAGTTACCGTCAGAGGCGGCAAAAGAATACACCATAGCAAAGGCGGCGCCGACAGTAACCGTTCCGGCAGACTTAACCGCGACCTACGGTCAGACGCTTGCGGACGTATCGCTTCCGGACGGCTGGAACTGGAGCGACAGTACTCAGAGCGTCGGCGAGGTTGGCGCAAATACGTTTGAAGCGGTTTATACTCCGAATGATACGACAAATTATAAGACCATAACTGAGAGTGTCAGCGTTGAGGTTGCGGCAAGACAATTCAATGTGACGCTTGAAACAAACGGCGGCACAATCAACAGCGGCAATATCACAAGCTACACAGAGGGAACGGCTGTAACGCTTCCAACTGATATTACAAGAACGGGCTACAACTTTGCCGGCTGGTATGATAACGCGGAGCTTACGGGTACGGCGGTGAAGGAAATAGCGGCGGACGCTTCGGACGACAAGATTTTCTACGCAAAATGGACGAGGAAAAGCAGCGGCGGCGGCTCGTCATCAAGGACTACTCCAACACCCGCGCCGACAGAAACACCCGCGCCGACAGAAACACCTGAGCCTACGGCAACAGACGAGCCGACGCAGACAGAGATTCCTGACGATAATCCGTTCGTTGATGTAACGGAAAATGATTGGTTCTATCAGACTGTTTTACAAGCGTTTAGGGACGGCTTAATGTTTGGTGTAAGCGACACAGAATTTGCTCCCGAAGCAGATATTACAAGAGCAATGTTTGTAACGGTGCTGTACAGAATGGAAAATGAACCGGATATATCAAATGAAGCGTCAGGCTATCCGTTCACAGATGTAGACGCGGACAGCTGGTACGCAGACGCGGTATATTGGGCAAGACTTAACGGTCTTGTTGAGGGATATTCCGATACGGAATTTGCTCCCGACGACAATATAACCCGTGAACAGATGGCGGTTATCGTATACAGATACGCTAAGTTCAAGGGATATGATACAGAAGTAAACGGAACATTGAATTATGCCGATAACGCGGATATTTCCGATTACGCAAAGGACGCCGTGATCTGGAATTTGAATAACGGTATTATGTTCGGAAATGATGATAATACCTTTGCGCCAAAGGCTAACACCACAAGAGCGCAGGCAGCGGCGGTATTTGAGCGAATTATTGAAAATATGAAGTAAACAAGCATTAAAATGATTGGAGAGCCGATTTTGTCAAAAAAGCCGATTGACGAAATCGGCTCTTTTGATCTTTGGTGCAAAAATTTACTGAAAGAAACAGAAAAGGATATTGCTTAGCCCACACTAAACAATATCCTAAACCCATACCATTAAAATAAAATGGTATTTACGAAATGGCGGAGAAGGAGGGATTTGAAAATAGGAATGTACTTTTCCTATCTTCCCTTAATCTCTCGCAAATGGCTTGGTTATGCAGTTTCCGACGCATACCGTTGTTGTGTCCTGACATAGCTTTTACTATGTTTTTGCAGCTTTAACGGACAAATAACGGACAAGATTATGGCATATTCCTTAATCATTCAAATCTGCTTTATTCATATCAGTAACAGATGTGAGAAGCTCTATATCCTCCCTGTGCCATTCATTACATTCCTGAAAGCAGCATTGATCTTTTCTCCTTTTAAAAATACGAAAAGGCTCTTCATTGGAATTATCATAAATATGGCAAATATCGCTTACTGACACTACTTCTTTTACTAAATCCAAAGCCCGGTTATAACGGCTGATAATTTTATCGGCATTGATATAGTCAATGGGCGGCTTCAACAGCTCCGTAAAGGTACTTTTTCCTGAACCGTTCGGACCGGCAAAAACAACAATCTCAGGCTTCCTGCTTTGATTTGCACCGTTCATTGTACCGCCCCTTTCCGCTGCCTTCACCTACCATCATTGTCATTGTCACGTTTACATTGGCAATTATCCGCTATGTTTCGCTCATGATAAGCGCATTTCTGTTCTGATTATACCACATGGTTTTACGAAAAGCAATTAAAATGTCTTATAATTTTGCCGAGAGTCGGATTGTCACCCTCTGTATGCTTCAATTCATCATACATACGAATATACATATCCATTTGTCCGACATCCTGATGTGTAATCTTACTATGAAAATAAAAATTATTAATATATACGTTTTGTATGTCCATGTGTATCTTCATTAACTTTATCTCTCTTTTTGTCTGTATTATTTGATATACGGCACTTTAAAGTACTCCAGATACTTTATAAACTTATCCTGTCCCGAAAGGCAGGTATCAATCAGATAGCCTTTTTCATTATTCCATTCGGACAGACCTCTGTAGTAAAACATTTTGAGGCTGTCGTCAATAATAAACGGTACAATATTATTTTTCAGGCATTCCTTAAACATTATAAGTCTGCCTACACGACCGTTGCCGTCCTGAAACGGGTGTATCGTTTCAAACCGATAATGAAAATCTATTATTTCTTCCAATGTATGCTCGTTCTTTTGATTATAGTCTTTTAACAAGTCTTTGATTTTCTGTGTCACCGTTTCAGGGCCTGCTGTTTCTTTTCCGCCAACCTCATTAGGAAGTTTTTTATAATTCCCCACATTGAACCAGGCTTTCCTTGAATCGCTTGTTCCTGACTTCAAAGTGAAATGCAGCTCTTTAATAAACTTTTCAGTAAGCTTATAATTGGCATTATCAATTATCATATCGATACATTTAAAATGATTTGTTGTTTCTATAATATCATCGACATTCAAAGCATCATTTTCCGCGCCAATAGTATTAGTTTCAAAAATATATCTTGTCTGGTCATACGTCAGCTTACTGCCCTCAATATGATTTGAATTATAGGTAAGCTCTATTTGTATCTTGTGATAAATTCCGCCTTTGATAGAATATCTTTTTTCTGCCCTTAATCTTTCAAGAAGGTTTTGAGGTTCGCCGCTTTTTTTATTTATTCTTTCGGGTTTTGGGGCATTTTCCGGAATATTCCATGTCTTTCCGGTCAAGAATGCTCCCGGTATTCTGTTTTGCGCGCAATAGTTACGCACTCCCCGCTCTGACATATTCCATCTCTTTGCCGTTTCAGAAACAGATAAGTAATTCATAACCTTACTCCATAATTTTATGCCGTTATCGGCACAATTGTCAAAAAATCATCCATTTAATCTTGTATTTTATGCCGATAACATCTAAAAATAAATACACTCTTGAAAAACAAAAGTGTATTTGTGTAATGGCGGAGAAGGAGGGATTTGAACCCTCGCGCCGGTTGCCCGACCTACACCCTTAGCAGGGGCGCCTCTTCGGCCTCTTGAGTACTTCTCCAAAAAAATATGCATACAGTTTTACAAGATTACTGCCTTTTCAAAAGTAATCAACCTGTATGCAGCACTCACAATATTGAGTTATAATGGAGGAGAGAGCGGGATTCGAACCCGCGAACGGCGGAACCGTTACCGGTTTTCAAGACCGGCTCTTTCAACCACTCAGACATCTCTCCATATCGGATTTTGTTCGCCGTTTCTCTCAACGACAAGAACTATTATAGCAGATGTTTCACGTTTTGTCAACACTTTTTTTAAATTTTTTTAGATTTTTTCATTATTTTTTTATTCTCTGCGAATAATCAGAATAACTGTAAAATGCAATCAAGGAAACAAATTACCGGCTCATGAAATGCCCCGGTAATTTGGGATTCATTTCACAGCCGGTAGCTTTAATAAATCATGAAGCCTTCTGGAAATGCTGGTAGTCCCTATAGGATGACCACGAGCCGCCCCATTCCCAGCCATATTTCTCAACAAAGATTTTATATATTTCAGTGTCCGGCCCGATATATGAGGCTTTGGCGATTTCGCCGGACCATGTTGATACATCTCTTGACCAGTATTCCTGCGCGTTCTGATGCGCGCCTGTGCCGTCTGAGCTTACATATGGATTGATTTGAGGATTAATATCAATAGCTCTGCCTAAAGCGTGTTTTGATAATCTGCCGCTTCCATCCGTAGACTCACGGTAGTTGAAGGCAGAGGTATTATTGTTATCAATAGATAAATAGTCATCCGCGTTATATTTATCAACAAGCTCCATGCGCTCAATCGGATATTTAATGTCAAACAGCTCCGCAAATATGTCCAGAACCTCTTCTGCCAATTCTTTATTCACAATAAGATGTCCTTCTGTCACATTATATTCAAAATCATAATGCGGTATTGTTAAATATGAGAGCTCATCATATGTAATAGAGGCGCCTTCCGGCATTGAATATCCTGCCATCATCTGACGTATATCCTCCGGAATATCTGTTGCCGTTCCTCTTCGCTGTACCGGCTCGGGCGTCGGTTCAAGCGTCGGCAACAATGATTCCTCGGGCTGAGCAGTTGGTTCTGTCGTCATGAGTGAGGAGTCTTCCGTATCCGATTGCCGGGCAGTTTCATTTGCATTATGTGTTCTTATATAAACCATTGCGGCAGAGCATAAGAGAATTATTACCAGCGCAATTATTATGCCGGCTGCTATCTTATACTTTCTGTTTCTTTTTTGTACAACTTCTTTTCTGTAATCCATATAAGCCTCCGGTGTTTTTACCTTTTAATATGCTCCGATGTATGTAATTGCAGTGTCATTCCATTTTGTACCGTAGTATAGACTCCTGATGGTCAATCGGATAGATGTTGTTTCAATTACTTCGCCAAGCTCCAGATCAATTAAATCCATTGTATCATCAAGCACAAAATCGCGGGTTTCACCGTTGCTGAACGTAATTGTACATTTTTTTACCCGATTGTTATTTCTCCATACATTGGGATCCTTATGGTATCCGTTGAGTATCTGGACGCTGCTGACATACTGTATGCTGTCCGAATATATTTCTATCCATTCATTTATTCCGCCGTCGCTGCTTTTTTGCGGAACCCATTTTGTCTGAAGATCCTTTGATAATACCGCCTCAGCAGAATATTGTCCGCCCTCGGTATCGGTACCCCTTGTGCTTGATGCCGCCACTTTATTAAAAACGGGCAACGGTAATTCAGTAGGCTTAGGGGATGGCTTTCTAGTAGGAGAAGCGTACTGCTGAGATACAACATCGTATGTATCTGTATATCTGTTTCCCGAATAATGTGATAACAGAAAATATATAACGAATCCGCCTAAAACGATAATGACAAGCAACAGGATAATAATCGCTAAAGAAACAGTATTATTCGTCTTAGTATTATCAGATTGGATACGCGCCGACTTTGCAATCCCATCGGAGTCAGGACCAATGCCATTATCGGGTTCGGTATTTCCGGCAGGGTTCGGAGCGTTGTTGTCATCCAGACGGCTGCCGCAATTATCACAGAATATTGATCCATACGGCAGACGCTCACCGCATTTCCCGCAAAAAACAAAGCTTTTATCCGGCGCTTCTTCGGAGGATGTTTTATTGACAACTTCAGTATCCGCGCTTTGATCAGCCGTTCCGTCAGCCTCATTTCCAATAAAGCTGCTTGTATTATCAGCATCACATCCATTATTTTCGTCAATGCTGCCATTACAATATCTGCAAATCAATTCATCTTCTTCCAGCTGTCGTCCGCATTTTTCACACAATCTGACCGGTTCCCCGCAATTACAGCAAAATTTATCTCCGATTTCAATAATATTTCCGCACTTAATACAATTCATACGCAACCTCCCGACACCGTTAATTCTTTTTCACTAAGCCTTTTTATAAAAATTTATATGCTTTCAAGCCATATGATCAGCACCGACACATCTGCGGGAGAAACACCCGATATGCGTGATGCCTGTCCCAAAGACTTGGGTCTTATCTTTTTCAGCTTCTGCCGCGCCTCAATGCGCAGACCGTATATTTCGTCGTAATCCGTATCCTCCGGTATAAGGCGGTTTTCCATCCTTCTTGCCGCCTCCGCCTGCTGGAGCTGACGCTTTATATAGCCGTCATATTTCAGCTTTATTTCGGCTTCCTCCGCGACCTCACGCGGCAGGCTTGGTCTTTCGGGATCGCAGTCCGCGAGCTTTTCATAGTCAAGCTCCGGGCGGCGTATAAGCTCAGCGAGCTTTATTCCCACCTTGACCGGAGTTGAATTATACCGTTCAAGCACAGGATTTGCCAGTCTGGGCGGCACATTGATTTTATTTATACGGTCAATTTCGTTATCTATCATTTCAAGCTTTTTTAAAAGCTTTGCATACCGCTCATCGCTTATAAGTCCTATCCGGTGACCTATCGGGGTAAGCCTTTCGTCCGCATTGTCCTGTCTTAAAAGCAGCCGGTATTCCGAACGCGAGGTCATCATTCTGTACGGCTCATTTGTGCCCTTTGTAACAAGGTCGTCTATAAGTGTCCCAATATAGCCGTCAAGCCGCTGCAGGATCATAGGCTCCTCGCCCTTTAGCTTGAGCGCCGCATTGATTCCTGCGACAAGCCCCTGCGCCGCCGCCTCCTCATAGCCTGAGGTACCGTTGAACTGACCCGCGCCGTAAAGTCCCTCTATCGACTTAAACTCCAGTGTCGGGTAAAGCTCCGTAGGGTCGCAGCAGTCGTACTCAATTGCGTACGCGCTCCTCATGATTTCGCAACGCTCAAGTCCCTCAACGCTCCTGTACATTTCAAGCTGCACATCCTCGGGAAGGCTTGTGGAAAAGCCCTGGGCATACATTTCCTTTGTGTCAAGCCCCATAGGCTCAATAAAAAGCTGATGCCGCGGGCGCGTGTTAAAGCGCACAACCTTATCCTCGATTGACGGGCAGTATCTTGGGCCGACCCCCTCAACAAGACCGCCGTACATGGCGCTGCGTTCAAGATTATCCATTATTATTTTATGTGTTTTTTCGTTGGTATAAACCAGCCAGCAGTTCACCTTGTTCTCCCCCGGCTCCTCCGTTTCAAAGGAAAACGGCACGATCTCATCATCACCCGTTTCGACAAGCATTTTATCGTAATCAAGCGTATCCGCATGTATTCTCGCCGGAGTGCCTGTCTTAAAGCGGCGCAGCGTAATGCCGAGTCTGCGGAGATTATCCGACAGCTCATTTGCGGGGAACATTCCGTCCGGTCCGCTCTCGCGCGAATAGCTGCCCATTAAAATCTTACCTTTTAGATATGTTCCGCTTGCAATTATCACCGCGCGGCAGCCGTATTCAACACCTGTATGGGTTACAACTCCGCTCACACGACCGTCCTCGACCCTTATATCAACAATCTCCGCCTGCTTTACCTGTAAATTTTCCTGCTCCTCAACGCGACGCTTCATCTCACGATGATAGGTTTTTCTGTCTATCTGCGCGCGCAGCGAATGAACCGCCGGTCCCTTGCCGCGGTTAAGCATTTTCGACTGTATAAAGGACGCGTCCGCCGCCTTTCCCATCTCGCCGCCCAAAGCGTCCACCTCGCGTACCAGATGTCCCTTTGCGGTTCCGCCTATACTCGGATTGCACGGAAGATTGCCTATAGCGTCAAGGCTGATTGAAAACATCACGGTTTTCATACCGAGCCTTGCAGATGCCAATGCGGCCTCACAGCCCGCGTGACCGCCACCGATTACGGCAACATCAAAATTTCCTAATATCATTAAACCCTTACTTCCCCAATAGAATTATTCTGCGTCAAGATAAGTAATTTTCGCTCTGTTCTTCTTTTCCTGCTTTTTTACCGCCTTAATGTTTTTCTCAATAACGCGTGAAGCATAAAATTCCAACGGATAACGCAGCACAATGTGACCGAGCACTGCATATATAATTATGCCGATCATCGGATTTGAAATCATTCCGAGAAGCGCAAATATTACAGCGCCGGTAACAGCAGTGAGCAGCACGCTCATCGGCAGCTTCGCTATTGCTATTGTGATTGAAGATTTTATGAGATCAATAAAGCTGCACTCATATGTGACCATGATCTGATAGATATAGATATGCATCATCATATAGAGAACAAGTATAACGGCAGTAAAGCACTGCGCCACTGTCAGCAGCGTTGCCATTGAACCCGTGTTTGCCGCCGCAAGCGCCGAATAAAAGGCAATCGCATTTGAAGCGAGTGATATTACAACTATATCCAGAATAAGCAGCGCGATCGTCTGCTTCAGATTTTCCTTAAACTTATCCCAGCCGTCGCTCATCTTCCATACATGCTCTCCTCTCGTAAAGCACCTTGTTATGAACGCGTATGACGCCGAAACCGGGCCTGAGCCGAAAAAGTTATAGACAATAATTGTAATCATCGAGCGCATCGAAAAATACAGCATCTGCGCCAGTTCCTCGGCATCCGCGCCTTCACCCGCCATGCTCCGAGCCGTGCTTTCTATCGCGGCGCTGATACCCAGTCCGTTCATAATAAAGCTTGAAAGGATCACATATGTAAACGCGAGAAACGGAAGGCTTATAATAAAGCACATAAAGCCCGTTCCCATAAGATCCATAAACTTTCTGAAAACTATATCGATATAAAGGAATATACCCTTTTTCTTAGGGGCATTTTTATCAATGCCGGGTCCTTCCTTCATGTATCCTCCGCCAAATATACCCATAAATTTTCACCTCATTAATTATTTCTTTTGCTTATTTTTATACATTCTCACAAGGATAACAATAAGGAATCCGAGACATACCAAATCTCCCACTATTCCCAAAATATTCAATATTGTGTCCCGCATAGCCGTCCTCCTTGTCCATCAGCATAAAATATCAGCTTATATTGTAACATAAATCTGCGAACATTACAATAGGAATTTTAAAAAACGACAAAAGAGCTTTGCAGCGCCCTTCTGCCGTAATTATATCTTTAATTGTTTCTGATAATATCGCGCCATGCAAAATCGCCGTGTTCCAGTCCATGAATCATAACCTCGGCAGTGGCTGTGTTTGTCGCAATCGGTACATTGTGAATGTCACACTGTCTCATTAAGACGGAAACATCGCTGTCATTAGCGCAGTTGTCATCATGATCCATAATAAAAATAACAAGATCAATTTCACCATATGCCACTCTGGAAGCAATCTGTACATCTCCGCCGTCATACCCCGACAAAAACTTATGCACCTTTAAACTGCTGTTCCTCATTATAACATTCGCCGTGGGAGCAGTTGCAAATAAATTGTGTCTACTCAAAATGTCTTCATAAGCAATACAGAGCTGCACTATCAGCTCCTTCTTGTTATCATGTGCTATAAATGCAATATTCATAAAAAGCACCCCCGCTGTGCTGTACAATTGTTACGGTTCGCATATCTCGCTGAATAAAACTATTATAACATAACAATTTGGCAAAATCAATAAATTTTTCCATAACCGAATATAGAAAAAACTATAATGTTATTGTGTATTTT
>JBJEIW010000082.1:0-14370 GCA_051877435.1 Candidatus Ornithomonoglobus sp.
TCTCTGTCGCTGTTTCGCCGCTTGTAAACACGATATATGCCGCGTAATCCTCCGGTATATCCTCCGGCAGTGCGACCGTCAGAGATACCATATCGGCGCTGAAGCGGTATTCGGTATTGTTCGCCGGTGTAATGGACGCTGTTGTTTCAGCGCTGTAGATATAAGTTGTTTTTTTCGTATTGTCCCCACCACCTGTATTTGAAGTAAACATTACCGACACCTCACAATCATGATTTTGCCCGTGCCGTTAGATTTAATATACAGCGTGTTCGTTACAGCAAGATTATTGTAGTTAAAGCCTGACGGCAGCTCCAGATAATCCGCCGCGGTACCATCTTCAGAAAACTCGCCGTTTGTGCTGATTAATATGCTGCTGTCTGTATTGTTAGAAATATCAACGCGCCATGCCGAACTATATTCAATTTCATATATTTCACCGGCCGCCGCATTTATTGTTTTCATATGTGTTCCTTTTATTGTTGTCATGACGTTGCCTCCGTTTCTGTTATGATGTTGCTTTCAGGTGTTACAAATTCTACTACTCCGTACCACATTTGCGGATGGTCGGGATAAGCGCTGTTATCCATTGATTTTACATAAATACGTCTGTTCTCACACTTCAATTCATATGTTTCTGTATCTGCTGTTGCTGTCGGGGTGCAGTCTGTCATATCATTTTGTACAAATATATCCGTTCTTAAAATTATTACTTCAGTATCGCCGCTGACGGAAAGGTAATCCTCAACATGGATAATTCCTGTACTTTCTATTTTGGTAGGTGGTATTGTCTGACGCCATACAGGTGTGCCGTCTATCCATGTGCCGATTCTTACCGGTGTTGTGCTGTAGGTTATAAACCTGCTGAATTGAGCCGGTGTCACGGGCTTGTACTGCTGCGTTCCTGCAAATACTTCCGTCTCATTGGCTCCTGTTATGTACAGCTGTCCCACACCGTCAATTGCAAGACCGCCATTAGCCTTCACAAGAACCAGCATACTTCCGTCATCGCCTATTGACAGTCCGCTTCTGTTGGTCAACACTCCGTTGACTGATTTGCCATACAGCTTAATGCCGCCAAGGGTATCAAGGCTTGCTATGGGTAACTCGCTGAGTTTGATTTCTGATGATCCTTTCACTGTGACCTTAATTAAATCCGCCGGATTCACCGATACTTTGTACAGCACTGTCAATTACACCTCCTATCTTTTTTTCGACCAGTAGCAGCATTTCTGCCGGAATAATCGTATTTTCCTCCGAAAAGACTATTTGCAGCTGAGCAACATATTTCCCGCTCCAACTCTCGGTTTCAGAGCTTGTTATTTCTGCGGTAACTAAATTATATACTCCGCTTGCGCCTTCCGCCGCTGTCAGTTTTTTCTTTATAAACATGTTTTTTCTGCTTTCATCGCCTACAGTAAAAACTATCGTTGCACTTGAAACATTAAGCGCATCTCCGTTATCATTGTAAATCTCAAAATCCAGACTCTGACGGCTTCCTGCTATAAAATGCAGGTCCGGCAGTCTTTCAACATTCTCAATCAATTTATAACACTCCTATCATTACATTAACGCATATACTTGCGCTATTGCGCTTTCATCATATTCGCTCGCGCTTCCGGTATATTTACTGTCATTCGTAGCGCTGCCTCTGGATACGGTTGCTGTATATCCGTCACCATTATCAATTATTGTCATTGACACTGCATATGCCTCAACATAGGGTAAATTGGCAATCATATCAGAATATCCACCATAAGTGTAAGATCCTATTATTATATCAGAATCCAAGCCTCTGAACCCCAGAAGCCAACCGTCAGATAATGTCGTTTTGATTGCAAACAAACTGAAGGTTCTTATATCAACATTACGTTCTAAATTTCCTGTTTGTAAAATTTCTACAGGCATAATACCTTCGCGGGCATATATTTTGTAGCCGAAATCCGCAGCATTTTCAATTTCCGCCGCTTTGCCGAAAGCAATACCTTTTCCGCCCCGCAGAAATTCCATTGATATATGAGAAACCGTCAATATATCATTATAATAGGATACTCCGAATTTATCCGTCAGCCGGTATTGAATATCATATGAGGTTGATATATCAAAAATCGTTGTTGACCTTGAAGGCGCTCCGTTTGTGAACGAGGTATCAAGCATGGTATATTCCGTATCTGTCGTTTTCTTATAATATACAGCCTGAGTACAGGTGTTCAGTCCGTCAAACGAATCAAACTCAAATACGACCGTTGAAAGCATATAGGAACCTTCATTTTTTATAGTGCTGTCACTGTCGCAGCGCTGAGATAATACAGAGAGGAACCGGGGCGGGCTATAAGCCGTTACATTAATTGATACAGTTTTGACCTCCGATTTTTTTCCGCGCGAATCAACAACATATGCGCTGAAGGTTCGTGTTCCGGAATAGTTAATTGTATCCGTGTCAAGCGTTGTTTCCGCTCCGCTGTAGCCGCACCCTTTAATTGAATATACCGCTATATCCGCGCCCCAGTTTGAAGCTGCTCCGACAATTTCAAGATGCGCGCGAGATGCGTGCTGTATCCAGCCGAAGGAAAGTGAAAACGAGCCTTGAAGCTGTTCGATTGTCAATTCATCAAATTCCGGTATCGCGTCTTCAGGAACATACGCATTCCAGTATGTTTGAACCTCGCCGAGCTTCATTCCGTGGCTGTCAAAGGTTCTGAGCGTTATAAGCCCAACGCCTTCGTTTGCCGCAGGGATTGCCGAAAGCCATTCAATCGGAATGACGTATGAAACAGAAGCCTTTGCATTGCATATTGTTTCAGAATAATTACCCAACGAAATAATTAAATCATGCCTGCATGTATCATCGAGCGGAGCTATAACAATATTTAAAGCATTTTCTCCGTTCACCTCAACATCACGGTCAATTGATTCAAATTCCGAAGCCTGTGGAATATTTTCAAGCGCTACATATCTGCATATATATTCCTCTTCGATGTTCTCCGTTGTTCCGCCGCGGTTAATGGTTACATTTGTTACCGTCGCGCACATTCTGACGGTCTTTTTTCCGTCCGAATTATGCTGTATGACAAATGTGTCCTCATAAAGTGTTCTTTCCCGAACTCCGTCCTCTGTTAGTGAAGCGTCAGGATTTCCGCTCCATTCTATGCCTTCAATATCCATTGTGAAGGAGCAGCCGCAGGAGCCGTCAATAAGACAGGATGCGTTTCCGCCGCTTATTCCCGAAATTGTGTTGTTTGTTACATACAGTCTCACGCGAACAGTTGATCTGTTATACACCTTATCAATTTCAAGTGTTTCCCATTCCAGACAAAAGGATGAGCCGTACAATAATACGGTTCCGTATGTTGTCACTATACATCCCTCCATTTAAACGTCAGATTCCCGTCTGCCTTTGCAATAAAATCATATTTTCCCGTAACGTCATTTCCGATAGTAAAAATCTTTTCCGCTTCCGCCTGGACGATGTGCAGCTTTGTACCTGAGATATACGCAATTTTCTGGGAATATTCATAAAATGCAAGCTCTTCATTTGAAAGCTGCGTTGAAAACACGTTCCCAACCTTGCCTATCTCTATAAGCGCATCACGGAACCGGATATATGATTCTATCAGTCCAGAATTTTCATAAACATCATCACGCACAGACTGAAGCTGTGAAGAGAAGTTCATCGTAATTTCTCTTGAGTTTTGTGTGATAGATGTTGTGAAATCCTGCTGAATTTTTTCAAGCGTGGTTTCGATAGATGTTTGCTCTGAAACAGTCGCGGAAATCTGGTTCACCTGCTGTTCAATGGAGCTTTGAAATTTGCTTATTTGTGATTTTATAGCAAAAGTTTCCTCCTTTGTTTCGGACTGCACCTGTTTTACAAGCTCAACAGCGTCGGAAATCTGCTTATTTACGCTGTCGGTAAGCGTTGCCTGTGTATACCCCAAAGTCATTGTGAAAGCTGATGCATCGTTATAATCAATGTGCATTTTCTCAATTTTCATATAACGATCCAGACTGTGAGGCTTTGAAATAACCCTTACACTGTCACCGAGGCGGAATTTTTCAATTTCGGAATCCAGTAAATGAAGGTCGATTGCTGTCAGCTCAACCTGCACATTCATCAGCTTCTGTTCTTCGAGGTATTCTCTGCCGGCTTTAAGCAGATAATCGGCTGTTGTAACATCATCGAACGTTACAACACCCACTATGCGGCCGCGGACAGCGATAGCATCTTCATCTTCAATATAGTCTTTGCCGTAATATCCATCCCCAACAACAGCTCCTTCAATCGTCAGGCGTTCCTCCGTTTCGTTGCCGTCCGCATCAGTAAGCTTATAGCCGAGCGGGATTAATACGGTAATCAGGTCTGTTCCGTCCGTGGTTTTGTTAAGGTCAAGAATATTCTTTCCGATCTCAATTGTCTGTGTGGATATGCCTCCGTAATCGGTTACATAATCAATATATCTCTTTCCGTCTGCATGGCGCGTTCTAACATATCCGCCCAAACGGTCAATAAGCTTGTCATTGATATAGCTCCATGTATCTTCATACCCTTGCGGAACATCTCGATCCGCAATTCTTTCATTGTTGATTTTGCCATTATTCCTCACCTCCATAAATCCATTATTGTTATTTCCTGTTATCTGCGCGATAATATCACGCAGGCTTTGTGACTGTATGTGTCATATTTGAAACAAAGTAATCATATGGAACATTTAATGCATCACAAATTGAAACATATTCCTCTGCCATTAAATTACGTTTCCCAGACAAAATTAATGAAAGTTTGGATAATTCAATGTGTGAACGCTCTGCCACATGTTTTTTCATTATTCCGTTTTCAGAGATATAATCACTTATGTTCTTTCTCATATCAGCCATATTATCATCACCTTTCATTTTAGAATTTCTAAAGTCTGATTATATTATAATTTAGTTTTTCTAAAATGTCAAGCTTTTTTTGTAAAAAATATTTTAGAAATTCTAAAATATAGTATTGATTTTCTAAATTAATTGTGTTATAATGCAATAAAAAGGAAGTGATAAAATGTCTCAGCGTAACATAAAAGAAATAATTGCAGAGAATATGAAATATTATAGAGAACAAAATAAATTAACAAAAAAAGCCGTTGCTGAATATCTCGGTGTATCTGCTTCGTCTGTCACTCACTGGGAAGATGGTTCAAATTCAATTGATATAAATAAGCTCTCTAAATTGTGCGAACTGCTCAAATGTAAAATTTCGGATATTGTTACATCGAGGGAGCAAGAAGATGATTCAGCATTATCGGAGCAAGAACAAGAACTTATATCTATTTTTGGATTTTTAAACCCTTCAGGAAAGTCCAAAGTTATTGAGTATATTCATGACTTATACGAAAATCCCAAATATGTTAAATCCACTGTCGGACGCATCAGTGATGATATTGTATCTGACCTAAACCGAAATATAACCGTACCGACTTCTATAAATTGAAAATAGTCTTTCCGATAATCTCGAACGGTACATTAATTATATATAAAATATATTACACTTAATACACGAAAGAAGGCATTCTATGAAAAAATTATTATTATCACTGCCTGCATTAATTCTTGTTTCGAGTATATCAACAATTAATGCACAGGACATTACTGTAACGTTGAACGGTGAGGCGGTAGCCTTTGACCAGCCGCCTATTATTCAAGACGAAAGAACCCTTGTTCCCCTCCGCGCTATTTTTGAAGCTATGGGCGCATCCGTGGAATGGGATCAGGAAACGCAGACAGTGACAGCAAGCCGCAGCTCCGATACAGTTTCTCTGACTATAGGGAGCAACGTGCTTTATAAGAATAATGAGGCTGTTATACTCGACGTTCCGGCGCAGATTGTAAATGAAAGAACTCTTGTTCCGGCGCGTGCTGTTGCTGAAAGTTTCGGAGCTTTTGTTGATTGGAACGGTGAAACACAAACTGTTGTAATCACAGATACATATGACTGGGTTACGGTTATAAATAATACATCACCGACAGAACAGCCTGTCAAAACGCCAATTCCAACTCCTATACCAACACCGATAGTAACTCCTGCACCTACTGCAGTTCCAACAGAGAAGCCGACAGCAGCTCCGGCACCAACGGTTGCTCCTACTGTAAACCCAACGGCAGCTCCGGCACCAACTCATGTTGTCGTAGAAGCTTCTCCGGAAACTAAAGGTGTCACGGTTTGGATTGGAGAAACAGGCACAAAATACCACCATCAAGATTGCAGGACTCTCAGAGGTAACAAATACGAAATCACGCTTGAAGAAGCAGAAGCACAGGGAAGAACCCCTTGCGGCGTATGTTATAAATGAGAAAAAGACTGTTTGAAATAATTGATGTATCGGATACGGACGACAGAGCAAGTGCGCTATACGACAGCGTAATGATTGTGTTAATATGTGTTAGTATTATACCGCTGTTTTTCAAATCTTCAAATCGTCTTTTTACGGCAATCGACAGAGTAACCGCCGCGGCATTCATAATTGACTATATATTCCGCCTCGCTACGGCAGACTATAAATACGGCAAGCATAGCATAAAGTCATTCATAAAATATCCGCTTTCGCCGTTTGCGATTATTGATGTACTGTCGATACTTCCTGTACTGCTCCCGGTTAATGCCGGCTTAAAGCTTTTCAGGCTGTTGAGATTGGGAAAAGCATTCAGGACCCTAAAATTTCTTCGGTATTCCAAGAGCTTCAACATCATTGTGAATGTAATGCGCGAGCAAAAAGGATCTCTCGAAGCCGTATGTTATCTTGCTTTCGGATATGTGCTTCTGTCCGCTTTGATAATGTATTCGGTAGAGCCGGAAAGTTTTGATAATTTCTTTTACGCCGTTTACTGGGCTGTTGTTACTCTGACAACTGTCGGTTACGGTGATATTTACCCGGTCAGTGTAATCGGGCGCATTGTCAGCATGATTTCTTCCTTTATGGGAATTGCTATTGTAGCGCTGCCGACAGGTATCATAACAGCCGGATTTATGTCTGAGCTTGAACGTAAGCAATCTGATGATGAATCAGAAAAATAAAAAATCCCCGGAAGCTATCAACAACCGGAGATTTATATAAGAGTGCTACCTTATGATAAGATAGATCCCTACGCAAGATTTATTTTATCATAAAGCGCTCTATTTTGCAATACAAAAATTCAAAAGGAGTGTATTTTTTTATGAAAAAAAGAACAAACACCGCCAACTGGTGTGAACGAGAAAAGCGCTGGAGAATTTATGTTACAAAAGACGGAGTTAAGCGCGTCTTTTACAGCTCTACTCCCGGCCGCAAAGGACAGCGTGAAGCTAACGCTAAAGCTGACGCATGGCTTGAAGACAATATTGAAAATCAGAATATTAAAGTCAAAGATGCTATTCAACTGTACCTTGAAGATTTGAGAGACCGTACATCTGAAGGCAATTGGAGACCGCAAGAAAGTCTTATTAACAATCATATAATTCAACCAATCGGAAACATTAAGGTGTCGGTATTAAACAATCAGCATTTGCAGGGAGTTATCAACCGAGCATATAAAAAGTCAAACCTATCAAAGAAAACACTGCAAAACCTCAGAGCCTGCCTTATTCAATTCGTCAAGTTTTGCCGCAAGTCAAATTTCACCGCGCTTATTCCTGACTGTATTGATATTCCTAAGGGTGCGGTCGTCTCCGAAAAGCATATATTACAACCCGATGATCTGAAAGCCCTGTTTATGTGTGATAATACGCTATACTATGGGACTGTGCAATATGAGCCCTATGTCTATGCATGGCGCTTTGAGGCAATAACAGGACTGCGCCCCGGTGAGATTATTGGATTGATGTGGTCAGACATTATAGGTGATACCGTTCATTTACAGAGATCAATCAACCGCCAGTTGGAAATTACTCATGGAAAAAACGACAACGCACGACGGTCATTCAAACTATTCCCGCTTTTACAAAGTATTTTGCAAAAACAAATAGAATATACGCGCTCAAACAATTTGGAAAGTGATTATGTGTTCTGCAATGAACGCGGCGATTACATAACTCCCGGGAATTATTACAAACGTTGGTGCAAATATCGCGACTTTAACGGAATTGCCAAGATTTCTCCGTATGAATTACGGCATACCTTCGTTTCGATTGTCAAAGCTCTGCCGCAGGGAGTTATAAAAAATCTTGTCGGGCACAGCAAGAACATGGATACATACGGAGTTTATTCTCACGCGCTCGTCGGAGATATGGATGTTGCGGCAGACATGGTTTCCGAAATAGTTCAAAATTTGCTTGGTGATGGCGCGGGATTTGATTGCTGATTTGGTTGCTAAGTTTTTTCGTAGGATATTATATCGTATACATATATGCGGATATATGTATGATATAAAATGTGATAATATACGGATTTATGGGGGTAGCTATTTATAGAAATTGTTTCTTGGTTGGGTTCGACTCCCATCATCCGCTCCATAAAGGCATTACAGCGATTTATCTGTGATGCCTTTTTTGTTATATTATCATATTTGTTATATTATCATATTTATTACACAAATTTGCAATGGTTTTATTGCAAAAAGCGGCGGCACAAAGCCGCCATACTGTTATTTAATTAAACCCTTGATTATTTTTGCCGCTTCACGTTTTGTAATCTCACCATCCGCGTCAATATTCATCGGCTTTCCAACTTTTTTAAGTATCACCTTTGCTTCCTTTGCGGTGACCGCTTCCTTCGGTCGAAAGACTTTGCCGGAGATTATTCCGAGCCTTGCGGCAATCTGCAATGCGCTGCAGAAATAGTCCGTTTTTAGCACGTCCTTAAAGATATTTTCTCCGTACGCGTGAAGATTAAGAGTCCTGACGAGAAGAACTATGAAATCCGCGCGTGGTATGATATTATCCGCATCCTCAGTTTCACCCGCCGCACAGCGCTCCGCCCAGCCGCCGATTTCGTTTGTTGTAAAGTCACCCGTTATATAGTTTACAGCATATTGTTCCGGTGCCATTTCGCTGCCCCAGTAGCGCGTCCAGTTATAAAGGCGCTTGGGCTGCGGTCTTGTATACGGCACAACCGGCTTTGAAAGGTCAACCTTATTATATGAATAGATTTCAATCTTTTCATCATCATATACAAGCACCTGCGGCTGTCCGTCACCGATCAGATCCGCCCACATCACATGACCCTCGAACGGAAATTCCATAACCATATTCATATGTCCGTCAAATACACCGTTAGGCATACCGTCACGGCGGTAGACAAGAAGATTGTCTCTGCCCGTTCCGTCAAAATTGTGCATTGTCGTTACAATTGATGACCAGCCCGGAATCTTTCTGTCCTCCTTAAAAAGCTGCCGCGCCTTATAGTCAATAAGGAATACACCGTCCTTACCTGCGGGACCCCTGCGCACAATTCTGTCAAGACCGCCTATCTCCGTTCCCTTGTTTTCGGGTATAAAGTTACCCGGAGCGATGTTCTGTGATTCCACTGTATCGGTAAATCTCCATATAAGCTTACCGTCCGGAGTGTACGCTGTTGTGTCCGAGCCTCCGACAAGAACCGTCGGCGGAGTGTCTCTGTCCTGATCAAGATCGCATACCCAGATACAGTCCGCGTGATCCTCCATGTCTATTTTCCATAGCAAATTACCTTCACCATCAAGGACGTTATAGCCCGCGATAAGCTCCTCCCTGCCATCGCCGTCAAGGTCATAGGGCCACGGATAGTGACCGATATTGCCCTCAAAGGTCCACATAATCTTAAAATCCTTATCAAGCGCCCACAGCTTATGATAGCGGTCCTTAAGGATTATGTTCTGAGCGTGACCCGTACCTTCAAGATCGGCAATAACTATACAGTCATGTGCGCGCTCAGACGGCAGCTTATGCTTACGCTTTAAAAGTCCGGTTTTTCCGTTGAATATACATAATTCTCCGCCCATACAGCACAGAAACTCATTATTTCCGTCATTATCAATATCATAGATCTGCGCCGGAATGTCCGAGCCGCTCCCTTCCACCTTCGGATCCGGCGTACCTATCTGCCACAGCTTTTCCCCTTCAAGATTGAACGCCGTAGCGCACTGAACCGAATGGGAGTAAAATCTGTCGTCAAAGCCTCCGTCCGGCTGAACCATAACAATTTCCATTCTACCGTCGCCGTCAATATCGCCGAGCCACATCCTGCACCCTTTGCCGCATATAGATGTATCTATGCGTTTTAAAAAATTAGTCTTCATTTTGAATATTTCGCTTCCTCTTTCTTAAATATATTTAATATTTCTCCATAATCGCCCTTGCGGCATCCGC
This sequence comes from Candidatus Ornithomonoglobus sp., assembly GCA_051877435.1. Classification (GTDB taxonomy): domain Bacteria; phylum Bacillota; class Clostridia; order UBA1381; family UBA1381; genus Ornithomonoglobus. The sequence goes on from JBJEIW010000082.1 coordinate 10,295, forward strand.
ATTATCAGTTACGCAGAGCATTGCGACGTTCCCGTTCACGACAATTATGGGGTTATTGAGCTTAGGCATTTCCTCCGGCTTGTATGATTCAAAGTCGGGCTTTCTTCCCTCAACCTGCGCTGCCAGCTTCTCTGCAACCGCCTGCGCCTCCTCAGGTGATGCCGCCTCAAACAGAGCAAATTCCTCGGCGGTTGAACCGCCGCTCGCGTATACACAGCCGCAAAGCAGTGAATTTTCTTCAAGTCCGAAAAGCCTTCCCGATACCGTTTCCGATGCTGCGGAAAGCGTATCAGTAAAGCCGACTCCCGCAAGCATTTCATTTGCGAAAGCGTCAACATCTACCGTTCCTCCGCCGGTATAGAGATGGAATGTCTTTACCTGTACATTTTTAGGCTTCTTGTCAACAACGGCATGATACATAAGATAGCTGTCCCAAAGCTCATTCTGCGTCTGTCCGAAATGGATACCGTCAGATGCCGAGCCTGCCGGAAGATAACCGGTCCCGTCAATAAGATAATCATAGATATCAAGATAATAACAGCCCATCTCCTCAGCAAGCGCGCACAATACCGCGTTACCCTGCCGTATTTTCGCATTAGTAAGAATACCCTCCGCCTTTGACTCTATCGGCAGCACCGATTGCAGATATATAAGAGAAGTCGGATTAACCTCGCGTATTCTGTTTATTATACTTCTGAAATTATCTGCATATGTATCCATCTGCTGGAATGCAAGCTCATTAACTCCAAGCATCAGATAATACTTATTGACATCTGTAAGGTCAAGAAGCGTCTGCATAAGCGAGCGACCGTCAGAACCGGTAAATTCGTCAACCGTCCATGTGCTCATTGACGACTTGCATACAAACTGTGCCGGAAGCTTTGAATAGTAGCTGTGACCATATGTAAGCGAATCACCGAAAAATACGGCGTCATTAAAATAGCTCTCATCTACGGGCTCCTGCCAGTCAAGCCGGCCGCAAGGCGGAAGCTCATAATAATCTGTAGCCTCGGCAAGCTCTGCGGCTTTCGTCAGGTTTGTATCCTCACAGAAGTTTTCGGCATTGTACAGAACAAGCACATCCGTGACTCCGTTCTCACCAAGATACCTTATGAGATCACCACTGTAATAACGCATATCTATAAGATGAATGCTGTCAAAGTTGTTTGCCAGAAACGGCGCGAGACTATGCGCATACGAATCCTTTAATACCGCAACGCTCTTTCCCGTTCCGGCATTGGTGTTTATAACGGTCAGACCGTGATTACCGTCAAGATAAACAGAATATTTATCCTTTGTTTTCAGCTTATCCATTGAATACATGCTGAGTCCCAGCTTATTCTCCAGCGGATAGCTCACATTGGCGACAATATCACGCTGCCTGAGATAATATGCATCGATTTCGTCCGGTTCCTGGAATGTCAGGCTTGCCTTTGACCACGATGTTCCGTAGAAATCCTCCGTAAGCGGGATCACATTGAACGCATCAAGCGAATACGGCTCATATTCAAGATACGGTGCAAGGGCGGTATACAGATAATAGCTGCCCAGCGCTGTCTGATGATGGTCGGTACGGTAATATATGTATTCGTCCTTATGCTCCTTTAGTATTGGCGTCGGATCGCAGACATCAACGCCGCTTTCCGCATCGAACTGCTTCCACAGCTCATTTGTAACATTATATATTCTTTTATCATAGGCAAATGCCGGCAGCTTGTCCTGCAGCACCTCAAAGGCGGTAGGAACAACAGCGACCGTCATCTTATAACCGCCCATGTTCTCTATCCGCTTGATTGCGTTAATATTGCTGTCAACAACCTCCTGATTAAAGGCGGACGGTCGCCCTATAAGCAAGCCATCCTTACCGAAATGGACGCCGTTGCTGCCCTTTTTGCCCATAATTTTCTCGGAATCTGCCTTAAGAGAAACCGCGCTGTCTCTCCAGCGGAACTGATCCGACGCATAGACTTCAAAGCTGTCCATAAAGCTTCCGTCAAGCAGCGCTGCCCATGATATTTCGGGCATCTGTGTCAGCTCGCGGTTCTCCTTCTCTGAAATCTCACGTGGCGAATGAAATATAACCGCCGCAGAAGCAGCCGCAAGAGCCAAGCCGGTACAAACCGCTATCAGATTATCTGTATTCGTTATCAGCGCAGCTGCCCTTGAGCATATGCTGCGCCTTATTACTCCTATATAATCCTTTTTGATCAGGTCAGATACCATATCTGTAAGCCTTTCACGTGAAAGCTTCTTTTGCATCCTTTTAAATGCTTTTGCGGCAGCTGCGCCAAGCTGTCTGCCCTTCTCCCCTAAAAATTCATCCATCTGTTCTTCTTTTCTTTCGAGGAAGGTCAGCTTTTCATCATTAGTGTTCTTCATATTCCTATACCCCCGTCCTTAAAATCTGAAATACAGGAACGGATTATATGTCTCGTCCACAAGATACGCAACACAGAGAACAAACCCGAGTATTGCAAACACATACTTCAATCGGGCAAGTCTTCCCGGCATAAGCTTTGTATATATCTTCTTCGGAAATCCGAGCGCAGTTATAATTGCGATTATGAACACAACCGCATATGACGTAATATTATAAAGAAAATCCTGATGCGTAAGACCTATATTTGTAATATTAAACATTGCGCCTATGTAGTGAATAATATTTCCTACTCCCGTTACAGAGAAGATTACCCAGCCTACCGTCACCGCAATGGTGGAATAAATAAACGCGATAACCCTGTTTTTATCAAGGAGTTTAAGAAGAAAGCCTTTCTCTATCATAAGCAACAGCGCGTAGTAAAGACCCCACAAAACAAAATTCCATTCGGCGCCATGCCACAGACCCGTGAGCATCCAGACTATCAGGAGATTTACATAAGTCCGCAGCCTGCCCTTTCTGTTTCCGCCGAGCGGAATATATACATATTCTCTGAACCATGTTCCGAGACTTATATGCCAGCGGCGCCAGAATTCCGTAACACTCTTTGAAACATAAGGATAATTGAAGTTTTCAAGGAAATCAAAGCCGAACATCTTACCAAGACCTATCGCCATATCAGAATATCCGGAAAAATCAAAGTAAATCTGCATTGAAAACGAAAAAATGCCGAGCCATGCAAGCGATGCGGGGAGCTGCGAATATTCATATCCGCTCACCATTGTCCAGAGCTTACCCACATTATTGGCTATGATAACCTTTTTACAAAGTCCCGCGCAAAAACGTGTGAAACCCTGCATGAATTTTTCGCCGGTTACGGTTCTGTTTTTAAGCTGCTTTGCAACATCATCGTATCGGACTATCGGCCCCGCAATCAGCTGTGGGAACAACGAAAGATACAGTCCGAAGGAAAGAAAATTCTTCTGAACCTCAGTATCCTCCCTGTATACTTCAATCGTATAGGAAAGCGCCTGGAAGGTATAGAAAGAGATGCCTATCGGCAGAACAATATTAAGAATCGGAATGCTGTCCGGTGAGAATGCGCGTATCCATGAAAGCATAAAATTTGTATACTTAAAGAACACAAGAATGCCGATATTCACCGCAACATTCATAACAAGCGGCCACTTATTAGGTCTGTACTTATTTATCACAAGACCGCTCGCATAGTTGAATGATGCCGAAAAGAGCATAAGCAGCACATACTTAGGCTCTCCCCATGCATAAAACACAAGACTGGCAATGAATAATACTATATTCTTTGCCTTTTTTGGCACTATAAAATACAGCACTAATACCGGAGCAAGAAAATAAAACAAAAATATAATACTGGAAAAAACCATATTTCAGATTAACCCCCATTTTTCACCTATTTATCTCTAAAAACTTATCCCCCGATCTGACATTCAAGACCGCTTCTTTTAGCCACCTCTAGAAGCATATCCATATAATCATGCGTCATAGGCTCTATGCCCCTCATGGTATATTCGCGTCCCAGACCGTCATATTTGCCCTGCCCCAGACGGTGATACGGCAGAAGATGAAGCTGCTTGACCCCCGGCAGCGACGCGGCAAAGTCCGCGATGTCTGAAATCTCCTCCGGCGTGTTGTTAAACGTTGGGATCACAGGCACACGGAT
>JBJEIW010000083.1:0-3175 GCA_051877435.1 Candidatus Ornithomonoglobus sp.
GGACTGGACTTTGGCAACGGACGGAGATTATCCGCTCAACTATATGGGCGTTACAAAATACGCAGATGATAATGAAATTTCGGACTACGCGAAGGAGTCGGTTTACTTCATGACCCGCTGGGATATTTTAAACGGTGTTGACGACAGCCATTTCGCGCCTAAGAACAACACAACCATCGGCGAATCCTACGGCTATGCAACGAGGGAGCAGGCGGTTGTTATCGCACTCAGGAGCGCGAAGCATCTGTGATGCGCAGCAGTAAATCACTGTTTTTTTGTATAAAGAGCATAAAAAATTAATTGTATTTACCTCCAAAATATGCTATAATAAAATGAATATCAGTATGGGAGGATTATACATAATGAAAAAGCAATTATCAGGGCTGCTTGCCGCGGCAATGGCTGTTACATCAATGGGCTTTGTACCGATAACAGTGTCGGCTGTTGATAAAGCGGCAACGGCGGAGGTAAGCTATAACTATGACGGACAAGACCATACAAGGCAGATGGAAAAGCTTGACCGCGGTCTTGTAGCGGTGAAAACAGGCGACGGCGTATTTCTGTCATGGCGGCTTAACGGTGATGAAGCGAGCGTTGGGGATATTGCAGGCGCGCCCGGCTTTAAGGTGTATAAAAACGGAACGCTTATTGCAACAGTTGATAACAGCACAAACTATCTGGATAAAAGCGGAACAGTATCGGACAGCTACACCGTTGCTCCTGAAGGCGGGGAGCAGTGCGGGGCGGTTACACCGATGGATAACAGCTATTTTGATATAAAGCTTGACAAGCCCGCGGATTTTGCCGTAGACGAGGAAACGAGCTACTCCTATACTGCCGGCGACGCCTCCTGCGGCGACCTTGACGGCGACGGAGAATATGAAATAGTAATAAAGTGGGACGCAAATCCGCAGGACAACTCAATTGCGGGTATTACCGGCAATGTGTATCTTGACGCGTATAAGCTTGACGGAACAAGGCTGTGGCGAATAGATCTTGGAAGAAATATACGCGGCGGCGCGCATTATACACAGTTTTTGGTATACGACTTCGACCTTGACGGCAAGGCGGAGATAACCTGTAAGACCGCTCCCGGTTCTCTTGACGGCAAGAGTGAATATGTAAGCGCCGCATCTTCTGACAGCACGATACAGAGCGCGGATAACTCGGTAAGCTATGTAAATGACGGCGGTTATATAATAGAGGGACCTGAATATTTCACAATATTTGACGGTGAGACAGGCGCGGCGATAGATACGATAAATTATCCCGTACAGCGCGTGAGCGCGTCGGTGTGGGGCGACATCTACGGTAACCGCTGTGACCGTTTTGTAGCTGACGTTTCGTACATGGACGGCGAGAAGCCGTACGCGGTATATTGGCGAGGATATTATTTCGGTCAGAGCGGCTACGGAGAGAGAACCGGAGTATTTGCGGCATCCTTTGACGGCGAAAGGCTTTCCGTGCCGGAAAATCATATATTTGACACGAGAAGCGATCAGCCGGGCTACCGCAGCGGCAACGAAATATATGTCGGAGAGGGCAATCATAACATGACTACAGCCGATGTTGACGATGACGGCAGGGATGAGGTTATAAGCGGCGCGCTCTGTCTTGAATTTGACGATAACGATATACTTTCACCTAAGTGGTGTACCTTTAAGGAGCACGGCGACGCGCTGCATATCGGCGATTATGACCCGACACATCAGGGGCTTGAGTTCTTCACGATTCATGAGGACGGCGGCGGAGTAAACATCTACGGCGGGGTAACGCTTGACTTCGGCGCATCCGTAATCGATCCCGCAACCGGTGAAATTATGAAGCACTGGAGCGGCTCAAAGGATACCGGCAGAGGTCTTATGGCAAACGTCGGCGCGGGCGGCTACTATCAGATTACGGCGGCGGCAGGAATTAACGGCTGGTACTGCCTTGGCGGCGGCAATTTTGAAAGCGGAGCGTCAATCGGGCAGAACTTCCGTGTTTTCTGGGATGGCGATCTGTATGACGAGACGCTTGACGGAACAACAATAAGCGCATGGAACGGAAGCGGCATGAGCGGTATATTTACAGCGGACGGCTGCGTGAGCATAAACGGCACAAAGGCAACTCCGTCACTTCAGGCAGACCTTTTCGGCGACTGGCGCGAGGAGGTCGCATACCCTCTTACAGACAGCTCGGCGCTGAGAATTTTTACAACAACGGATATAACAGAATATAAGCTCCCTACACTTATGCATGACCCGGTCTACCGTTCCGGCGTCGCGTCGGAGCAGAGCGCGTATAATCAGCCTCCGCATATCGGCTTCTATCTTGCGGACGAAATCTTCCGTCCGGCGGTGGATTATATTGAAATAACAAAAGCGCCGGACAAGACTGAGTATACCATAGGCGAGTCTCTTGACCTGACGGGGCTTGAGGTGACGGCGCACTTTACCGACGGCTCGTCGGATATTGTGACAAACTATGTCGTTACGGGATATAATCCCGATACGGATTCGGAGCAGACAATAACCGTCACCTACGGCAAAAAGACAACGGAATTTACTGTAAGGGTCAATTCCGGCTTTACGATAGATGATAACGGCTATATTACCGGGTACACACCGGACAATGAATCGGCGGTTGTGCCGGCTGTTATAAACGGCATCCCGGTAAAGGGCTTTGCGGACGGCGCGCTAACAGGCAGCAGCCTTAAATCAATCACAATATCGGCGGATGAAACGGAAATAGGCAATAACGTATTCCCGGAGGGGATAACGATCATATGCTATATCGGCTCCGACGCTTACACCTATGCGGTCGAACACGGAATCGCGTATGAAATAGTGGAAACAAGAGAGTTTTCGGCGAATGTAACCTACAGTGAAAGCGGCTACAGCGGCTGGAGCATGGTACAGGGCGGAACCGCGCAGACCTATCAGGTAGGGCATATAACATACGGAGTGCCCGGAAGAACAAACAGAGGACAGCCGGGCGGAGACGGAGTTTCAGGCTTTTTTACACAGGATATCGGCGGGGATGCGGTACTTAACTGCAGTGTCGGCAGATTCAGCACAAACAACCGTAACGCGTATTTCACGCTGACTGATATCCCGATGGCATCCGATACTATGGACAGCGTATTTGAAACTGACATAATGTTTATAAATAACAGCGGCAAAGCGGCGCAGAT
>JBJEIW010000084.1:0-3167 GCA_051877435.1 Candidatus Ornithomonoglobus sp.
AAGAAAATTAAAGAAAATGGACGAATATCGTTCATACAAAGAGATAGGAGGTTATATATAACAAGCTTCTTAATGCAGAAAGCTCAACTGCGTTTATAAATGAACTGACAGCTCTTGATATAGACAGAAATCTGCATAACGCAATAGTAGAAGCTGTCAGTGCAGACGGCGGGTTTTAATTAAAGATTATGATGTTGGTACTATTAAAAGCAAAAAGCAAATCACTAAATAGGAAGGATGATATTATGAAGAAATCACACAAAAGGCTGATTTCAGCCGCGGCGGCACTGGCTGTTTCGGTATCAATGCTTGCGCAGCCGTTATGGGCATCGGCGGTGTTTACTGATGTGCCGGAGGATTACAGCTATAAGAAGGCGATTACAACGCTCAGCAAGCTGAATGTAATAAACGGCTATGAGGACGGAACCTTCGGACCGGAAAAGGACATAACACGCGCGGAGTTTACAAAGCTTATTGTGCGTATGCTCGGTCAGAGCGGCATTTATGAGCCGATCACAAGCTTTGAGGATCTTCCTGCCGATCACTGGGCAAACACAGATATAGCCGCGGCGTATAACATGGGTATCGTAAACGGCTACAGCAGCACGGAATTCAGACCGGACAGCCCTGTTACATATGAGCAGGCACTTAAGATGCTTGTGTGTGCTCTCGGCTATCAGATTTCAGCCGAAGCTCTCGGAGGTTACCCCGACGGTTACACATCACAGGCAATATCTCTTAAGCTGACAGATAAGATTAATTCCGCACAGTATTCCGAAAACGCCACAAGAGGATTGGTTGCTCAAGCTATGTACAATGCTCTTGAGGTAAAGATATGCGAGTTCAACGGCACACAATATGTTGCCGGTGACAAAAACTTCTTAAACGATTATCTTAATACCTTTATGATGAAGGGAACTGTTGTGGGTGTTGAGGATGCGGTTACAAATGATTGTCAAAGCTCCCTTAACAGAGGATTTTTCGCTATTGATGAGGAAAAAACAAATACAGAGTATGTAATTGACTATACCGGATATACAAACTCTCTTGCGGAAATGACTGAATATCTGGGCAAGACGGTTCAGATATATTTCGGTAAGGACAGAAATTCCGAGGACAGATTCCTTATTGATATAGACAATGAAACGTATAAGAATACGGAAGTGTCCGTTATGAGCTACGAGGTGGACTCTTTTGACGGCAGAAGCTTAAGATACTACAAGGACGGCACAAATAAGAAAGAGACCGTAAAGCTTGATCCTGCAAGCGTAACGATACGTTATAACGGCAGAGCAATTCAGAATAATGTGACTATTTCAGCCGCAACGGTAAATGCAGAGGGAAGCAGTGTAAACATAAGCAAGGAATGTACTCCGTCAGAAGCGCTGGCAGAATGGCTTACCCCTGAAAGCGACTATTTCGTTTACGGTACAATAAAGTTTATTGATACAGGCTCAACAGGTACATATAACATAGTTGATATATATGACTATGATACCATAGTGGCAAACGCGTCACCGACATCATCTGATTACAGAATTTCCGATAAGACCGTGACAGGCAGCTATCTCATTCTTGATCCGGACAGTACAGAATATACCTTTACTCTTACAAAGAACGGTTCGGAAATACAGCCAACGTCAATTCTTGCGGGAGATGTTATAAATTATGCAAAAAGCCTTGAGGATGTAAACTATAACTATACGGCTTACGCAACGTCAAAGAGCGTGAGCGGAACCATAACATCCCTTAATATAGGTGACGGAGCAGATGAAAAGACAATTTCAATAGACAATACCGAATACAGAATAACAGATCGCTTCCTTACATATATGAAAAACAAGGAAAAGGTGACTCTTGAAAATGGAGCATCAATAACGGCATATCTTGATATGTTGGGCGCTGTTGAATGGGGTACTGTCAATAAATCGGCAAGCTACTATCCCTATGCGTATGTAATTGATACTGCACGGGAGGGAGAAGACTATTTTATAAAAATGTTTGCTCCCACAAGCGGCAATATAAGCTCCTTTACCTCATCAACAAAATATTCCGTAAAGAGCTATAAGATTTCCGACAGTCCAAAGCTTAACTCAAAGAAGTCATCAGCTGAGGAAATAATTTCAAAGCTTGAGGAGAATGCGGCATATGCAAATCTTGATACTGAAATTGACGGCGCGGATATAAAAACGACGGATTACAATCAGCTTGTGCGTGTACGTTTATCGGGCAGTACAGTTGAGGATATAGTAACCTTTGACGCGGAAAATGACGGAAATCAGAATTCGGATACAAGCAAGCTTGTAAGATACCGCGCAATAGATCCCGATACAAAGTATTATGTAATCTCGTCAAGCGTAAAGAACAGCGATTCAAGCAGCGGCTCAACAATGTATTCCATAAAATCAGAAACACCGTTGTTTGTAATACCAAAGGACAGAACGGATATAGAGTCCTATTCGCTTAAATCCGCAATCACAACAAATTCAATGTCGGCAGGCGAAGCATATTATGTTGAAGCCTATGATGTTGCGGATACAAAGTATCCGGGCTGTATGCTTATATATAATTCATCAATGAAGAGCGGCACGGCAATGACATACACAACACCGTACAGGCTCATATATGACAACATCAACCAGGAGGTTGACGATGATGAGATTGTAGATAAGCTCTACACATATAGCTCATCAGACTCAAAGGATTCCGATACAATAGCATCATCACCGATAGACAATTTCAATCGTCTCAGCAAGGGTGATGTGGTTGTTGTCGGCAGCAACAAGGATAAAGAGCTTGACTCATATATGCAGGTCCAGGACTATTATGAAATCAAGGATGTGCTTAATGGCAGTGCCGTAACTGTTACCGACAAGGACGGAACAGAAACGGAAAGACGCTATGACTGGACAGCGGAGCAGGAGCAGACAGAAGAAAACAACTGGCAGAAGTACAAGTTTGACTTCCGTTTCCCGAAAACAAGCGTTACAAATACTGATCGCTACTGGGTAACAGGTGGCAACTATACCGATATTTCATCGCGCGCTTTCATGTGTAATGTTCTTCAGGTACTTGAAGACGAAAATCTGATATATGTAACCCAGAGCGGCTTTGACGAAAACGGAGTGCTGCCGGAGGACTATATTGAAATAAAGGTGTCAAGCTCG
>JBJEIW010000085.1:0-14287 GCA_051877435.1 Candidatus Ornithomonoglobus sp.
TCTCCTTCCCCCCTTTTTGATAATTGCCTGCGGCAATTCTAAAAAAGGGGGGCAAAAGTTATCCGCTAAACAATAATTTATATCAGTCTATATCTGATCCTTTCCTCACCGAACAAATAATATCTGAGATAATCATCGGCAAGAACGCATCCGATTGAAACAAAAAACCACAGCACCATATACGGTAGGCATATCTGTCCCATAATATTTAACGGCGCGCCATAATAGCTCCACACATTCATGTGAAGCTTTATATTTACAATATATCCCGTCACAAATTCGAGCGCCGTGATAATCACCGCGCCAAGCGTGCCCTGAAGCAGCAGAGGCAGCCTGCCACGGCTTTTCTCGTTTATTATGCCAATCAGAACAAAGCACACACCGCCCAGAATAAACATACTCCAGTGCGATCTTCCCCTCCACAGCAGCTCTATAATAATATAAAAAATGCCGCCTAAAGCAAATAATATCGTATTCTTAAACATAGAAATCCCCCTCTGTCATATTATAAATAACAAAGGGGGATTTTATTCTCTTATATATCCAGATTGCTTACATACTTCGCGTTAGCCTCAATAAAGTCACGTCTCGGCTCTACCTTTTCACCCATAAGGATAGTAAAGGTTCTGTCTGCCTCGATCGCGTCCTCAAGGTCAACTCTTAAAAGTGTGCGCTTTGCCGGATCCATTGTCGTTTCCTTAAGCTCTGCCGGATCCATCTCTCCAAGACCCTTATACCGCTGAACCTTTGCGCCCTTGCCAAGCTCCGCGATTGCCGCGTCCCTTGCGTCCTCGTCAAAGACAAACCTCTCGACAACATCCTTGTTCTTGCCCTTGTATACCTTAAACAGCGGCGGCTGCGCCAGATATACATGCCCCTCCTCAATGAGAGGTCTCATATAACGGAAGAAGAAGGTCAGAAGAAGTGTTCTTATATGCGCGCCGTCGACATCGGCATCCGCCATGATTATGATTTTGCCGTATTTGAGGTTATCAATATTAAACTCCTCGCCTATCCCCGCGCCCAGCGCCTGAATGACCGGAAGAAGCTTTTCGTTTGAATATACCTTATCTATTCTTGACTTTTCAACGTTGAGCATCTTGCCCCAGAGCGGAAGAACCGCCTGATAGCGTCTGTAGCGTCCCTGCTTTGCCGAACCGCCCGCCGAATCGCCCTCGACGATGAACAGCTCCGCATAGTCCGCACCCTCGTCCGTGCAGCGGGCAAGCTTGCCGAGAAGCGATGAATTATTCGCGTTAGCGTTCTTTCTTGATGCCTCGCGCGCCTTTCTTGCAGCCTCTCTTGCGCGCGACGCGCTTATTGTCTTTTCTATTATGGCTCTTGCAACCTTCGGATTCTCCTCCAAAAAGGCGCTGAGCTTGCTTGTCAGAGCGTTTTCAACCAATGTTCTTGCGGCGCTGTTTCCGAGCTTTGTCTTTGTCTGTCCCTCAAACTGCGCTTCGGCAACCTTTACGCTGATTATCGCCGTAAGACCCTCACGAGTATCCTCGCCCGAAAGATTTTCATCCTTCTCCTTCAACAGATTATACTTTCTTGCATAATCGTTAAGAACGCGGGTCAAACCCGACTTGAAGCCCGTTTCGTGCATACCGCCGTCAACGGTATGGATATTGTTCGCAAAGCTCATGATAGCCTCGCTGTAGGAGGTTGTATACTGCATTGCGACCTCTACCTCCATATCGTCACCCTTCTTTGCCTCGAAGTATACGATGTCGTCATGGATCGGGTCCTTGTTCGTATTAAGATATGCGACAAACTCCTTGATGCCGCCCTCCGCGTAAAGCTCCTCTGATTTAAGCTCCTCACTGCGGTGGTCGGTAAAGATTATGCGCACACCCTTATTGAGGAATGCCTGTTCTCTGAGACGCTTTAGGAGCACATCATAGTCAAAATTAAGCGTTTCAAATATCTCCGCATCCGGCAGGAAGGTGATCTTTGTGCCTGTCCTTTCGGTATCGCCTATCACCTTTAATTCACAGGTCGGCTTGCCGCGCTCATAGCTCTGGTAATATACATGCTCGCCGTTTGAAACCTCGACCTCAAGCCTTTCCGAAAGCGCGTTAACTACAGACGAACCAACGCCGTGCAGACCGCCGGACACCTTGTATCCGCCGCCGCCGAACTTTCCTCCCGCATGAAGAATTGTGAGTACAACCTGTACTGTGGGTATACCCTCCGTCGGATGAATACCAACAGGGATTCCTCGTCCGTTATCCTCTACGGTTACGGTTCCGTCCGCGTTTATATCGACCTTTATACAGTCACAGTAGCCCGCAAGAGCCTCATCTATTGAGTTGTCTACTATTTCGTATACAAGATGATGCAGACCGGTAATTGATACCGAGCCGATATACATACCCGGTCTCTTTCTTACAGCCTCAAGACCCTCGAGAACCTGTATGTCGTTTTCATCATATTTCGTTTCAACAGTTGTATTTTCAGCCATGTTTTTAACATTCCTTTCTGTTGTTTATATTAATATTTCCGGCGACTTTGCGCGGTTTATAAGCACCTTGGACGAGAGTGACGAGAGGTAGACGGTCATTTTTCCGTCATGCTCCGTAACCACATAGGATTTCGGCAGCTCATCCGCCGTATACACGATGCTTCCGTCACGCTCCGCCCGGGGAAGAAAATCCCTTCCCTGTCGGGAAACGGTCGTGTTATCCATGTCAAATATCCCTATTATATCCGATTTCTTTACAACGCAGCTGTTGCTTATTCTCAGATACATCTATATCACCGCCCCGTTGTCTATATGAAAAAGCCTTGTGTCTGTCGCCTTATCTGTAAGGTCGGTATCCGTTGAGGTTATAAGCACCTGCTTATCCCTTATGCGCTCCGAAAGATACATCCGCCTGTTTATATCAAGCTCGCTCATAATATCGTCCAAAAGCAGCACCGGATACTCGCCCTTGATTTCCTTTATATATTCCGACTGCGCGATCTTCATACTCAACGCCGCCGTCCTCTGCTGACCCTGGGAGCCGAAAAGCTTCGCCTCGCGGTCATTCACAAATATTTCAAGATCATCTCTCTGGATTCCGTACTGCGATGAGCCCATTTCAACCTCGCGTCTGCTCCGCTGTTCAAGATAATCATATATTGTATTTTTACCGATTTCTTCAAGCTTAAAGCTCGGATGATATAATATTTTCAGTCCTTCGCCGGATATTTCGGACTGTATGCCCCGCGCTGTCTCGTTTATGCGCTTTACAAACTCGATCCGCGCGCTCATTATCCTCGCTCCCGTTTCGGCAAGCTGCTCGTTCCAAACCGATAAGGTCGGATCTGAGACTCTGCCCCTTGCTTTCAGCATTTTCAGAAGACTGTTTTTCTGGTTCAGCGCCTTGTTATATTCCATAAGCGACGCCATATATGACGGGTAGAGCTGACTGACGGAGCTGTCAATAAACCGCCGCCGCACATTCGGACCGCCCTTTACAAGGTTAAGATCCTCCGGTGAAAACATAACCACATTCAGATAATTCATAAGCCTGCTGAGCTTTGTTATATGCACATGATTAATAGAAACTGCCTTTCTGCCGTTTTTCATGATCTGAAGCTGTCCGTTATAGCTGCGCTCCGCATCCGCAAAGTCAATCGAAAGCCTTGCAAATTCATCTCCGAACCGCACAAGCTCCTTATCCGTCTTTGCCCTGTGGCTGCGTCCCTGCGCGAACAGATAAACCGCCTCAAGGATATTTGTCTTGCCCTGAGCGTTGTTGCCGTAAATCACATTGGTAAGCGGCGAGAACTCCAGCTCCGCATTTTCATAATTGCGGAAGCCTTTAAGCGTTAGCTTTTTAATATACATTATACCACCGTAAGCTCAAAGGACGCGTCCTCAAATTCCAAAGTAACCACATCTCCCGGGCGTATCTTTTTGCCGCGCATAAGACACTCCTCACCGTTGACCGAGGCGCAGCCGTTTATAACCATGTCCTTCGCCTCAGAGCCTGAATACGCAATTCCGGCATATTTTATAAGCTGATCGAGCTTTATAAACTCGGTAGTTATCTTTATTTCCTGTTTTTCCATGTTTATGACCATGCACTCCTTTATTGCTTAGAGCGTGTAACCGAATCCACACCCGGAAGTTGCTTGAATTTCTTTGTCAGAAGCGCCAGATCGGAGGTGTTTTTAATTTCAACACCGACCTGAATTACCGCCTCTCCGCTCTTTGTTACATACGCGTTCGCGGACTTAAACGGAATTTTAAGATTTATCAGAACATTTGTAACATCAAGCAGAAAACCGTCTCTGTCCTTGCCGCTTATACGGATATTGGCTATATATGACGAGGAGGAGCGCTCGCTGTCCCATTCAACCTCTATCAGTCTCGCCTTATCCTCGTCTGAAAGATTTACAGGCTTTACATTTACACAGTCAGCGCGGTGAACGCTTACGCCTCTGCCCTTGGTTATAAAGCCTATAATATCATCACCGGCAACAGGATTGCAGCAGCCCGCAAGGCGGACAAGACAGTTGTCTATGCCCTTTACTATTATGCCGTTTGAGGAATTGTGTTTTTTCTTCTTTTCCTCCGGCAGCCTGCCTTTATTTGCCGCAGTCTGGTCAATCACAGCCTGAAGCTGCGCAACCTTTTCCTTGTCGCGGTTCTCCTTGAGCCATTCCTCTCTCAGCCTCATAACAACCTTTGCCGCGGTCGTTCCGCCGTAGCCTACCGCGGCATACAAATCATCAAGCGAATTGAAGCCGTAGCGTCTTAGTATAATAGCGACCCATTCCGGTCTGAACAGCTGCGCGTGTGTGTTTCCAAGCCTTCTCAGCTCACGCTCAATCTGCTCCTTGCCCTCGATAATATTATCGTCGCGCCGTTCCTTCTTGAACCACTGGTTAATCTTGTTTCTCGCTCGTGAGGTCTTGCATATCTGAAGCCAGTCGCGGCTCGGTCCATGCTGATTATTCGTGAGAATTTCAACTATCTCGCCGTTTTCCAGAACATAGTTGTTCGGCACTATCTTGCCGTTTACCTTTGCGCCGCTCATCTTATAGCCCACCTCGGAATGAATTGCGAATGCAAAGTCTATTACCGTGCTGTTTGCTGGAAGCGCTATTACTCTGCCGTTAGGAGTAAACACAAACACCTCATCGGCAAACAGGTCAAATTTCAATGTGTTAAAAAATTCATCGTGGTCGATGATATTCTTTTGTGTATCAAGCAGCGTCCGCACCCAGTCCAGCTTTGAATCCATATCGGAAACGCCGCTCTTGCCCTCCTTATATTTCCAGTGCGCTGCGATGCCGTTTTCCGCAACGCTGTGCATTTCCCATGTTCTTATCTGAATTTCAAACGGGGTTCCGTTCGGGCCTATTACCGTTGTATGCAGCGACTGATACATATTCGGCTTCGGCATTGCGATATAATCCTTAAAGCGCATAGGCACAGGCGTATACATTTCATGCACCATGCCAAGAACCGCATAACAGTCAGGTATTGTATCGACAATAACGCGCACCGCGAAAAGGTCATAAAGGCTTTCTATCGTCTTATTCTGTGTATACATCTTCCGCCATATGCTGTAAAAATGCTTCGCTCTGCCGGTTACGGTTCCATTTATACCCATTTCACTAAGCTTTTTGCGGAAGATTTCCATAATGTCCGAAATATACTTATCACGGGCGCTCTTTTTCTGATTTATGCTTTCTCTTATCTCCTCATATGCAACAGGGTCAAGATATTTAAGAGCGAGATCCTCAAGCTCTATCTTTATCTTTGAAATACCAAGCCTGTGCGCAAGCGGCGCATAGACGTCAAGGGTCTCCTTCGATATTCTCAGCTGCTTATCCCGCGGCATAAAGTTCATTGTACGCATATTATGGAGCCTGTCTATAAGCTTTATAATAACGACACGGATGTCCTTTGCCATTGCAAGAAACATTTTACGGAGATTCTCGATCTGCTGCTCCTCACGGGTAGTTACCTTGATCTGCTTCAGCTTTGTAACACCGTCAACAAGCTCCGCCACAGGCGTGCCGAACATGGTTGCAACATCGTCATAGGTGCAGCCTGTATCCTCAACAACATCATGAAGAAGACACGCAGTGATCGCCGTGCAGTCGAGCGAAAGCTGGGCTGCAATATATGCGACCTCGACCGGATGTATTATATACGGATCACCGCTTTTACGCTTCTGTCCGCTGTGCATGGACTTGGCAAAACGGTACGCAACATAAACCATATCGGTATTTCCGTTGGGATTATAGCCCTTTATCATGCCGATGATCTCATCAATGAGCATATCGGTATCCTTTATATTCCGCTGTGGAATTTTCTCCGGTTCAAGTATCGTGTTGTGTTCAAGCTCTGTCATAGTAATCCTCCGTTCCGTGCGGATAAACCGTTAATCTGTGAATTAAATTTTTATATCGCTCAGTACAAGCTGCACTGTATCTTTTCCCTGAAAGCTGTTTATATCAAGCTTAAACGCAAGGTGAACGGTATCACCAATGCTAAGCATCCTTGCATATTCTCCGAAGCCGAAGCCTATGCAGTTAACTCTTACCCCATCCTTTTCTATCTGCATCCTCAGATGCTTATTTTCGGCTCCTACGGTTGAAAACGCTGTCACAACGGCATTCTTTACCGCAAATACCGGCCGTTCATTCCCCATGCCGTATGGCTCAAGCCTTGAAATAATATTTGCGGTTGCCACACTCAGATTGCCGCCGCCGAGCATACAGTCTATCTTCACCACAGGAACCATATCGCTGTCCTTCATTACCTCATCGGCATATTTATTTATTCTTGCGCTGAATTTTTCAAGATTTGCCTCATTTATTCCGAGTCCCGCCGCCACCGCGTGGCCGCCGAAGGTTGTAAGCAGCTCGTCGCTGTCATTAAGCGCGTCAAACAGATTGAAGCCGGATATGCTTCTGCCGCTGCCTTTGCCGACACCGTCAGTAAGCGAAATAAGTATTGTCGGCTTATAAAACTGCTCCATTATACGCGATGCCACAATTCCTATAACGCCGTTGTGCCAGCCTTCTTTTGCAAGCACAATAACCTTTTTCTTTGCAAAATTCGGGTCGGCAGCTATCATCTCAAGAGCCTCACGGTTTATCTCATGCTCCGTTTCCTGTCTCTCTCTGTTTTCCTTGTCAAGCTCAGCCGCGATTTCTCTTGCCTTAGCCTCATCCCTTGTGAGCAGCAGCTCCACCGCGGTTACCGCTGTTCCGAGACGTCCTGCGGCGTTCATTCTCGGCGCAAGGGCAAATGCCACGGTTGACGCCGTAACCTTCTTGCCGCCCATTCCCGCGACTTCAAGAAGCTCTCTCAGCCCCGGTCTCTTAGGAGCCTGCAAAAGCTTCAGCCCCTTGTCAACGATAATTCTGTTTTCATCTATAAGAGGCACAACATCGGCAATCGTGCCTATCGCCGCAAGGTCGGCGTATCTGTCAAATACCTGTCCTGTCTTTATTCCAAGCTTCATTGCCAGCGCAAGCACAAGCTTGAACGCAACGCCTACTCCCGCCAGTCCGTCAAAGCCGTATTCATCCTCCGGTCTTTTCGGATTGACAACGGCAGCCGCCGCTGTCGGTATCCTCTCCTTACAGGTATGATGGTCGGTAATTATAACATCCATTCCCTGCAGCTTTGCAAATTCCACTTCACCGATCGCTGTAATTCCGCAGTCTACCGTTATAAGAAGCTTCATTCCCTGCTTGATAAGCTTATTTACCGCCATGATGTTAATGCCGTAGCCCTCATCCTTACGGTCGGGTATATAGTAAATAACATCCGCTCCGAGAGCTTTCAAAAACTCATAAAGGAGCGCTGTAGAGGTTATTCCATCCACATCATAATCACCGTATACGGCAATCTTTTCTTTCTTATCAAGCGCGGATACAATTCTTTCGACCGCCTTGTCCATATCAAGCATGGTCATAGGATTCTTAATGCCCTGTTTTGACTTGGACATGAATTCATCAAAGGCGCTTACCTCTATTCCTCTGTTAAGCAGAACATTGGCAATAATACGGGGTACATGCTTTTCCTCTGCCGCACGCTTTACCGCATCAGGCTTCACTTTTTCGTTTCTGAATTTCCATACTTTCCGCGTCATTTCAAGCCAAGAATCCTTTCATAAAAAACTACAAATCAAAAAATAATATACATATTAATTATTATATCATTTTTACTGACAAAATTCAAGCATTTACAGAAAATTCGTACAAAAAAAGCTACCGTTCTCACGATAGCTTTTATGTGGTCGGGATGACTGGATTTGAACCAGCGGCCCCCACGTCCCGAACGTGGTGCTCTACCAAACTGAGCCACATCCCGTTGTTATGGCGGAGGAGGTGGGATTCGAACCCACGAGCCCTTTCGGACTACCGCATTTCGAGTGCGGCCCGTTATGACCACTTCGATACTCCTCCACACGTTCTGTCCGAATTTTTCAATCCGCTTTAACGAACAATAGCTATTATAGCAGAACAATATTAATTTGTCAAGAGTTTTTTGAATTTTTTTCAGATTTTTTGTTCTTTGTCTGTTCCATTATGTAATTTAACAGAAATTCATAAAATTCATTTACAATTTTAGGAGTAAATACATTAGCGTGCAAGCCGATAATCAGTTCTCTCTGACATATAGGATTGGTGATTGGTATTAAATTTATATCGTTTATCGGAAATTCACTCCATGAAAATTCCGGCCAGAAGCCTATGCCCTATTAAAAAGTCTTTGTAATAATTTCAATGCTGAATTTATAAACATTGATTATACTAAGCCTTATGAATCAATATACAGACAATTAGCGCCCTTTTTTCGTGACGGCAGAATAACATTTTCAGAGGCGCTGCAAATGATATAATGCTGTATGGCTCTGACTGTTTAAATATGCGCGTATCCGTCATATCTAAAAAGAGGAAAACCTTTTACAGCTTCCCTCTCAATCTCATTGAACCTGTATCTCTAACTTCTGCGCCTTGCTGAACTTCATAAATATTGTATCACCGTTTGTATCGGTGCGGGTTGTCCAGTCCGGGCTTGTGGTTGTCGCCGCTCCCGCAACGCGCACACACATAAGTCCGCTTTCTTCAAATTCGATTACTGCGCTGTTTCCTTTTATGCTTACCTTTGCGGGAACATTGATCTGCTTAATATTTATCCCGCTGAGCGCAGCGCTTCTCTTAAGGACTGCCGGCTTATTAAGACCCACATATATATGTCCGTTCTCTTCATTCCACACATCCGCATCCACACTGTAGCTCTCAGCGCTGTCATTTTCACCGAAAACAACCTTAACACCGACACAATCACAGAACTTTTCATCATAAAGTCCACGCTCTGTATCTCTTACACTGCTGCTTATAACTATATCTCCGCTGTCTGTTCTTACAGCCTCCACATCTGTATTGTATGCAGCCGCCACCGACTTTGCCATCTGGTTTTCACCGACAAACATATAGTCGTAATCATCAACAAGCTGCCCGACCTTTTTAACCGCCGCTATCTGATCCTCAGATGCTTCATAAATATAGTCGCAATGGTTATAGAACAGCATAGGCATATCGTATTTTACACTTGTATATGAATACATTCCCTCACCATGCGGTGTGTTTGAGGTTTCAAGCAAAAGGAAATCGTAACCTGTCATATACAGAGGCATCGGGATCGCGTCCTCCGCCGAGCTTTGCGGAACAGCATCACTTTCCGGCATTGTCGCGCCGCTGTTCCAGAGCAGCCCCGCATCAGCCTGCGCCGCAAACGAGCCATTATAGTTAGGGTTAAAGCCGTTTATGCCGCTTCCGTCATAGCCGTACTTACTTGTAAACCATGTGTGCTGATTTGCGCCGATACCATCAAGCGTAAGACCGTATTTCTCTAACGCATTCCTGTGATATTCCAGTTCCCTTGCCTCGTGTTCCGGCGTTGCATATTTGTGTGTGAAGCTGTGCACACCCATATAAATATTATACTTATCGCAGAATTTAAGCTGCTCCTGAAGCTTATCCTTATACGGGAAATACGGACTGTCTATAGGGTATGCCATGCCGTATTCAAGAGTTCCGCAGATAAGGTCATCATTTCCGTCACCATCGACATCGGCAAATCTCGGAACACTGTTCATACCGATCGTTACACGGTTATCTCCCCGACGTGATATATCATCACAGGTGAGATAATTATCAAGATTAAAATCCATGCCGTTATACTCGTAATGGGCAACGTACCCCTCCAGCGTTCCGCAGAAAAGCTCTCCGCCGTATATGCACGGTGACGCCCATGTCTGGTCTGTATTCACAGGTATATAGTCACCGTTAAATAAAGTTGTCATTCCATCCTCAGTATAACCTGTATAAACACGCATTTCTCCGTCGCGCGATCCGACTGCAAGGTCCGCGATTCCGTCACCGTTAAGATCACCTATATCAATCATACAGTCCGTAAATCCCGTAAAAAGCACCTCACCCATGGACTCAAACGCCATTGAATCGGGATTTTCTTCGCTCCTCAGCGGTCTCCATGCGCGGACAACACCGTCCTCACTGCCGGAAAGCAGCTCATCTGTTCCGTCACCGTTTATATCATACAGCGCCGGTGAGGAATAGCTGCCGGCGCTTATTGCATTACCCTCACTGTCCGTAAGCAAGGTTGCAACACCTGTCTCATAGTTATACTTCATTCCGTTTCCGAAATACATATAGAAATTCCCGTCCGCGCTTCCGCACAGAAAATCTATATTTCCGTCACCGTTCCAGTCCACAGGACACGGGTAGGCGCGTTTGGTATATTCCTTGTTGTCACTGAAATAGCTGTCGGTATGCGCATAGCTGTCCAGCTCAAGCCACTTTCCGCCTGAAACGATATGCGTGCCGCTGCAGTACGCGTTCTCATAAACATCATTTTTATAGCTGCCGCTGCCGTCACTTATAAGATAATTTACGCTTTCAGTACGCTTAAACCATGTGTAGAAGTTTCTTGCTATTGTATAAGAAGGCATCTGGCCCTCCGCCATACACATATTTGAGAATTGTTCAAGCGCATTATTGTTTACGCCGGTAATATCCTCATAGTGCAGCTCCCACGCCGCCGGACGTGAACCGAAGGAGCCAAAACTCCTTTCAACTGCAAAGCCATACTTCTTTACGGATACATATTCCGCAAAATAGCTCCGTAATATGTTTTCAGCGCCCACCGTTGTATATGCAAACGGCTCGCCCTGCTCCCCCTCCGAAAGCATTGAAACCGTATACTTTCCCGGAAGCATAGGGTTTGTAAGGAATACATATCCGCTGCCGTAATTATTCACAGAATAAACAGCTGCGCCGTTATACTCCCCTATCGCCTGCGCTGTTGACGGAATTATTCCGTAGCCGTAATCATATTTTTCATAGTCGAGGTAATTGCCGTAACCCTTAAATGCCGATGTATAATCATAGAGCAATTCACTTATCTTTTCAAGATCAGGGCTTATTTGGGGATATTCCATAAATGCCGGGCACCCGTCAATGTGTGTAATCTCCGATGCGCCCAGAAATTCGTATGAAAAACAAGGCACCAGAGCATTGTCGAGCACAACGGCGCCGCCATTATATACATAGTCCTCAATTACCTGCGAATCGAATCCCTCCGCGTCGGCGGCATCCTCGTCCAGATACAGAATATCACAGTAATCAAGACTGCCGAGCCTTGTTTCTCTGGTTACATTGATATTAGCCGCAATACCGTTGCACAGCTGATCATATGTTATACTCTCACTGTCGTCTGCGGTCATTACAACCGCATTAATATTACAGCTTTCTCCCATTACCGCTTCATTCTCTTCATCCGCGCGCGGTCCGAAGCTGCATGATGAAAGCATGAGTGTGAAAGCGGCCGCCGCCGACATCACACCCCTCCATGCTGTTAATTTCCTCATAGTCTGTATAGCCTCTCAAAAACCTTCATAAATAAATGTGCCGTTTCCGGTAAAAAACATACATACCAACAGAAACATAGCAAGATAAATAAGAAAGGAGAAAAATCCTTTTAAAAGCTTCATTCCTCCTCAGCCCCTTCCTGCACGTTTGCCGGTTTCGCATCAGGCGCTTCATCAGCTTCCGATCCCGCCTCCGGCTTATTGCGGTTCTCACGCACACGGTTAAAGATTTCCATAAACTCGTCACCGGTGATTGTTTCACGGTCAATGAGAAATTCGGAAATTTCATCAAGCGCGTCACGGTTATCATTTAAAAGCTGCTTTGCAATTTCGTAGCGCTCTTTCATTATCCTGACAATCTCACGGTCAATTTCAGTTTTCGTTTCCTCGGAGCAGTTCGCTACGGCTCTTCCGTCAAGATAGCGGTTCTGTACGCTCTCAAGCCCGACAAGCCCGAAACGGTCGGACATACCGAACATCGTTATCATCTTTCTCGCCATATCGGTTGCGCGCTCAATATCATTCGATGCGCCCGTTGTCTGAGTATTAAAGACAATTTCCTCAGCCGCGCGGCCTGCAAGAAATACCGTAATCTGGTCAAGAAGCTCTTCCTTGTTATTAAGATACTTCTCCTCATCATCCGGCATCTGCATTGTATAGCCCAAAGCGCCCATAGTTCTCGGAACTATTGTAATCTTCTGTACCGGCTGTGTATTCTTCTGCAAAGCGGTTGCAAGCGCGTGTCCTACCTCATGGAAGGATACTATTCTCTTTTCCTCCGCCGAAAGGATTCTGTCCTTCTTTTCCTTACCGGCAATAATTACCTCCACAGAGTCCATAAGGTCCTCCTGAGTAACCATCTGTCTGCCGAAACGAACCGCGCGCAGAGCCGCCTCATTAACCATATTTGCAAGATCGGCTCCGGCAGCGCCGCTTGTTGCAAGCGCCATTTCATGAAGATCAATATCCGGGGCAGTCTTTACATTCTTGATATGAACCTTTAATATATCCTCTCTGCCCTTCAGATCAGGCTTTTCAACAATAATGCGTCTGTCAAAGCGTCCCGGACGCAGAAGCGCCTTGTCAAGTATCTCCGGGCGGTTTGTTGCGGCAAGCACAACAAGACCCTTCGATGAATCAAAGCCGTCCATCTCCGAAAGAAGCTGATTTAACGTCTGCTCACGCTCATCATTCGAATTCATCTGATTATCTCTTGATTTTCCTATTGCGTCAATCTCATCTATAAATATTATACATGGAGCCTTTGCCGCCGCCTGTTTGAAAAGATCACGCACGCGCGATGCGCCGACACCTACAAACATTTCAACAAACTCCGAGCCGGAAAGTGAGAAGAACGGAACATTCGCCTCGCCGGCAACAGCCTTTGCAAGAAGGGTTTTTCCCGTTCCCGGAGGGCCGACGAGAAGCGCGCCCTTGGGCTGCTTAGCGCCGATTGCAGTATACTTTGAAGGATTATGAAGAAAGTCGACAATTTCATCAAGTGATTCCTTCGCCTCCTCCTGACCCGCAACATCGTTGAAGGTTACTCCTGTTTTATTCTCAACATTATACATTTTTGCATGTGACTGACCTATTCCCATAATTCCGCCTGAACCGCCCATTTTCTTTGTCATAAGCCGCATGAAAAGCATTATGAGCAGATACATAAATACAATAGGTAAAATCCATGTCAGCACAAAGTTCAGAATCGGATTTGAATACTGAACCGGTGTTGAATACTTTATTCCCTTTTCATCAAGCTTGTCAAGAAGCCTCTGATCGTTTATATAGCCTGTATAATAAATAGGTCTTGAAGCGTCCGACTGAGCCTCTGCGGCTTCATCACTGATTTTTCCGATAAATATCAGGGATCTGTCCGATATCTTCTGTATATCATCGGCACTGATCTGGGGCTGACCGTATATTGTGATCTGATCACCCTTGAGCTCTATTTCCGTTACCGCACCCTCATCTATCATTGCAAGGAACTCATCATAGGATACCTCTGTTTTATCAGGCGTTGTAAATGATGAGATCATAAGATTGAGACATATCGTTGCCGCTGCCGCTATCAGAAGAAAGATCAGAAGTGGATTTTTCATAGGAGATTTAGGCGGCTGATTCCCCTTTGGGGGTTTTTTATTTGTGTTATTATTCATTTATATTATATGTCCTTTCGAGTATAGCTGTCTTATCTGTATTCAGTTTATCAGTTTATCACATTTATAAGAAAATTTCAACCGCATTTTAATAATTTTTTGCGTTTTAACAGTTTTTTTCAGAAATTGTTCATATATCAATTACAGTAACACTGTTTTTTATTTGAGTTTCCCCAAAAAACAAAACAAAAAAGCCTACAATCTGCATAACTA
>JBJEIW010000086.1:0-49882 GCA_051877435.1 Candidatus Ornithomonoglobus sp.
TAAGCCGGATAATACAGTACAGGAAGGCACGTCAGGCTCACGTCCGTCAAGCGGCGGTGGCGGCGGTGGTGGCGGCGGTTCGAACACTGTAACCGCAACGGCGACACCGGATCCGTCGGCTACTGATGCCCCGGATGCGACGGGAGCTCCGCAGGAAACTGATGCTCCGTCAGCAACAACCGCTCCGTCAGTAAACGGCTTCCGTGATATGGCAGGCTATGACTGGGCAGAGGAAGCAGTAACAGAGCTTAGCAGCCGCAGTATTGTAAACGGTATCTCAGATATCGAATTTGCACCGGGCAGAAATATTACAAGAGCAGAGTTTATCACATTGCTTATGAGAGGCTTTAACCTCATAGATGAGAATGCAGAATGCAGCTTTGAGGATGTGGCAGAGAATGCATGGTATTATTCTTCTGTAGCAACGGCATATTCACTCGGCATAGTAAAGGGCATAAGTGATACTGAATTTGGTTCGGACAGCAATATATCAAGGCAGGATATGGCTGTAATGATAACAAGGCTGCTCGCAAATCAGAATCTTGCTTTAAACAGGGAGTTAACCTATGAAGCGTTTGCGGATGAAGCTTCAATAGCTGATTACGCAGCAGAATCTGTTAAGACCTTGTATGAAGCGGGAATAATAGATGGTATTGGCAATAATTTGTTTGATCCGAGAGGAACAACAACCCGCGCTGCCGCTGCAAAGGTTCTTTACGGAACCCTGAAGCCGATGTGGGATTAAAACAGGGAGGAATTTGATAAAATGATAAAAAAGTTATGTGCATTAATTCTTGCGATCGGAATGCTTATGAGCACATTTACGGCGATAAGCGCTCTGGCATATACGGATGTGGATTCAACAAAGCAGAAAACTGCGGTTGATCTTGTAACCGGACTTAATATAATGAGTCCCGACAGCAATGAGGAGTTTGGAAGCAGCACAATTGTAAAGCGCGGAGAATTCGCGCTTTACGCTGCAAGACTTATGAACTATAATATTGTTCCCAGCAAGACTGCAACAAAGGGTTACTTTGATGATGTTGATATTTCAACAGAAGAGGGCGCGGCAGTCCAGATGCTTGCGGATATGGGCGTTATATCAATCGCTGATGAATTTAATCCTAATGAAGGGATAACATATGTTGCGGCAATTAAGATATTGCTTTGCTGCGCAGGCTATGAAACAGCGGCAAACCAGAACGGAGGTTATCCTAACGGATATGTAAAGCTTGCCGCTGAAAACGAACTCAGCAAGAATATTTCGAAGGCAAATGATGCAGCCCTTACAAAAACAGAGACAGCTACATTGCTTTATAACACATTGTTTATCTATCCGATGGAGCTGAATAACAGAGATTATACCAAGGGCAGCGAAACAATTCTTGAAAAGATATATGACGCTTATGAAGTTACCGGCGTTGTAACAGGTTACGGTGATGCAAGCCTTCTCAACAAGAGCATGGGTGATACTCAGGTATCAATTGACGGAACAGTATATGAGTCAATAACTCCTGATATTAAGAATTATATCGGATATAAGGTTAAGGCTTATTACACTGATGTAAGAGGTGACGGTGCAAAGATCATCGCCTTCACAGAGCAGTCAAATCAGAATACTGTAACATCATTTGATATTGACGATTATGACGAGGTATCAGGCTCAAATATTAAGTATTATCCGAGCGGAGGCACATCCACAAAGAGCGTTAAATTTTCAAATAATGTAACTGTTTTGTACAATGACAGATATAAGACAACTGCAAACTCCAATGACCTCAAGACATTGCTTGAAAGCGTGGTTGACGGTGACGTAACGCTTATTGCAAATGACGGTACGTCAACAGCGAACGTTATCATCATCAACGAGTACAAGCATCTTCTCATTGAACGAATTGATACAAGAAACTACAGACTTTATACTCAGAACGGTACGAAGGAGAACGGTCTTGGCGAATGTATAACAACTGATCCGGACGATATTGATGTTTCTGTATATATAGGTGATACAGAGGTAAGCTTTAATGATATTCAGGTCAATGACGCTATAACTATGAAGGAAAGTCTTGACGGTGAGAGCGTATCACTTTACATCTCAAGAAATGTTGTAACAGGTACAATCGGAACGATTTCAGATGATGAGATAATAATTGACGGTGTAACATATGACATTTCAAAGTATGTTGACAAAAAATATACATCAGGTACATCAGGAACCTTTGCATTAACAACAGACGGGAAATTCCTCGGAATTGTTGCATCAGGTAACAGTCTCAGAAACTATGCATATGTGCTTAATGTATACACCGATCCGGGTCCTGAGGAGGCATATCTCAAGCTTTACACAACAAACAATGAGGTTTTAAAGCTTCTCTGTGCCACAAACGTAAATATTAACAGCACGAAGAAAAACTATCTCCAGGTTGAGCAGACAGTATCTGTAGGCGAGCTTATAACTTATACATTGAACAGTAAGGGCGAGATTGCGACAATCAACCGTCCGTATGATGCAAGCTCAAAGTATATCTAT
Source organism: Candidatus Ornithomonoglobus sp. (assembly GCA_051877435.1). Taxonomy (GTDB): domain Bacteria; phylum Bacillota; class Clostridia; order UBA1381; family UBA1381; genus Ornithomonoglobus. The sequence continues at coordinate 2,531 of JBJEIW010000086.1, forward strand.
ACCGATGATGAGGGCAATCTTAAATACTATGTGAACGATACTGACTTTGTAAAGAGCTGGAATAAGACATCGGTTAAATATACTGACGGAATTATGGGTCTTACCTTTATCACCGAAGATACAACAATCTTCGCAATGCCGCGTTTTGATGACGGTGATGAGTCAGACTACAGAATCCTTACAAAGGCAGATCTTGAAAACAGAACATATTCAGATGTAACATGCTATGATATTGACAGACAGGGACGCGCCGGCGCGGTTGTTATTGTTGAGGATATATCAGACAGTGTTTCAATGTCAAGCGCGCTCTTCTTTATCTCAAAGATTTATGACGCGGTAAATGATGAGGGTGAGGAAGTACGCAGAATCGAAGGCTATCAAAGCGGTGAGAAGCTTACAATCGATATGGACAGTGACACAGAGTCTGTTACATATGAGGACGGATGGATGAACTATTCAGGCAATGAGACCTTTGATACCGGCTACAGAGATCTGCATATCGGTGACGCTATCCAGTACATAAAGGATAACAAGGGCATGGTTTCAAATTACCGTCTTGTATTCAACAACAGACAAACAGCATTTGATAAGAAGGGTAAATATATAGAGGATAACTCAGCTAATTATTTTGAGGACTGGAGCGGTACAGGTGCGGTAACAAAGCTTGACTTCTCAGATAATCTGTATATCGCGTACGGTGATGTTCAGCAGAGATTCTCAGATTACATGATAATTCTCGGACTTCCTCAGGAGGACAGACTCAGATACGCGTCAAGCAGCAGCCCTGTATCAATTATGGATTACTGCCGCGCGATAAATCTTCTTGACAACGCGTATATCTATGTATACGATGTAAAGAAAGACGAGCTTGAGCCCGGTGATATCGAGGATGTACAAAAGAGCGATGTATGCTTCGTGCGTTCAAAGAAGATGGGTGAGTTAAACGAAGTTATGGTTTACGATAATTAAGGACGGTGGTTCAGATGAGAACTAATAAATTATTATCGTTTTTAACGGCAGTGTCGATTGCAGTATCAAGCTTTGCGGGCTTGATACTGTCCGCTGACGCGCAGGAAGTAACTTATACATGGGATTTTACGGATGCGTCCTTCTTCCCTGAAACAATAGCAATAGGAAGCAATATTATTTCCGATCAGCGAGAAGAAACTGTAATTATGTCTAATCCTGGAGCTAAATTTACATACACTACGGGAAAAGCCGGATATACCTCCGGGGAGTTTGTTTTGGTAGCAAAGGCAGATGCCAATGCCTCAGATGCGATGCAGCTGGTTATTCCGCAGGGAACAAGCGCGCATCTTGATATTGAGCTTACTATGGGCTCGTCAAATCAGCTGATATATCTGAAGGATTCATCAGGCAACGCTGTGATAACAACATCGAGCTACACAAAGAATATTTTCAGCACATTTTCGTGTGATTTAAACTGTGGTGAAACCTATACTCTTGATACGACAAAGGGCAAGCCGTATATCGGAAAGGTAAAGCTCACCGTATCCGGTGAAGGTGGCGATAATCCCGAGGAGCCGACTGTTGAGGTTACGGAGGCAGCCACTGAGACTGCCACGGAGGACCCGGGCGGTGACACAGATGTAACCATTATGCCTGCAACACCGACACCGACACCGGCAGTAACGACAGCTCCCACGGCAACACCGACACCGACACCGGCAGCAACAGCGGATGTAACGGAGGCTCCGGAGACGGAAAAGCCGACAACAGCTCCGATCACAGGTGATTATTATCTGTGGGAAGCAACAAAGAATATAGCTCAAGATGAGGAGCTTATTCCGGGATTGTCAGCGATGACAGATCTGACCTATACCGCATCAAAGAGCAGCTATGATGACGGTTCAAGCTTTGGCGGATACGTTACGCACAGCTCAACAAACGGCGGCTGGGCAAACGGCGCTGCAACCGGTACGGCATTGAGATTCATTGCACCGAGTGACGGTACTATATATTGTTATATAACAGGACTTAAGGGCAAATCGGCATACCTCGTAGAAGAAAATGCGGAGGCAAGCAAGGCTGATCTTCCGAATGTTTCTCTGGATTGGTTTGCGGAAACTGCGGGTGTTTCGACGAGTCTTATGTTAAAGAGCGATGAGATTAAGGAAGGTCATACATATTATTGCTTTGTAGATGGCTCAAAGGGACGGTTTACAGGTGTAAAATTTGTTCCGGTTGCCGCAACTCCGGAGCCGACGCTTGAACCGGGCGCAACACCGGGTCCGACACCGACACCTGATCCGGATGCCGGACTTTCGGCAAACGAAAAGGCGGTAAAGAGAGACGCGGAGGCTATTGAGATTAATTCAATCAGCCAGACCTCGGTATACTTTGACCTTGATCTCGACAAGACAGGCTCGATAAATAAGTCAGTTATCACATGGGAGAGCAGCGAGCCTGACTATATAAACATTCAGATGATATCATCGCTTCAGAGAAACTGGACCGGTGTTGTAACACGTCCTAAGGAGGGCGACCCGAAGATAGTTGACGGCGGTGTTCCGGTAACACTGACGGCTACCGTTACAAAGGGTGACGCGTCGGTAACAAGAGATTTTGAGGTATCGGTAAGACAGTGGAATCCGAACATATACTATAACGACTTTGAGGCGGATGTGGGTCTTGAAGCGGACGGAACATATAAGGCGATTGCCGACAATGTTCAGCCGTCAAACCCGAAGGCTTCTGCCTTCAGAGGCATAAGAGTCGATGTGTTCAAGGACTCGCGGTGCTTTGCGGACTTTGACCACAAGGATGTGGATACTTCGGCATCCTTTGATAAGAGAATCATGTCAACAGATGACTTATATGGTAAGCCGTACGGCTCGGATGAGGAAGAAAACTTTGCGTTCTATTACAGTGAGTACAGTCCTTACGGCGGTACCTCAACAATCCCGATGTGGATTAAGCTGATTGATCCAAGTACCGGTGAAGCGCCGGAGGGCATTGTAATGATGACGATGGATATCTATGTAATAGACGGTAACAACAAGTTCTATATAGGACTTGCAAACTCATCACCGTCTCAGATGTGCCGTTTCCTCCTTGCAAACGGAGCAAACAGCTCGCTTGGCTGGGATGGCGCAGGCTATCTCGGAGCATACAACAGCGAAGAATGTAAGCAGTTCATGGGCGGAACAAGCGGATATCGCCATCCTGTAGGAAAGTGGGTAAAGGCGATACTTATCGCCAATGCTGACAGCCATAAGTGGGACTTCTACTATGACGGTATGCAGATAGGTACGGGCTATAACTTCAGAAATGCTGAGGACTGTGTATCAAATATTGAATTCGTTATGGACAGAAACACAGCCGGTGGAGCATATCTTATAGATAATATCTATGTGGAGAATCTTACTGAGGACTATGCAAAGACCTATTGGGATGAGGTAGGTATCCCTTCACTTCCATATGATGAGGAAACCGATACATATACTGCGACCGCGCCGTTTTTACTCCAGTATCAGGGTACAGCGGGACTTTCAGGAAACTATCTCAAGTGGAGCTCATCGGATTCAAATGTATTGTCTGTAGGCTCACAGAGAATAGCCGTTGAAAAGCTGGCTGATTACGGTTATACAGCCGAGCAGATTCAGGCATATAAGGACGCAGGTATAACCGATGTTGCCGTATATCTTGCAACACCGGGAAATGTAGCTGTAGATACAAAGATAACACTTACCGCTTCTATTGAGGTAGGTGAGAATTACCTTGACAAGGAATTTACGGTAATAGTAAAGCCGGGTGCAGCGGGAGACGCGACACCTGCGCCTACGGCAACGGTTAAACCGTCGACACCATCGTCAGGCGGCGGCGGTGGCGGCGGTGGCGGCGGCGGTTCGTCATCGTCAGGATCCTCCTCGTCAGGGGTGAGCGGCGGCAGTATAGCCACATCGACAAACACCGGTGTCACCATTACAGCAACGGCTGCGCCGGAAGCTACAAAGAGACCTGAGGGTGTTGAAGCTTTCAGTGATCTTACATTGACAGAGTGGGCAAGAGAAGCTGTTATGTATCTTTATGAGAAGGACATTGTAAACGGTTACGGCGACGGCACATTCGGTGTAAACGACAATGTAACGCGTGAGCAGTTCGTAAAAATTCTTCTCACGGCATACGGTCTCCCGATTTATAAGCATGAGACGACAAGCTTTACCGATATAGAGGAAGGCGCATGGTATGAGCACTATGTTGAGACCGCTGTAAGAATGGGTCTTGTAAGGGGCATAAGCGATACGGAGTTTGGTATCGGACAGCCGATTTCAAGACAGGATATAGCTGTTATGTGTATGAGAATGATAGATCTGATTGACAGCGATATTGAAATTCCTACCGAGGAAGAGCTTACGGATGATTTTGCGCCTGTGATCGAGGACGGAACTGTTGAAGTATCCGAGGATGCCATAGAGCCGGATGAGGAGAATGCCGATGAAGCTGCTGAGACGACAGAAACAGACACTGCTTCAGAGGATACTGAGACAGAATCCGAAGAGGGATCGGAAGAAGCTGAAGCGCTTAAAGCGGCTTTGCAGAAGCAGCTTGAAATAGAGAATGCAATTGCAAATCTCGGCTTCAAGGATAAGGACAGTATTACCGACTATGCACTGGCGGCTGTTGCAAGAATGGCGGCTGCGGGCTATGTAACGGGTGATGATCTTGGAAACTTTAACCCTGTAAAGATTTCAACAAGAGCAGAAACGGCAGCAATGATTTACAGAATGATTAAATAAGCGGAGGTTCAACCCATGAGCAATTATCTTAATGTATGTGATTACGGCGTTATAGGCGACGGAAAAACAAATAACACTGAGACAATAAAAAAGGTTATAGACATCGCTGAGCAGCAGGGCGGGGGAACAATATATTTCCCCGCCGGCGAGTACCTCACAGGTACAATTGAGCTCAAGGACGACATGACCTTATACCTTGACAGCGGCGCTGTTATTTTAGGAAGCGCGGATCCGGCGGATTATCCGATGATAACGACGGATATTCTTCCGGGCTATAACCGCGGCGGTCATTCGGGACTTATAAAGGCATTCAAGAGAAAGAATGTTTCAATCAAGGGGCGCGGTGTTGTAGACGGTCAGGGTCAGAACTGGTGGCATAACCCCAAGAATGAGCATAGACCGCGCGCTATTCAGCCGATTCTCTGCGATAATGTTCTTATACAGGGCATTACAATAAGAAACTCGGCAATGTGGACAGTACACCCGATGTGCTGCACAAACGTAACAATTGACGGAATTTCAATCAAAAATCCGTGGAATTCACCGAATACCGACGGTATAAACCCTGAGAGCTGCTCAAACGTACATATCTCAAATTGTACAATCGATGTCGGCGATGACTGTCTTACACTGAAATCCGGTACGGAGGACGATCTGTTCCAGAAGCAGTATCCGTGCGAGAACATTGTTGTAACCAACTGCACAATGCTTAACGGTCACGGCGGCGTTGTTCTCGGCAGCGAGATGTCGGGCGGTGTTAAGAATGTTACGATCTCAAACTGCGTATTCAACGGTACAGACAGAGGTATAAGAATCAAGACAAGACGTAAGCGCGGCGGCGCGGTTGAGGACGTAATTATAAGCAACATCATTATGCAGAATGTACTTTCGCCGTTCGTAATCAACGGCTATTATCAGTGCGGCGGCGCAAGCCCGGATGATATGTCGCTTTTCAGTCTTGATAAGCTTCCGGTTGCAGACAACACCCCTGTAATAAGAAACATAAATATCTCAAATATACGCGCGACAAAGGTAACAGCTTCGGCTGCGTATATATACGGTATTCCTGAGATGCCTGTTGAGGGAATTACTCTCAGCAACTTCTCGGTGGAGATGACAGAAACAGAGCAGGAGCTTAAGGATAAGCCGATTATGGCATTCCATGTCAAAAAGACCAGAGGCGAGGGAATCTTCTGCACCAACATAAAGAACTCAACCTTCCGTGACATTTCGGTTAAGGTTATAAACGGCCCCGGCATTGAATTTGAAAATGCTGAGGACGTAAGAGTTTACGGCGTGCATGCCGAGGGAACAGATGAGCCGGTAAGAGTCAAAGACGGCGCAGATGTTAAAATAGTAGAATAATACTACGAAAAATAAGGGGAGGGCGGCTCTGCCCTCCCTGTTTTAAATAAAGAGGAGGCAATAATATGGATTTAAAAGGAAAATGGGTATCGGATTTAGGCAATGGACGTTTTAAGAATCCGGTGCTTTACGCGGATTATTCCGATCCGGATGTGATAAGAGTAGGCAGTGATTTTTATATGACGGCATCGTCATTTACATATGTTCCGGGTCTGCCGATACTTCACTCAAAGGATCTTATAAACTGGGAAATTATTAATTATGCCGTTCGTGAGCTTCAGCCGCTGTATAACAAGCCGCAGCACGGCTGCGGCGTATGGGCGCCGGCGATAAGATACCATGACGGTAAGTTTTACATATATTACGGCGATCCCGACCTCGGCATAATGATGACCTGCACCGATGATATTTACGGTGAGTGGTCACCCCTTATATGCGTTAAAGAGGGAGTTGGCCTTATAGACACCTGCCCGCTCTGGGACGAGGACGGAAGGGCATATATTGTTCACGGCTATGCAAACAGCCGCTGCGGCATAAAGTCAAAGCTTGCGGTATGCGAAATGACGCCGGACGGTACAAAGGTTATAAGCGAGGACACTATTATATTTGACGGAACGATAAGTCATCCGACGCTTGAGGGACCTAAGTTCTATAAGAGAAACGGCTGGTATTATGTAATGGCACCGGCGGGCGGCGTTCCCACAGGCTGGGAGGTTGTTCTCCGTTCAAGGAATGTCTACGGTCCATATGAGGACAGAATAGTTCTGCGTCAGGGCAAGACGGATATAAACGGACCGCATCAGGGCGGCTGGGTCGAGCTTGAAAGCGGCGAAAACTGGTTTATGCACTTCCAGGACCTTGAGGTGTGCGGAAGAATTATCCACCTGCAGCCGGTGACATGGATCAACGACTGGCCTGCAATGGGTGAGAACATAGACAGCGGCTTATGCGGTCAGCCTGTTATGGAATGTAAAAAGCCGGATGTGGGCGCAGAATATCCTATATGTGTTCCTGCGACCTCGGATGATTTTTCATCGGACAAGCTGGGCTTGCAGTGGCAGTGGCAGGCGAATAATAAGCCGGAGTGGTATTCTCTTACAGAGAATCCGGGACATCTCAGACTTTACAGCGAGAAGGTTGAAAAGCCTGAGGACGCATATATGTGGAATCTTCCTAATGTACTCACACAGCTCTGGCAGGCTCCTTCAATGGTGACAACCGTTAAGGTAGATATGCCCAAAGGTACCGGAAAGAACAAGGCGGCTCTCGGAGTAGTCGGACTTAAATACGGTTATATCGCGCTTGTTGATGACGGTACGATTGAGTTTACAACAGGTGTAACCAAAAATTCCGGCAAAGCGGCGGACGAGGAGCTTGTAACCGATAAGATTGTTTCCGTAACAAGCGTATATCTCAGAACAGAGGTTATCGCAAGGCGCAATGGTCTTACCGCAAAAGTAAGATGCTCCTACAGCCTTGACGGAAGCACATTTATTCCTATGGGCGAGTTTGACGCGATGCAGGGCAAATGGGTAGGCGCGAAGCACGCTATATTCTGTGTGGGTGAAGAGGGCGCTTATGCGGACTTCTCGGATTTTGTAATTGAATGATGAAAAAAGCTACGGTGATTATGACAGCAGCAATTATGACAGCCGCCCAAACGGGCGGCTTTGCCGCAGCTATACCTCAAAATTGGGTATGGACATCAAACGATACCGCGCTTATGAGCGCGGCGGCGGTGCCGGATAAGGAAGCTTTTTCAGCGTCCGGCATAAACGGATACGGTGAATGGACAAGGGCGGATGCGCCTGCGGAATATATTCATACCGACGGAACGCGGTATTCCTTTGAAGTAGCGTTTCGCGCGGGTTCGGGCAGCAAAACGAAGCGCAGCTTTTACTTTGCGCCTGAGGGAGCATGTATAGTGACGGTTGTATATTCGGCATCATCCGGACGGCCGGTATATATCTATCAGGGCGACACACTGCTTGCGAGCGGCGAGGAGAGTATAGAGAACGGTATCGCGCCGTCAATTTCGGCGGATATTGAGGATCCGTCAGCGGGAGATGTGTATGTGTACGGCGGAAGCTCAAACAAGGATATTTATGCTGTATTTGCGGATTACTATGATCCGTCGGTTATCGTAGCATATACGGTTTCGGGAAGCATACGCTATGACGGAGCCGCCGACACCTCAAAGCTGAAGCTTGTGTTTAAGGACAAAAAAGACGGCACAGAATATAAAACAGACCTTGGAAGCTCCTATTCCGTTGAGCTGCGCAGGAGCAGAAGCTATGATATTTATGTTGAGGAAAACGAGGGAAGAAGTGCGAGAGTATGCGCCGCTCTTGATACAAACCGTGTATCGGTGGGAATGGCTGACGAAAGCCTTGACATTCACCTTGTCGACATTGTTCCCACCGAGGTTTCCGGCAATGTTACGGTTCATAATGTGTATAATGACGGCAGCTTTCTTGACCTGAATAAAGTAAAGCTGACCTTTACAGCGGAGGATGATCCCGAGCTGACATATACAACAGGAATTACGGATAATAAAATAGACCTTACACTTTTGCCTGACCATAAATATAATATAACGGCGGAGAATATTGACGGCTATGAGCTGTCAGAGCTGTCAAAAAGCTATCTTATGGCGGCGGGCGATACAAATCCGTTTAGGAATATACTGTTCAAGGAAATTGTTTCCGAAACGAAGTATAAGCCTGTAATCGAGGTAGGAGCAGATAAGGAATTTAAAACAATCGGTGATGCGCTCACGGTTATAAGAAAGATGAAAAGAACGGAGGGTGATGAGGGCAGGGTAACAATCAAGCTTGACCCCGGAGTATACACCGAGCAGGTTATAATTGATTCTGATTATGTGACGCTTGCGGCGGCAGATATAAGCAGCCGCCCGGAAATCCGCTGGTATTACGGCATAGGCTATCTGTATTACAGCGCCGATGATACCATGTATTATAACGAGGATAACGCGGCGGCGAAAACGGAAAAAAAGCCGGTAACGCGCTGGGGCGCGGTGTGCAGGATAACCGGAAAGAACGTAAATGTTGAGAATGTTATATTCAGAAACACGCTGAATTGTGAGGTAACGGCTGAGGAGCTTGCGGACGGTGTTGAACCAGCACTGCATAACGAATACGGTGATACCAACGGTAAGCCGGACAGAACAGCGCCGGGCTATGACGCAATGGCAAAGGCGGCAACCGAGCGCGCGGCGGCGATCGCGCTTGACGGTGATAATATTGAATTGTTTAACTGTGATTTTATATCCTCACAGGACACCTTCTACACTAACTGCACCGCGTATGTTAAGGACTGCTATATCGAGGGCAACACGGATTATATTTACGGAGGAAATTCCGTAATATTTGAGGACTGTACCCTTGCATGGCACGGCTACAGCGACCAGGCTGTCGGCGGATATATAACCGCCTGCAAGACCTCCGGAACACCCCAAGAGGGGAAAGCGGATATATCGGCGAACGGCTATCTTTTGCGGAGCTGCACGGTTACAAATTCCAAGTATTATCCGAATAATTTCTTTGCCGCAGGCTCCTGGGGCAGAAACTGGGGCGGTGAAAAGTGCCGCGTGATATATGACGGAATAAAGCTTGACGGCGTTGATACTCCGACTGAATGGGTGAAGATGGGCGGCGAGCTGAGTAATTCCATACTGTATGTAAATAACGTAACGGATCGTGACGGAAACTTGGTTGATACTGAAAACTTTAATCCGAACTGCACAATGGAGCAGAACGGTATTGAAATCATGTCAGACAGTGACTATTTCGGTGAATGGAGTCCTCCGCACCTCTTGGGCGGCATCAGGCTTATACAAATAGGCTATGACGAAAACGGCGTGTTGGTGGGAGTGAAGATAAATTCCGCTGATACCATAGAGGGCGCTGTGAAGTATAAAACAGTCAGATGTAATGACGGTGTAATTAGTGACTGAAAAGCATGAAAAATCCCTTCGGGACATTTGGGGCCCCGGAGGGATTGCTTTATTCAACCACTGCGCAGCATACCTTGTTTTTAAATGCAACACCGTACTTGATTATATTTTTATAGCCTTGATTTCTTGCTTCCGCCGCGTAATCTCTGTCGTTGATCTGCCGCAGCGCTCTTTTCGCCGCCGTGGTTATTTCTTCTTGTGCTCACCTCCCGATGCAATGTTCTCTGATTGAATTGTAGCATATTTTCAGAGGTTTAGCAACCATAATTTCAATACATTTTAACATTCTTCCGATATGTCTGCGGTATTTTGCTGTGAAGCTTCAAGGCTGCTTTTCTGCGCGACGGTTATAATTTGTAATGTATTGCCGAGAAGGCTTTCTATAATCGGGATATATTTTTCATCAACGCTTTCGATAAGCTCATTTATCCTTTCGTGTCGGCTGTCCTGCTTTTTGCCGAGAATGATGTAGTCACATGAAACACCGAGACATTGACACAGCTTTTTAAGGGTTGAAAAGGACATTCCTTTTTTACCGCATTCAATATTGGCGAGAAACTGAGGGGATATATCAACAAGCTCCGCGAGTGTTTCTCTGGTGTATTTAAGCAGCTTTCTTTTTTCTTTTATACGCGCACCGATTTCAATATTTATATCCTTTTTCATCTTAAAATGCTCCTTTAAATATAATCTGATAGATTTATTTTATTATAATCCATTAGATTAAAAAATAATCCGATAGAGCTTGACAAAATTTATACTATTAGGATATAATGTAAGTAATTTAATATTCAAAGGAGGAGCTTTTATGAAAAAAATTTTGGGTTTAACAGTTGCAATAATTATAATGTTTGTAACAGTGATGCCAAATTCAATGTATCAAAAGGTATATGCAAGCGGCACGGCTGACGATATTGTGAATATTGCAAAAGGGGAAGTCGGATATTGCGAAACAGGAACCAATATAACAAAATATTGGGCTGACTTGGATTCAAGTATGCAGGGGCAGAGTTGGTGTGCCGCTTTCATTGTATGGTGTGCAAGAAAAGCGGGTATAGGCTCAGATATAATTCCGACATCGTATAGCGCCTATGATGCTGATAATTCCATGAAAAATTGGTTTTCGGCAAGAGGGAGATATTATTTAAGAGGAACTACAACACCTCAAAAAGGTGATTTGATAATATTTAAATATAGTGATGGAAGTAAACATATTGGTCTTGTTTCAAATTCTGATAATACAAATGTTTATACGATTGAAGGAAATAAATCTGATAAAGTCTGTACACAGACATATACATTGACTAACAGCACAATAGACGGTTATTGCAGACCTGCTTATGCAGCTTCGCAAGCTCCGGACAATGTATCATTAACAAAAAATCAATACTGGTATGATATAAAAGATACCATAGAACTGACACCTCATGCCAATAATGCTACGGGTTATTATATGAGTGTGTGCCGTAAGGATAACAATCAATGTGTAGTAGGAACAAGTTTGTCCGGAACATATTCATTTTCAGCTTCTTCTGTTGGATACGGAAATTATTACGCATGGATAACTGCAACTAATTCAGCAGGAGGAACAGATTCGGCGGCAATAGAATTTTCAGTGGTCGGAGCGCCGACTTACGGAACTGTTTGGACTGATAAAAAAATATTTACAACATCTGAGACTATATGGATTTCGGTATCATCAGTATGTGCTAAAGGTCATGTAATAGGTATTGATAAAATAGAAACCGGAAGAGTAATAACGGAGAGTTGTGACAGCAGTTATGGAATTGAAGCCTCAAAATTAGGAGTAGGAAGTTATTCAGCATATTTTTCTGTTTATAACGGTTCGGGAAGTATAGATACATCAAGGGTTGAGTTTGAAATCATAGATCCCGTGAACTATGGGGATGATTTTTATGCGTTTATCAAAAATAATAAATCAGGTAAGATGATAACAAATAATAACCCGAACGTAATATTACAGGGCGAGATACCGTCAGATAATCAAAAGTGGCATTTTGTAAGACAAAGTGACGGCAGTTATAAAATATCTTCATTAAAGGATGAAAAGTGTCTTGATGTAGAATCAGCATCATCAGATGCGGGTGCAAACGTTAAAGTGGAAACGGATAATGGAAGCACAGCACAAAAATGGTATTTAATTAAGCAGGGCGGAAACATATGTTTAGCTGCGGCATGCACTACATGCAGGCTTGATATATCCGGCGGTATTTTTGAAGACGGAATTAATATTCAGATGTACACAAGTAATAATAGTGATGCACAATTTTTCACCATATATGTAATTTCGGATAAAATCCCACAATATGCCAATTTATACACAGATAAAGAAGTATATAAAGTGGGTGAGACAATTAAATTTTCTGCACGTTCAGATTATGCAACCGGTTTTTGGATTGCAGTTTACAGAGATGGAAATCGCATAATAGATGCTGAAAAGATTCCGTCTGAATATAGTGTATCATTTGATAAAGCCGGAAGTTATATGGCATATATATCAGCAGCGAACAGTGCAGGAGGAATAGATTCGTCGAAGATATATTTTTCTGTAGTTGATTCAATACCAACTTCCACACCCACAGTAAAACCTACAGCAACGCCTACTCCGACACCGACAGCTACTCCTACGCCAAAACCTACAGCAGCACCAACTCCAACTCCAACGGCAACGCCGACAACAACACCAACGCCTTCTCCGATACCAACGGCATCACCGACACCTACTTCTACACCTACTCCGACACCGGCACCAACTCAAAATCCTGATATATCGGCTTCGGGGACATGCGGCGAAAATCTGAAGTGGGAGTTAAGCTACAGCGGAGTACTCACCATCAGCGGAACGGGTAGTATGGAGGACATTGTATTTTGTGATCTGCCCTGGTATGATTTGCGGTTATCAGTAGAAAAGGTCGATATAAAAGAGGGTGTTACATCAATAACCCCACAGGCATTCACAGACTGCATAAATATGATAAGCATAGATATTCCATCAACTGTTACATGTATCGGGTTTAATGCGTTTTGTTCGTGCAGCAGTCTGACAGATATTAATGTTAGTGAAAGCAACAGGAGCTATATATCGGATAACGGAGTATTGTTCAGCTATGATAAAGCAAAATTGGTTGCTTTTCCACCGGGACAGGAGGGAGAATATGAAATTCCGTCAGGTGTGGATACGATTGGATGCTCCGCATTTTATGACTGCGATAAATTAACGGATATAATTATTCCCGACACTGTCAGCGTGATAGAAGATGAAGCGTTTTTGGATTGTGACGGCATACGTTCTATAACAATTCCTAAAGGCGTTGAGGAAATCGGACCCGGAGCTTTCAACGCATGCACCGGTCTTACGGATATATATTACGAGGGCAGCAGAACGGATTGGGAAAGCATTACAATCGGAGCTTATAACGAGTATCTGGAGAATATAACTATACATTATGCTGATGATATACCGGAAGCCGGGGCGGTGATAGCTGCCGCAAAGATATCCGCATGTCCGGGCGACATCGTGGAGATACCTGTAACAATAACCGGCAATCCCGGAATTGCGGCATTTTCCGTGAGTATGAGCTATGACAATACAAAGCTGACACCGCAGTCGATAAGTCTCGGCGATGCCTTAACAGGCTCAATAATTTCAAATATACAGCAGACCGGGGTGGATTTAAACTCGCTTGATAAAGTTACGGCTGTTTGGTCATCGGAAAGTGACAATGCAAATGACGGAACGCTGTATATTGTGACCTTTAAGGTGTCCGATGATGCGGAGGAAGGAGAAACGATACCGATCAGTCTGTCATATAACGAGGGGGATATATCGAATCAGAGCTTTGAGGATATAACAGTAAATATGACGAACGGAGGGATAACAGTTGAAAGCGGTATTTTATACGGTGATATATTCGCTGATGGGAAAATAAACTCAAAGGATTTGGTGAAGCTGAAGCAGTACATAGCGCTTTGGAATGTCACGCTTGACAGTGCGGAACTGAAAGCCGCCGATGTGTTCCCTGACGGAAAGATAAATGCAAAGGATGTTGTCAAGCTTCAGCAGTATATTGCCGGATGGGATGTTAAGTTAGGAGAGTGAAGGCGATGAAAAGAATAATTGCTTTAATAATTTCATTATCGGTTGTATTAGCCTCTGTTGTAATGTGCGTATCTGCAAATACTGCTCCGATTCTTACCGTTTCATCCGAAACGGCAGAGCCGGGCGGCATGGTGTCGGTATCGGTAACACTCACCGATAATCCAGGAATTGCCGCTTATGCCTTGAAGCTCAATTTTGACAAAACGGCACTTTGTCCTGTAGCAATAAATGGTGAGGATATAATCTCAAATATACAGCAGGAAAATATAGATAAGGAACAGCTTAATTTTATAACAGCCATCTGGTCAAGCGAAAGCAACAGAAAAGATGACGGTGTGCTGTTTACCGTGGATTTTGAGGTCAGGAGCGGATATATCGGCAATACCGAACTGACACTGACTTATGAGACTGGTGATATATGCAATCAGCTTCTTGAGGACGTTATGCCGCAGACGGTAAACGGTGCGATTACTGTAAAGGAAGTATCGACAGAACCGCCGCAGACAGTTACAGCAACGCCCACAGTAAAACCGACAGCAACACCAACACCTACAGCAACACCGACCGCGCCGCCGACAGAAGCTCCTACGCTAAAAGCAGAGACATTCTCAATAAGCTATACCGAAAATCACATTGACATAACCGTGGCAAAGGCGGGAGAATACTATGTGATTGCCGCGGCATACTGCGGCGGCAGGCTCAGCAGTATTGAGATAATTCCGGTAAGCTTTTCCGGCGCAGGCTCCGAAACAGTTATTCCTGATAAGCTGAATACAAAGGAGACCGATAATGTAAAGCTGATGCTGTGGAGCAGTCTTGATAGCATGACACCTCTGTGCGGGGCTTATATAACAGAAACAGAATAAAGTAAAGCGACAGTGCCGGAGACGGCGCTGTTCTTTTTTACTGAAACCCCTTGACATTATGCGATGTTGAGTGTAAAATATAATAGACATATTATGTTTTTTCGAAAGGAAGAGAACAGATGATAATAACAAGATCCCCTAAGGGAACGGCGGATCTGCTGCCGCAGGACAGCTACAAGTGGCAGTATCTGGAGGACAAGTTCAGAAGAACCGCCGATTTATATAATTTTAAGGAAATCAGGATTCCGACCTTTGAGCATACGGAGCTTTTTGAGCGCGGTGTCGGTGACACAAGCGATGTTGTTGAAAAGCAGATGTATACCTTTAACGATAAGGGCGGAAGAAGCGTAACGCTGCGCCCTGAGGGTACCTCGTCCGTTGCGAGGAGCTTTATCCAGAACAGCCTTTACGCGCAGCCGATGCCGATGAAGATGTTCTACAATATCGCGTGCTTCCGTTATGAGAAGGCGCAGAAGGGAAGATTAAGAGAGTTCCACCAGTTCGGCGTTGAGGCGTTCGGCGCCGCGAATCCGACAATGGATGCGGAGGTTATATCTCTTGCGCTTAATTTCCTTGACAGCGTAGGGCTTCGGGATTTATCAGTCAATATAAATTCAATCGGCTGCCCGAAGTGCCGCAAGGCGTACAGCGATGCGTTAAAGGAATATTTAAGACCGCACTATGACGAGCTTTGCGATACCTGTAAGGGACGCTTTGAGCGTAACCCGCTTAGAATTATCGACTGTAAGTCGGAGGTCTGCCATGCTATTGTGGAAAAGGCGCCGAATATTCTTGAATACCTCTGCGAGGATTGCGGCAGTCATTTTGAGAGGTTCAAGGCATGCCTTGACAATATGGGGATTGAATACACAATCGACCCCGGTATTGTAAGAGGCCTTGATTATTATACAAAGACCGTGTTTGAGATCATATCAAACGGCTTTACGGTATGCGGCGGCGGACGCTATGATAACCTCGTTGAGGAAATCGGCGGAGAGAGCGTTCCGGCTGTCGGTTTCGGTCTGGGTATTGAAAGACTGCTTATCTGTCTTGCGGATCAGGGAGTTGAAATACCGCAGCCGGCTCCGGTTAAGCTGTATATAATACCGTTGGGCGATACCGCGGCAATGGCGGCGCAGAGGATAGTATATGAGCTTAGAAAAGCCGGAATCTCAGTCGATACCGAGCATGCCGGAAGAGGTCTACGCGCGAGCATGAAGTACGCGAATAAGCTTAACGCGCAGTATACAATGGTTCTCGGAGATAACGAAATCGAAGCGGGAGAAGCGAACATAAAGAACATGGAAACAGGCGAGCAGACATCAGTTAAATTGGATGCGGCAGCTGAATTTTTGAGATAAGGAAGGAATATACAAATGGATACAATGCAGGGCTTAAAGCGCACGAATTACTGTGCTGAAACCGAGGGTGTGGGAAAAACAGTCGTTGTAGGCGGTTATGTGCAGAAGATAAGAGATATGGGAAACCTTATCTTTATAGATTTAAGAGACAGAACAGGTATTGTTCAGCTTGCGTTTGACGATAATACTGACCGCGGGGTGTTTGAAAAGGCAAAGTCATGCCGCGGCGAGTTTGCGGTAATGGCAAAGGGCGTAGTAAGAGAGCGCGAGAGCAAGAACAATGATATAAAAACAGGCGCGATTGAGATATTTGTTGACGATTTGCGTATTCTTGCAAAGGCTCAGACACCTCCGTTTGAGATCGTAAACGACACAAAGGTAAACGAGGAGCTGAGGTTAAAATACCGTTATCTTGATTTAAGAAGAAATGTTCTTCAGCAGAATATCATAACGCGTTCAAAAATCGCAAAGGCTGCCCGCGACTATTTCTATGACAACGGCTTTATTGAGATTGAAACTCCGATGATGATCAAGTCAACGCCGGAGGGCGCGCGCGACTATGTCGTTCCGTCAAGAATACACCACGGAAAGTTTTACGCGCTTCCGCAGTCACCGCAGATTTATAAGCAGCTCCTTATGATTGCGGGCTTTGACCGTTACGTTCAGCTTGCGCGCTGCTTCCGTGACGAAGATTTAAGAGCCGACCGTCAGCCGGAGTTCACGCAGATAGACCTTGAAATGTCGTTTGTTGATGTTGATGACATTCTTGAAATAGGCGAGGGCTTTATTAAGTATCTGTTCAAGAACGTGCTTGATGTTGATATTCCGACGCCGCTGCCGCGTCTTACCTATAAGGACGCTATGGAGCGCTACGGCTCGGATAAGCCTGATACGCGCTTCGGCATGGAAATTCAGAATATCACGGAGGACGTTAAGGGCTCGGATTTTGTTGTGTTTAAATCCGCGATTGAGAACGGCGGCTCGGTAAGGGCGATTGTTATTCCCAACGCGGCATCGACCTATACGCGAAAGGAAATAGACAAGCTTGTTGAATATTCAAAGGGCATCGGCGCAAAGGGTCTTGCGTATGTGCGCTGGACGGATGCGGAGCCGAACGCAAGCTTCAAGAAGTTCTTCACACCTGAGGAGATTAAGGCATTGATGGACAGGCTCGGCGCAAAGCAGGGCGATGTTGTGCTTATCGTTGCCGACAAGGACAGAGTCACGCTTCCTGTTCTGGGCGCGCTCCGTCTTAAGACTGCAAAGAGACTTGACATTATCCCGGAGGGCTGGAACTTCCTGTGGATAACGGACTTCCCGTTCTTTGAGTATGATGAGGAAAGCGATTCATGGGTAGCGATGCACCATCCGTTCACAATGCCTAAGGACGAATGTATACAGTATCTTGACAGCGCTCCCGAAAAGGTTATCGCAAAGGCGTATGACCTTGTATTGAACGGAATTGAGCTTTCGAGCGGCTCAATCAGAATTAACGACTATGAGCTTCAGCAGAAGATGTTTGAGTCCCTGGGACTTACAGAGGAGGAAATCGAAGCGAAGTTCGGCTTCCTTGTTGAGGCATACAAGTACGGCGCGGCGCCGCACGGCGGAATGGGTATAGGTCTTGACAGACTTACAATGCTTATGACAGGCTGTGATAACCTCCGTGATGTAACGGCATTCCCGAAGGTTCAGAACGCGTCCGAGCTTATGTCGCAGGCGCCGGGCACTGTTGACGAGCAGCAGCTTGCCGAGCTTGCGATTGCTATTGTATCCGATAAAAAAGAGGAAGATGAGGTTTGAAAGAAATGCTCGTTGCATCTCGCGTCTTTCGGCGGACTCGCATACACACGTATAGCCTCGCCCGCCGAAAAACACGACCTGCTTAGAGCATTTCCTTCAAACGACTTTTGCGAAAGGAGTTCGCGATTAAATGATTGAGGTCAATAATCTCGTAAAGCATTACGGCGATAAAAAAGCGGTGGACGGAATAACGTTCACCGTTCACGATAATGAGGTGCTTGGCTTTCTCGGACCTAACGGCGCGGGAAAGTCAACTACTATGAATATGCTCACCGGATATATTTCAATGACCTCCGGCGAGATTAAAATTAACGGAATTGATATTCTCCAAAATCCTATTGAGGCAAAAAGGCAGATAGGCTATCTGCCGGAGCAGCCTCCGCTTTATCCCGAAATGACTGTTGCCCAATATCTCGGCTTTGTTTCGGAGCTTAAGGGCGTAAAGGATATTAAGGCTGAGATAAAGAGTATTGCCGAAAAGACAGGGCTTTCAAAGGTTCTCGGAAGAAGAACGGGAAACCTTTCAAAGGGCTATAAGCAGAGAGTAGGACTTGCCGCGGCGCTTGCGGGCGACCCTAAGGTGCTTATTCTCGACGAGCCGACAGTTGGTCTTGACCCTAACCAGATAATAGATATACGCGGGCTTATACGTTCACTTGGCAAGGATCACACGGTAATTTTAAGCTCACATATCCTATCGGAAATCAGCGCGGTGTGCGACAGAGTTCTGATTATAAATAACGGCAGAATTGCCGCTGAGGACACGCCGGAAAATCTTGCAAAGCGGGAGAGCAAAAACAAGGTAAAGCGTATCATAATACGCGCCGACGGCAGTGACGAGGCGGTAAAGGCTGTGCTTGACGGCTTTACGGACGTAACATATACAAGGCTTGACGGCGAGGGTGAGTATGCTCTTGATATTGCGGCGGGTAAGGATATAAGCAAGCAGCTTTTCTTTGCTTTCGCAAGGGCGGAGCTTGCCATTTTGGAGCAGCGTGAGGAGGAGCTGTCTTTGGAGGACATATTTATTGAGCTTACGAAAAAGAAAGGGGACAGTTAAATGAAAGCAATATTTAAGCGCGAGCTTCGTTCCTATTTCTCTTCGATGCCCGGCTATATATTTCTGGCAATGTTTCTGCTGCTTGCGGGAGTATTGTTCTATCTGAATAACATTGTGTTCGGAGTAACCTCGGTCAAGAACCTGTTTCAGCTCCTTACAACCTGGGCGGTGTTTATTCTGCCGATACTTACGATGAGGCTGTTTGCCGAGGACAGAAAGCTTAAAACAGACCAACTGCTTATGACGGCTCCTGTTTCCGTTAAATCGATTGTTCTCGGAAAATTCCTCGCTGCGTTTACTATGGTTGCAGAGGCGCTTTTTGTAATGCTTATTTATACAATAATCATTTCGTTCTTCGGAACGGTGAACTGGGCGGAAACAATAAGCTGTTTTATAGGTTTTGCTCTTTTATGCGCCGTTGTTCTTTCAATAGGCACTTTTATGAGCTCACTGACCGATTCACAGATTGTTGCCGCAATTTCGACCTATGCAATTCTTATTGTAACAGTATTCTTAGGCAACATCGCGTCGGCTGCTTCGGGCATTCTTAAATCCGCGCTTCTCTGGATCTCACCGACGGAGCGTTTTCTGGATTTTGCAATGGGTATTCTTGACCCGTCCGCATTGGTGTATTATATAAGCCTTACGGTTCTGTTCCTGTTCCTTACGGTCAGCGCTACGGAACGCAGACGCTTTGCGTAAGGAGGGCTGTGTGAGATGAATAAAAAATACAGGCTCCTTTCATGGATAGCGATAGCAATAGCGGTGGCTGTTTTTGTACTTGTGAATGTATTTATGTCAGCGCTTACGAAAAAGGTAAATATAAAAATCGACCTTACATCAAATAAGAAATATGAGCTGACGGAGGAAAGCTACGCGTATCTTAAGGAATATGACAAGGATACAACAATATATATTCTCGCGTCCGTAACGGAGCAGGACATCAACGCGCGCGCGATCCTTGACCGTTACGCGGCGGCAAATTCTCATATTAAGCTTGAAAACGTGGATGTAAGCAAAAATCCCACCTTTGGCAGGGACTATGTTTCGGAGGGGAAAACTCTGACGGAAAATTCGGTTATAGTCGTTTCCGGGGAGAAATCAAGAGTTATTGAAAATTCGGAGTTTTATCCGACCTCAAACGGCAATATAACGGGAATTGACGTTGAGTCAAAAATCACTTCGGCTTTAAAATATGTTTCAAGCGACGCGCAGTTTAAGGCGTATTTCACAACAGGTCATAACGAGGCGGATTTCAAGGGCGCAAAAGAGGCTCTTGAAGCTGAGAATTATGTGCTTGGAGATGTGGCAACGCTTACGGAGGATATTCCTCAGGATGCGGATGTTGTAATTGTTCCGCGTCCGCTTACCGATTTTACAACGGGCGAGATCGCAAAGCTTGACACCTATGTAAGGGACGGCGGCGCTTTGCAGCTTTATGTCAGCGGAGAATGCCCCGAGCTTACAAACATAAACACATGGCTTAGCGCAAACGGCATCGGCATCAATGAGGATGTAATTGTGGAGTCAAAGGATAACGCTGTCGGCTCCGGCGGCAGCTATCTCTTTGTTATGAACTATGTAAAAAATGACATTACCGAAAACATTATTGCAAAAAATAAGGTTTCGGGCTATGTGCCGTTTGCAAAGTCGCTTAAAATGACCGCGACATCGGGCGCGTATACGGTTGAGAGCTGTCTTTCAAGCTCGGATAACTCGTATACATCAGCTGACTTTGACAAGCCGACAAGGGACACCGCGGTTTCAACAGGCGCCGCGGATATAGCGCTCATGTCAACAAATGCCGATACAAACGGAAAGATTTATGTGAGCGGCACAACCATGCTGCTTTCATACAGCGTATCGGATGTGAATAATATCGGCTTTGCCAATTTCGCGTATTTTACCGCTGTTACAAACAGCATGAGCGGCGCGGGGGAGGCCTTTGTGGTTCCGGTTAAATCCGTAGGCGCAAATCTGCTTGTTATGAACAGCATACAGAAAGCGGTTATGTTTATAGTGGTTGTGATTCTCGTTCCGCTGCTGCTGCTTGCTCTTGGAATTGCGGTATTCTTCAGAAGGAGGAATATGTGATGAAAAAGACGGGCATAATCGCCGGAGCCGCGGCGGTTGTTGTTCTGGCGGCGGCTACGGTGTTTGTTATGAATATGGATACCTCCGAAAAGGAGGAGGACAAAAAGCGACCGCAGACGCAGACGGTTCTCGCGCTTGATGATGCGGAGGAAATAACGGTAAAGGCTGAGGGGCTTGATGTTAAATATATAAAGGCGGACGGCTCTGAGGTATGGGTTATTGACGGCATTGACGCATCTGATATTTCGTCCGCAAAGATAGCGGAGTTTATCGATGCCGCGCTGACCTACGAAACCGACCTTATAATTGATGATGCGGGAGAGCCTTCCGAGTACGGCCTTGACGCTCCGGCTGTCACTGTGACGATAAAGGCGGGTGACGGAGAGCACACTGTTCTTGTCGGTGACAGGAGCGCGGTTGATGATGTGTACTTTGCGAGCGCTGACGGCGCACTGTTTACAATGAGCGCGTCACAGTACAATATGCTTATAACCGATCCATCGTATTATACGGAGTTTAACAGAATAAGCATTAATCCTGATAATATAACGGGAATAAAAATTGAAACGGCGGACAGAACGATAGACTTATATCTGCCCGAGATAAGCCGTCTTGAGGGAAATGTGTGGATGATGCGGGAGCCGTATGACAATATGGCAAACGACAGCTTCCTTGATTCTGATGTGCTTGAACAGATAGGCGCGCTGTCGCTTTCAAGAAAGGCTGACACAATAGGAACTGAGCGGGCAAAGCTCACGGTTACCGAGGGAGAAAGCGCCTATGAGTTTAAGCTTGGCGATGAGGACGGCGCAACGATATATGTTGAGTATCAGGGACAGGCTTATTCGGAGCCTGCGGAGCTTCTGGCGTTTATATACGCAGACACCTTCAGCTATATAAATAAGCTTGTTTCATATGTCAATGTGCAGGATATTTCCGAAATGACCGCAGAATATGACGGCAAGACGCATACCTTCGGCGTAAGCGGGAGCGGAAATAACCTGAGCTATACCGCGGACGGCAGAGCCGCAGACAGCAAGGCTGCGAAAAAGCTTTATTCCGAGGTTATCGGAGTAGTTGCCACAGGCTTCTATAATAATGAAAAAACAACGGATACGGTCTTAAAGCTTATCTTTAAGGGTGATGAAAATGAAACCGTTGTTGAATATAAAAAAATCAATGAATATACTGTTGCGGCGGTAAAGGACGGCAAGGCATTGTTTGTTACGGGAGCCGCCGACGCAGAAAGTGTAAAGACCGCGCTTGACGGCTTCTTTACAGAGAATTAAAGGAGAGAGATGAAAAATGGCAGAATTATGGGGCGGAAAAATTCCGTACAATGATAAGGAGCATGATTTTGTTCCTTCAATAACTGCGTACAGGGCAGAATCCAAGGGCGCGGTAGTTATATTTGCCGGAGGCGGCTATGCCATGAAGGCAAATCACGAGGGTCCGGTCATGGCGGAGTGGCTTCAGTCGGCGGGAATAACCTGCTTTGTGGTGGATTACCGCGTTGCGCCGTATCAGCACCCGGCAGAGCTTTCGGACGCTATGAGAGCCGTAAAGTATGTAAGATTCTATGCAGATAAGTATAATATAGACAGCGATAAGATTGCCGTTATGGGCTTCAGTGCCGGCGGACATCTCGCAGGCTCCGTATCGGTTCATTATGATAAGGATATGTACGAGGATACGGACAGGATTGACAAGGAGAGCTGTAGGCCCGACGCTACGATCCTCGGCTATCCGGTAATAGATATGGGATATTATCGTCATGACGGATCAAGGGCAAATCTTCTCGGACAGCGCTCAACGGAGAGAATGAACGACTTTATGTCGCTGCATAAGCAGGTAAACGAAAATACGCCTGAGGCATTCCTCTGGCATACATCGACCGACCAGGCGGTCCCGGTCATGAACTCGCTTCTCTACGCGCAGGCTCTGAGCGCGGAAAGTATTCCGTACGAGCTGCATATTTATCCGTTAGGACCTCACGGTCTCGGTCTCGCGCCGGATATGCCGTATGTAGCAAAGTGGCAGAATGACCTGCTTGACTGGTTAAAGCTCAAGGGCTGGAAATAAAATCGGGAATAAAAAAAGACAGAGTAAAACTCATTTGAGCTTTGCTCTGTCTTTTTTTAGATATTTTATTCCGTTCCGGCGGAAACAGAATACGGAAGGGCATACTTTTCGCTGAATGAAGCGCGCAATGCCTTATATCCGTTATCATTTCTTCTGTGGCTCATTACATTATGAACATCGTAATTTTCGTTATTAAGCTCTATTATAGCCGCCGCGACATTTGCGCAGTGGTCTGATATTTTCTCCAGCGCGGTTATATAATCGGTGAATATAAAGCCCTGAGTTACGCTGCATCGCCCATCCTGCATACGCTTTATATGACGTGTCTTAAGGTCGTTTCTCAGCTTGTCTATAACGTCCTCTAAAGGCTCGACCTTATTGGCAAGGGTAATATCATTACCCGAAAACGCGCTGATTGTAAGATCGATGATTTCACTCACCGCATTTACCATGATTGTTATTTCCTGTCTTGCCTTTTCGGAGAAATGAACCTCCTTTTCGTGCTTTTCTCTTGCCGTGAACACAAGATCGGCCGCATAGTCGGTTATCTTTTCAAAATCAGTTATTGCATGGAGCAGTATTGATACCTTTCTCGCGTCAGTGGCAATAAGCTTCTGCGCCGACAGCTTTATAAGATACGCGCCGAGCGCGTCCTCGTATTCATCCGCCATGCTTTCGTTTTCTATAATTCTTTTATCGTTTTTCTCCGAATATTTTGCAACGCATTCCTGCACAAGCGTAAAGCTGTCCTTTGCGATATACGCCATATTTGTGGCAAGCGTCATGCACTGCTCAACGGCAAAGGACGGTGTCTGCAAAAACCTTTCATCAAGAATTGCAAAGCCGGAGGTATCCTTTCCTTCCTTGATTGTCATTCTTGCGAGCTTTTCCAGCAGCTTGTTGAACGGCAGAAGTACCGCTGTCGCCGAAATGTTGAATATCGTATGCACCACCGCTATTTTAAACGGGTCTACCGGACCGTCCGTAAATTCAAAATGTATAAACGCGTTAGCAGTATAGAATACGACAAGGAACAAAACGGTTCCAATAATGTTAAAATACAGATGCACCATAGCCGCGCGCTTTGCGTTCTTGCCCGCGCCTATACATGAAACCAGCGCAGTTACGCATGTGCCGATATTCTGACCCATAATAATCGGTATTGCCGCGCCGAAGGTTATCTGTCCCGTTGCGGAAAGCGCTTGTAAAATACCGACCGAGGCTGATGATGACTGAATAACGGCGGTAAGCGCCGCTCCCGCCAGCACTCCGAGCACGGGATTTTGAAACAGCGTCAATATGCTTGTAAATTGCGGAACATCCTTCAGGGGCGCAACTGAGGACGACATTGTTTCCATGCCGAACATAAGCACCGCAAAACCGATAAGTATAGTGCCTATATTCTGCTTTTTGTCGCTCTTGGACGCCATTGTCAGTATTATTCCTATAAGCGCAAGCACAGGCGTGAAATTGGCGGGCTTGCAGAGCTGAACCCAGAAGCTGTCGCCCTGTATGCCCGAAAGGCTCAGAACCCATGAGGTCACGGTGGTACCGATGTTTGCACCCATTATAATTCCGATTGCCTGCGAGAGCTTCATTATGCCTGAATTTACGAAGCCGACAACCATAACCGTTGTTGCCGAGGACGACTGAATAACAGCCGTGACAGCCGCGCCTAAAACGACGCCCTTTATCGGATTTGACGTAAGTCTTTCGAGTATTTTCTCAAACCGTCCTCCGCCCAGCTTTTCAAGCCCCTCGCCCATTACGTTCATTCCGTAAAGGAACATAGCCAGTCCGCCGAACAAACTGAATACCTTAAAAATATCCATAACAGCACCTCTTATATGTATTTTTTCTAAAATCCAATTAAATATTATATAAAATTAATGTAAAACTGTATTCAAGGTTATGTAAAATCGATGTAAAATTCTTAAAGTGCCCGAAAAATTTTCCTATATTATTTTACCGTATTGACTCTGAAAGGGATTTATGTTATTATTTAGAATATAAATAATAAGCGGACAGCAAAATAATTGGGAGGATAAAATGAAAAAAATAATTATAACAGCTTTATTGGCAGGAGTGTTATGTTCGATAAATTCAGCTGCGGCAGACGACATAAGTATTGTGCTGAACGGGGACAAGATGAGCTTTGAGCAGACACCGTTTATTGAGGATGGGACAACACTTGTTCCCATGCGCGCGATTTTTGAGGCTCTCGGCGCGGAGGTTGAATGGAACGGAGAAGACAGATCCATTTCCTCAGAAAAGGGCAGTGTTGGGATAAGGCTGCAGATCGGCTCAACGCAAATGTACCGCAATGACGGCGGCGCGGCGGTTGACGGCGATATAACAGAATTGGCGCAGGCTCCGGTTATAGTTGATGACTTTACATATGTTCCGTTAAGAGCGGTAGCGGAGGCGTTTGACGCGGAGGTATTATGGGATGGAGAAACAAGAACGGTTTCAATCATGACAGCTTCGGAGCAGATACCGAAACCGACAGAAACGGAGGCGCCTGCACAAACAGCAGACCCGTCAGAAACTTCCGACCCGTCAGAAGCCCCGGAGGATGAAGCTTCTGCTTTTGCAAAAATGTACGAGGGAACAGGCTATGAATTTGTAAGAAATATCCCTGAACTTACAAATGACTTTGAAGAAGGTCCGGGCGGCTTTGAGGAGAGTCAGCACTGTGCGGCAGGGAAGGATTATAACGGCAACGGAGTTCTGTTTGTACAGAAGGAAACGAGGAATCAGGAGGTACATACGGAAACAATGGCTTCGTTGTATGTCCCTAACGGATATGTTAAGGAAGAGCTGATCGATATATCCTTCGACCTGTATTGTCCGAAATCAAACGGCGGCTCAGATTTTTATGTGCTTGGTAAGGGTGAATCAACGATTTCAAAATTTGCGATCAGCGATAAAGGAAAAAAGCTGACATCATTTACAACTCTGGGTGAATTTGATATATCAAGGGTTCAGGAGGGCGCTGATGCATCGACTTACTTCAACAATGGTACAGAGGGAAATGAAGAGGATATTGTCGTTGAAAACGGCGCGCATGTAAATATGCTTATAAATCCGTCAGGGTCGAAGATTACAATCACTATTACCAATAACACCAATGATGCCGAGCCGATCGTGATAAAAGAATTTGTTTCTGCTCCTGCAAACAGTATCATGGAGAGAAACTCGAATCCAAGAGTTACATTATACGGTATTAAGCTGACAGCAGATTATTACAGCGATGCAAAACCGATGTTTATAGATAACCTTGTTACGAATATAGTAAAAGCGGCCGAATAAAAATAAAGGATGAATCCAAAATGCGGGTTCATCCTTTTTTTGTAATCAATGTCCGTGCGGCTTGACATTCAGCTCGTCATGCTCCGTTGTGAGGTCTGCGTGAACCATCATGACAAACGCTACAAGCATCGGGAGCGTTGCCGCCCATATTGCTTTTTCTCCGGCAAAACGGATAAGCACGGTTACAATAACACCGCCTATACAGAACACAAGCAGCATTCTGATATGCTTCAGCGATTTTTGCAGTCCCTCGCCGTCATGCTTACGGAAAAATGTCGCAAGTCCTATTCCCGTCTGGCGCAGGTGGTTGGTGCAGAAGGTTGTCGCCATCGGTATTCCCTCCGACTGGCGGAAGGTATTGTACTGCATTGAGGCTATAAAGTTGATCGTAACCTGTACGACCTGATCCGGAACGCTCAGCGGGAGCCAGCCGATGCCAAAAAGCACAAGGATCTCAAAGCCTACAAGATATGTATCCCAGCGCAGACAGCCGAACCGTTTGATAGGGCTTGGAAGCGCCTCTGATATAAAAGCGCCGGAGAGATACGCGGCTATAGGTATAAGAAAATACAGGCCCTTTTCCCATTGTCCCTGTCCGAACGCGGCAGCCATCATAACAAAATTGGCAGTCTGCGCATTACAGAACACTCCTCCGCGCAGCACAAACGTAAAAGCGCCCATCATTCCGGCGCTCATCATAAGCAGCAGGAAGGTTGAGCTGTGTTCACATGTGAGATAATGCTCCGGGGGAGTATTTTTTGTTTTTGTATTCAAGTTTTTCGCCTTCTTATGATTTTTTGCAGCAGTATTATAGCATAATTGCTTTAAGATGTCAATAACCTCAAAAATGACTGTGAATAGTAACAATTTAATTTAATCAATATAAATTTTCTTTAGGAATATTGACTAAACTGGAAATATGTGATAGAATATAATTAATTGTAAGAAGGGAGCGGATAATCTATGAAATCCGGGAAATTGACAGCGCTTTTATGCGCTGCGGCAGTGGCATTTTCAGCGACCGTGTCAATGCCGCTTGTCGGAAACAATGCAGGCTGGGTACAGACTGCGGCAGCAGAGGAAGGCATAAATATCACAACAGCTGAGGGCTGGCTTGAGAGCGCTTATGTGGAGTGGACGAACAGCGCGGAGGTCGATGATTACAATGTGTATGTAAAGGGCGGAAAATTTACAGATTACACAAGAATCGACAGCGAGCTTGTGCGCGAATACCACACGGCGGATAAAGGAACGTATTACAGGGCGGACGCTCTGGGACTTCCCGAGGGCACATATACAATGAAGGTTGAGGCTGTAACGAACGGCGCGGTAACATCGGCTGAAACGGGCAATTTGACGGTTACGGCATACACAAGAGAGGGCTTTGCGTTCTCGCAGAACTCAACGAATAAAACCGCGTCGGGCGGCTATAATGATGACGGAAGCGTTCCGGACAATGCGAATATAATATATGTCACGGGAGCCACGGCAAAGACGGTAAAGGCGGAAATACAGTATAACAGCGGAAAGAGCACATATGAATGTACCGGACTTGAGGAAATACTGCAATACCTTGCCAAAAACGGTGAAACGCGCCGTACCATAATCCGTATTATCGGAACGGTTATGGCTCCGGTTACGGACAGATATACCGGCGAGGTGCTGAGCGCGCAGGACGACGTCGGCACGGGCACTTATCTTATTGATTCAAACGGTTATCTTGTTTTGAAGCAGTGCACAAATGTGACTATTGAGGGTGTCGGAAACGATGCTACCTTGAAAGGAATCGGAATCCTTGTAAAATCCGCAAACAATCTTGAAGTAAGAAATCTCGGAATTATGCTGTTTAAGGATGACGGAATTTCTCTTGATACGGCAAATGAGAACATCTGGGTACATAACAACGACGTATTCTATGGAATGCCCGGCTCCGACGCTGACCAGGTAAAGGGAGACGGCTCAATCGATTGTAAGAAGTCACAGTATGTCACCATATCGGGCAACCATTTCTGGGACGGCGGAAAAGCTTCTCTGCTTGACGCAAGCGCAACGACAACAGAAGCGAATCAGAGCAATTATATAACCTATCATCACAACTGGTTTGACCACAGCGATTCGCGTCATCCGCGTATAAGACATGCCACTGTGCATATTTACAATAACTATTTTGACGGCAACGCAAAATACGGTACAGGCGTTACCTCGGGCGCAAGCGCGTTTGTTGAGGCGAATGTATACAGAAACTGCAAAAACCCCTTCTTCTCATCAGAGCAGGGCAGCGAGGGCGGAACCACGCTCTCAAATGAGGCAGGCGGAATAATAAAGGCATATAACAACCAGATTACGGGAGGCAATGAGCCTATATATGCCTCAGCTGATAATAAAAACGATTTCGACGCATACCTCGCTGCCTCGCGTGACGAAAAAATTACATCGGATTATACAACTCTTGTAAACACATATAAGAGCGCGGAGTACCCGAATACCTATAATAACTTTGATACGGATTCCTCTGTGATGTATGACTACACACCGGATGCTCCGTCTGTGGTAGCTGCCAATGTTGAAAAGTATGCGGGACGCGGTGAGTATGCCGATTTCACATATGAATTTGACGACAGCACGGCGGATACATCATATGCGATAGACGAAACCCTAAAGGACGATCTCATTGCTTACACAAGCTCCTTTGTGAGAATATTTGAGAACTCAAGCGAGCCGGAGCCGACTCCGACCGCTACAACATCGGCGGCTACACCGACCCCGACTGCTGCACCAAATCCGACTGCTACAGCAGAAACAGGTTCAACGGCGGAGCCAACTGAAACAGAAGAACCGGATGCGACGGAGGAGCCGACTCATTCACCGCTTCCGAGCGGAACACAGATATGGTATGCAGGTGATACCGTAGCGGCGGGAGATACACTCACAATTCCGGGACTTACCGCTGTTGATGC
The DNA here is from genome assembly GCA_051877435.1 of Candidatus Ornithomonoglobus sp. Lineage (GTDB taxonomy): Bacteria > Bacillota > Clostridia > UBA1381 > UBA1381 > Ornithomonoglobus. The sequence goes on from JBJEIW010000086.1 coordinate 32,287, forward strand.
TATGAGCGGCGGAACTGCCGATGCAACGCTTAACGGGATAGCCTTTAACGGAACCGCGCGCGGAAAAACAGCCGCAGCAACAGACGGAAAGAGCGGAAGCTCAATAAAATTTGTTCCGGCGTCGGACGGCATATTTACGGTATATTATAAGAGTGATAAAACATATACGTTCTATATAACGGATGAGGACGGAAACACAGTCGCAAGCTATTACAATGATACCGGAAGCAATACAAGTACCTACACATCGGCGAATGTAGAAGCCGGAAAGACTTATTATGCGTTTGAGCCGGGTATGCGTATATATTTTTACGGAGCGTCCTTTTCACCGGCTGTAACCCATGCCGCAATCAATGGTGCCGATGCCGTTACAAATGCGGTAAGCGTATCGGCAAAAATATATTACGGAACAAAGCTTGACGAGAGCGGAAACAGTGTGGACGATACAACGGATGCGGCATCACTTGCAACGTTTACGGTGTATGCGGGCAATACATACTCTATAACGGGAATTGAGGCATATAACGAAACAACTTCTTTCGGAAGCAAGCAATTGACAACAACAATTGCTCCTGACAGCACAGCCATTATTTCGGTTATTCTGAATAAAACAGCAACCGACAGTATTGGTATAAAGGTCATTGAAGCTCAATAAGCAGCGGGAGGTTAAAAAAGATGAGAAAATTTGAAATGCCGGAAATGGCGATAAATAAATTTGATGATGAAAGCATTGCTATGAACGAAGAAACATCCGCTATTCCTCAGCCTACGCCGCAGACGGCTCTGGGTAAGGCTCAGGCGGCCGCTGTCGGAGAGGTTTTGGTCTTTAATAATTAATGGAATAATTATAAATTTTTGTCTTGACATTTGGGTATTTTGTGCTAAAATAAGGGAAGCATATAAAGAAAAAGACAAAGAGGTAAAAATACGTGAGAAAAATTTCCGGTTGTTTAAAGGCAATGACAGTGTCAGCTATGACCGCTGTGCTGATGATGCTTCCTGCAGACGTTCATGCGTTTTATGAGGACATTTCTGAAGGCGCATGGTATAGAGATAATGTTATGGAGGCAACCGCGAAGGGCTGGTTCCAAGGATACGATAAGACTCATTTTAATCCCGATGGCTACACAACGAGGGCAGAGGCTGCAAAGGTTATATATTCATACGTTTACGGCGGCAATATGCCCTCAGATGAGGGGTACAGCTATGATGATGTAAGTCCGTCTGAATGGTATGAGCCGTATGTAAATATAAACGGAATTTATAATTTGATACCGGCATATGGCAGCTATTTCGAGCCGGATGTGTATATAACAAGAAATGATCTTGTTACTGCGATTGTACGCGCATCGGGAATAAGTACTGAGTATGCAGACGAGTCGGTTTTGTATCAATATACCGACTGGAAATCCATTGACGAGGAATATCGGAGGGCAATTGCTGCAGCTTTGGAGCAGGGACTGCTCACCGGCTTTGAGGACGGCAGGCTGAAAATGAATGCGCCGGTTACAAGGGCGCAGTTTACGGCGTTCATGTCAAGAATAAGCGTTTTGGAATGGGAAAACGGTTCAATTGACAGCGCAGGAAACTATTATGAAACGGATACGAGTATAATATCTGATTATTTTTATACTCCCGCATGTACAATATCTGCCGGGAACAATATGATTTTTGAGTTTATACATTATAATGGGAGCTATGAACTGACCTATGAATCCGGCTGGAAAAGCGGTGAAAGCTATCTGCCGTCCGGTATTTACCGTATCGCGGCAAAATATTACGATGAATCACCTATTGATACTGATGCGGGAAGTCTGGTAAAGTTTAATTATATGCCGTCGGTTATAGATTATGCTCAGATTTTCCGTACAGCCGCACACAGGGGCGGGGATTTCGGAGCGCCGGAAAATACAATTTCAGCGTTCAGCCTTGCCGCCCAAAAGGGATATTCATATATTGAGTGTGATGTCAGATGGACAAGTAATAATGTTCCGATTATATGTCATGATGCGGATTTGGGAATACCTGCGGAGGGCTTTGGCAGAATTTCTCAGATAACGTTTGATAAGCTTCGTCAGTACAGGTTTTCCGCGTATAAGGATACCGACTATGAGGGAGAGACTATTGCGTCATATGAGGAAATGATATATCTGTGCAAGCAGACGGGTCTGAACCCTTATGTTGAAATATATGATGGTGAAAGCTTTACAGCAGAGCGCGCAATGCAGCTGATAGACATAGCCAAGAAATATAATATGGAGCATAGGATAACATGGATAAGCAGCTATTTTAATGCTCTTATGACAATAAAGGAGACTTCAGTACAGCCGGATCTACGCTTACTGTATGTATGCTCCGTTAAGGACTACACGCTGAAGTGGAAGCTGTCCGAACTGAAAAATTCTACCAACCGTGTGGGACTGGATGTGAATTATCAATATCTGGATGAGTATTATATAGACTTTATGAAGCAGTCCGGATTTGATGTGGAATGCTGGACGGTGGATGATGCCTCCACCGCTCAGCAGCTTATAAATATGGGTGTAACCGGAATTACAACAGATAATCTGGGACCGTATTAATCCTGTTCCTTAAGCATATGCTCCGCAAGAATTGCATAGCCGGAGGTGGAATCATTCACAAAAACATGGGTTACCGCTCCGGCGAGCTTGTTGTCCTGAATTATAGGAGCGCCGCTCATACCCTGAACAATTCCGCCTGTTTTGCTGATCAATGCTTCATCGGTAATCTTTATAACCATATCCTTGGTTCCGAATACGGGCGGAGAAATTCGCTTTATTTCAATCGAATACTCCTTAACACCCTCGCCGTCTATATCGGCGAGGATTTTTGCTTCTCCGCACTTAACCTCCGATTTTTCGGCAACCTCAACAGGCTGCCCTTCGGGTTTGGCTGAAAGCTTGCCGAAAAGCCCATGCTCAGTGTTTTTGGTTATTGTTCCCAGCTCATTCCCGTCTATATCGCCTGTCATTGCGCCGGGCGCGCCGTCAGCGCCTTTTGTGAGGGCAAGAATTGTGCAATCCTGAATAATTCCCCGCCCAACGGGCATAATATTTCCGGTATCAATATCACATATTCCGTGACCGAGTGCGGCAAATCCGTCGTCAGTATAGCAGGTGATCGTGCCAAGACCGGCCGTGCTGTCGCGCAGCCATAGTCCGAGCTTAGGTCCGTCCTCTGTGTCCGCAGGGGTAACGGTTACATCCCGCTCCTTATTATTATGAGAGATTGTGAGGGTAACGTCCGAGCCGGAAAGCCCGCGCAGTCTCTCGGTAATCATTTCATTGGAAAGCATAATTTCGCCGTTTAATTTTTTTATAATATCGCCTTTTTCAATACCATAGCCGGAGGCAATATCTACCGTTGTTCCATCCTTTGCCGTTACCGCTGTTGTGTCAACAACCACAAGCCCGTCGGTATACAGCTTGACGCCTACACATTCGCCGGAGGGAATAACCTCCATCGCCTCGGCTGATGCTGTCATCATAAAAACAGCAATAAGGGCCGTAAAACCCTTATAGGCTTTGTTCATTTTTATCACCGTCCTTACACATATATTGTCTGATTTTGTCGATTACATTATACTGCAAAACTTATTCTTGATTTGGTGTAAAAAAGCATAGCTTTTTTCTGAATTTTGTGTTATACTATATAATGAGTTATTATTGTTTTATAGAGGTACACAAAATGGAAAATTATCTCAAAAAATTGAATGATAAGCAGCTTGAGGCTGTTACTACTATAGACGGACCGCTTCTTGTGCTTGCCGGAGCAGGCAGCGGAAAGACAACCGTGCTTGCAAACAGGGTTGCATATATTTTACAGAATACATATGCAAAACCGTGGAATATCCTTGCAATCACCTTTACAAATAAGGCCGCAAGGGAGATGCGGGAAAGAATAGAAAAAATTGTCGGCAGCGAGGCAAAGTCCATGTGGATAGGAACGTTCCATTCGATATGTATTCGTATTCTGCGCACCTGCATAGAACGTGAGGGCTACGAGAAGGAGTTTGTAATATATGACAGCGCGGATTCGCGCACACTTATGAAGGAATGTGAAAAAGAGCTTAAAATTGAGGAGAAGTCCTTTCCGGTCCGCGCCGTGCTCAGCGTTATCTCAAATGCAAAAAACGATATGGTCGAGCCGGACGCATTTACCGCCGTATACGGAAACGATATGAGGAGTCAGATAATAGAAAAGCTCTACAGTCTTTATCAGAAAAAGCTCAAAAGGAACAACGCTCTTGATTTTGACGATATTCTTATGCTTACGGTAAAGATATTGAAGAATAATCCCGATGTTGCGGAAAAATATCAGGAGCGTTTTCAGTACATACTTGTGGACGAGTATCAGGATACAAATAATACTCAGTATGCAATGATTGGTATTCTTGCGCAGGGCTACGGAAATATCTGTGTTGTGGGTGATGATGATCAGAGTATATATAAGTTCAGAGGCGCGAATGTAAATAATATTCTCGATTTTGAATCGGATTACGAGAATGCAAAAAGGGTAGCGCTGGAGCAGAATTACCGTTCAACCTCAACTATTCTTAACGCTGCAAACAAGGTTATCGCAAATAATAAAAAGCGGATGGGAAAGAATCTCTGGACAAGCAAGACGGACGGGGAAAAGATTTTTGCTTATACCGCATCCACAGACCGCGATGAGGCAAGATTTATCGCGGAGCAGATAGAAAGAGTGTATAGGGAAACCGGAAATTATAAATCGTGCGCGATCCTTTACAGAACAAATGCACAGTCGCGCGCGATAGAGGAAGCGCTGATGAAGAGCGCGATCCCGTATAAGGTGCTTGCGGGTCTGCGCTTCTATGACCGTAAGGAAATAAAGGATATAACAGCATATCTGAGAGTTATATATAACCCGGATGATGATGTGAGCCTGAAAAGAATCATAAACGAGCCGAAGCGCAAAATCGGAAATACAACCATTGAAAGATTGCAGCAGCACGCGGCGGCAAAGGATACAAGCTGTTATCAGATAATACAGAATATATCAGCATATCCCGACCTCAAGGCGGCGGCTCCGAGGCTTACGGCTTTTGCGGATATTATAAAGCATCTCAGGAAGCTTGCCGGAGAGCTTACAATAGATAAATTTGTAAAGCGAGTTCTGCTTGAAACCGGCTATCAGAAAATGCTGGAGGATGAGGGAACGATAGAGTCGCAGACAAGACTGGAAAATATAGAGGAATTCTGTAACCTTGTAACGCAGTATTATGAGGATCCCGAAACAAGCGGCGAGCTGGGGGAATTTCTTGAATCGGTTACAATCGTTTCAGATATTGACGCCTATGATGAAACTGAGGACTATGTTGTTATGATGACAATACACAGCGCGAAAGGACTTGAATTTCCCGTTGTGTTTCTTACCGGAATGGAGGAAGGACTTTTTCCGGGAACAAGAGCCTTTGTTGACAAGGAGGATATGGAGGAGGAGCGCCGACTGTGCTATGTTGCGATAACAAGAGCAAAGGAAAGGCTTTATGTAACGAAGGCAATGAGCCGTTTTAAGTTTGGAAGGATTGAACAGAGTGAGGCTTCGAGGTTCTATGATGAAATTCCCGCCGAATATATAGAGGATATGAGCCCTGTGAGAAACAGAGCAAAGCAGAGCATGGAGGATTTCGGCTTCAGTCTTAAAAAGGAGACGGTAAGACCGGAGATATATGGACAGCAGAAGAATGCTCCGACAATGGATATGTCACACTTTGCGGCGGGCGACAGAGTACGTCACAGAAAGTTCGGTGACGGGACTGTGGTTTCCGCTCAGGCATTCGGAAAGGATTCGATTTTACTGATAGATTTTGACACAGCCGGAACAAAGCGCCTTATGGCGGCGTTTGCAAAGCTGGAAAGGATAGAGTAAGGAGGGATACTATGGCACTTGACGCGGTTGCAATACGCGCGATAACAGAGGAGCTGCGCTGCCTTGAAGGCGGACGGATCGATAAAATTGCTCAGCCGGAGCGTGATGAAATTATGATTCATGTTCGTACCCGCGAGGAGCATTATAAGCTGGTAGTATCGGCAAGCTCGGCGCATCCGAGACTGCATCTGACAGAGGGGTCAAAGAAAAATCCTCAGACTGCGCCGTTGTTCTGTATGCTGCTCAGAAAGCATATCGGCAGCGGCAGGATTATTTCGGTTGAGCAGTCGGGCTTTGAAAGAATAGTGAAGATTTCCGTTGAAAGCTATGATGAGCTCGGAGACCTCACGACAAAGCAGCTTATAGTTGAAATTATGGGGAGATATTCCAATATAATTCTTATAAACAGCGAAAACAGAATAATAGACGCGATAAAGCATATTGACGAGTCGGTAAGCTCTGTGCGTGAGATTTTGCCCGGAGGGCTTTATGAGGCTCCGCCGGAGCAGGATAAAAAGGCGCTGATTGATTTTGATATGGGAAGTATGCTCAGCTTTGACAAGCCTGTTAAAGCCGACCGGGCGCTTATTTCCATGATTGCCGGAATAAGCCCGCTTACCGCGAGGGAGCTTGTCTATTCGGTATTCAAAACCACGGACGTAAACGCAGAGAGTATAAATACCAATAAGGCTGCGGAGCTGAAGCTTGCGGTTCTCAGACTTGCGGAGAAGGTGAGAAACGGAGACTTTCGTCCATGTATGATAACTGATAAAAATACCGGAAAAATCATTGAATTTTCGGCAACGGATATAAAGCAGTACGAGGCGCTTGCGGAGGTTGAATATTATGACAGCATGAACAGTCTTGTAGATTCCTTCTATTACAAGCGCGATATGCACGACAGAATGAGACAGAAAAGCGCCGATGTAATAAAGCTGCTTAATAACCATGCGGAGCGTACAGCAAAGAAAATATCCATTCTGGAAAGAACGATTAAGGACGCGCAGAAGCTTGATCAATACAGAGTATACGGAGATATTCTGACGGCGAACATATACCGTATTGAGGAGGGAATGAAAGAGCTTGAGGCAGAAAATTTCTATGAGCCGGGGAGCACGGTAAGGATCGCGCTTGACCCGTCCTTGTCCCCCGCAAAGAACGCGCAGCGCTGGTATAAAAAATACAATAAATCAAAGACCGCGCTGACAGAGGCGGCAAAGCAGCTTGAAGCCGCAAGGACCGATCTTGAATATATTGAAAGCACTCTGGCTATGGCGGAGAATGCAGAGACAGTTGAGGATATAACAGCCATCCGAAATGAGCTTGCGGAGCAGGGGTATATTCAGAGGAAAACAAACGGCGGTAAGAAAAAGAAGGCTGCCGCTTCAAAGCCGATGCACTTTGTATCAAGCGACGGCTTTGATATATATGTCGGAAGAAACAATACGCAGAACGACTATCTGACGCTCAGATATGCCAATAACGCGGACTGGTGGTTCCATACAAAGGATATACACGGCTCCCATACGGTTATAAAGCTCGGACTTGACAAGGAGGTGCCCAAGCGCACAATACTTGAAGCCGCGCAGCTTGCCGCGTATTATTCAAAGGCGCGGGAGAGCGCGCAGGTTCCCGTTGATTATACTGTGATAAAGAACGTGCATAAGCCCAACGGCGCAAAGCCGGGCATGGTGATATACGACAGCTATAATACGGTGTATGTAAAGCCGTCATTGATAGGTGATAAAAATGAAGGAGCTTAAAAGCTGCCGCCTGTGCCCCAGACAGTGCGGAGCTGACAGACTGAACGGAGAACGCGGCTTCTGCGGCGCCGGCAGAGAGGTAAGAATTGCGCGAGCTGCGCTCCACTTCTGGGAGGAGCCGTGTATAAGCGGCAGTTCAGGCTCCGGTACTGTGTTTTTTTCGAACTGTACGATGAAATGCGTATACTGTCAGAATTATGAGGTAAGCACAAATAACCTTGGCTATGCGGTGACAGAGGAGGAGCTTGGGGAAATATTTCTTGATTTGCAGCGGCAGGGCGCGAACAACATAAATCTTGTAACTCCCACGCACTATGTACCGCAGATAATTGCCGCGCTTGATATTGCCAAGGAGTGCGGAATGAATCTTCCAATCGTATATAATACGGGCGGATATGAGCTGCCAAAAACAATAGAAATTCTTTGCGGATATGTGGACATATATATGCCGGATTTTAAATATTACGACAATAAAATTGCGGCGCAATATTCAAAGGCTTCAGACTATCTTGAGCGTGTTACAGCCGCGCTTGACAGTATGTATCGTCAGACCGGCGCGACCGTGCTTAATGAAAACGGTATTATGCAGAGGGGCATGATAATCCGGCATCTTATGCTGCCGGGAAGAATGTCAGACACCGTTCATATAATTAACTATATACATAAGCGTTTCGGAGACAATGTATATTTCAGCCTTATGAGCCAGTATACGCCTATAAGGCATATAGAGGGGATAGAAAAGCTTAACGGCAGGCTTGACGAGCGCGCGTACAAGGCGGCGGTTGAGCTGTGCGAAAGGCTCGGCATGGAAAGGGTGTTCATTCAGAACGGGGAGGCTGCAAGCGAGAGCTTTATACCGGAATTTACCGGCGAGAATTAACAATATATTTATTTGTATCCGGTTGACTTTAAAGCATAATTATGCTATTATGTTAGACAAATGGTGATTTAAGATGTATTATTATATAAAAGGAACTCTTGCCGCAAAAGGTGAGAATTATCTCGTAGTTGACGCTGGCGGCGTAGGCTACCTTATTTATACAACGCTTACGGATATTGAGCAGGCAGGCGCGGTAGGCTCAAGGCTTACGATGTATACCTGTCTTAATGTGCGGGAGGATGCAATGGAGCTTTACGGCTTTATAACCGAAGAAGAAAAGAATATGTATCTTATGCTTACCTCCGTTTCAGGTGTAGGCCCCAAGGCAGGACTTGCAATTCTTTCTGTTGCTTCACCGCAGAAAATAGCCGCCGCTATAGTGACGGAGGACACAAAGCTGTTAACAAGAGCGCAGGGCGTAGGTCCCAAGGCGGCAAAGCGCATTATTCTGGAGCTGAAGGAAAAAATAGACACCGAGAAGTTAGGAATAGACGGCAATGAGGGAGTAATACCTGATGAGCCTCAAATGCCGCTTATGGATAATAAAGCGGAGGCAATGAGCGCGCTTGTCGTTTTAGGCTACAGTCCGAATGACGCAAGGAGTGCGCTGAGTAAGCTTGACGGGGCTCTTTCCACGGAGGTGCTTATCAAGAAGGCTCTCGCGCAGCTTATGTAAAGAGGTGAGTTTGTAAATGATGGATGAAGAGGAACGCTTTGTAACCGGCGGATTTATCGGGGAGGATGCGGATATCGAGTATGGTCTGAGACCGCATAAGCTGGAGGAATATGTCGGACAGGCAAAGGCGAAGGATAATCTTGAGGTGTATATACAGGCAGCCCTTGAGCGCAAGGAGGCGCTTGATCATGTTCTGCTGTACGGCCCGCCGGGACTGGGAAAAACAACGCTTGCCGGTATCATAGCCAACGAAATGGGCGTAAATATCAGAATAACGAGCGGTCCCGCGATTGAAAAGGCGGGCGACTTGGCGGCAATACTTACAAATCTTTCCGAGCATGATATTCTGTTTATAGACGAGATCCACCGTATGTCAAGAACGGTTGAGGAAATTCTGTATCCGGCAATGGAGGACTATTCGCTTGATATTATTATCGGAAAGGGTCCGTCCGCAAAGTCAATCAGAATTGACCTGCCGCATTTTACTCTTATAGGAGCGACTACCCGCGCGGGACTTCTTACAGCGCCGCTGCGTGACCGCTTCGGCGTAATCTGCCGTCTTGAGCTGTACACGCCTGAGGAGCTTACGAGTATTGTTGAGCGAAGCGCCGGTATTCTTGAGGTTGCCATAGACCACGAGGGCGCGGCGGAAATTGCATCACGCTCAAGAGGAACACCGCGTATTGCAAACCGCTTTTTAAAGCGTGTACGCGATTTTGCTCAGGTAAGGGCAAACGGCGTTATAACCTATGAGGTTGCCGATATGGCTCTTGAGCGTATGGAGGTTGACGAGCTGGGACTTGACGCGATCGACAGCAGAATGATACGCACAATGATCGAGAATTTCGGCGGCGGTCCTGTCGGACTGGATACGCTTGCGGCGACAATAGGCGAGGAGCCGAATACAATAGAGGATGTTTATGAGCCGTATCTATTGCAGCTCGGCTTTATCGCGCGTACTCCGCGCGGAAGAATAGCTACAAAGCAGGCTTATGAGCATTTTGATATTCCCTTTGAGGGATAAAACAAGGAGAGAAAAGTGGAAAGATTAAAACAGTACATAGCGGTATCCGCAGCAGCTATAATACTGATGCTGCAGCTGCCTGCTTTTGCCGGAATATATAATCCCGGTATGACAATATGCTATGACGATGCGGAGCATTGGTATACCGGTTCAATTTTTGATTTGTATGTTAACGGCAAAAAAATAGAAGTGGCGGTGGACCCTATTATATTTAATGATCATGCCGTTGTACCCCTGCGTGAGGTGTTTGAGGCGTGCGGAGCAAATGTTGATTATGACGGTGACCAGAAATGTGTTGAGGTTCAATACGGATATACATATATAAGACTGTACATAAATGATAATACAGCCTACATAAACGGTAAGCGCAGCCTTATACCGGACGGCGTGGTTCCGAAGCTTATTTATAAGCCCGGCGGCGAGACAAAAACAATGGTGCCTGTGCGGTTTATAAGCGAGAGTGTTGGAATACAAGTGGATTTCGATGATCAGGAAGGCTGTATATTTGTAAACTCCGGCGCAGTCTCCGAATCGGAGGAAGAAACGAATGATGCCTCTGCGGAAGAATCTATGGAGCAGATATCAACAGAAATCCCGGAAGAAACGCCTATAACTGAGCCTGCTGATACTCCCCCCAGTGATGCAGCCGGGAATGGAATTGCTATGGCAGTACCGCCAACGCTGAATATATATGACAGTCAGGGAAGAACACCTACCATGATTGGGGTTGATGTAAGTGAGCATCAGGGAGTAATCGACTGGGAAAACATGAAAACTGATATTGATTTTGCAATAATACGCTGCGGCTACGGAAGTGATTATGAATCACAGGATGACAAGATGTGGTTTACAAATGCTGAAGAATGTGAAAGATTGGGAATTCCATACGGAGTATATCTGTATTCCTATGCCAATACCCCCGAAAAGGCTCAGAGTGAGGCGCAGCATGCTTTACGGCTTCTCAGCGGAAGAAAGGTAAGCCTCCCGGTGTTCTATGATATGGAAGACAATATTCAGGCGGTGCTGACGGCTGAGCAACGCGGACAGTATGCAAAGCTTTTCTGCGATATTGTGAGCGCGGCAGGCTATGAGGTAGGAATTTACGCAAATAAGAACTGGTGGACCAATTATCTTACCGATCCCGTGTTTGAAAATCCTTCGTGGTACAGATGGGTTGCACAGTATGCGGACAGCTGTACATATTCGGGGAACTATGTGATGTGGCAGTATACATCTACAGGAAGCGCCGGAGCAATAACGGGACATATTGATATGAATCTGTGGTACGGCGATGTAATAACAGCCGGAAAATAAGCGCAAAATGTATAAGGTAAAAGAAACAATAATAGTAGAGGGAGAATATGACAAAATAAAGCTCTCCGGCTTTATAGACGGACTTATCCTTACGACACATGGCTTCGCAGTGTATTCAAATCCGGATTTTATAAGGACCTTTGCAAGACTTGCAAATGAAACGGGCATTGTGATTCTGACGGATTCTGATTCGGCGGGACTGAGAATAAGAAACTTTATAAAGCAGAAGGCGGAGGGAGGACGCGTCCTCCATGCCTATGTGCCTGACATAGCAGGAAAGGAAAGAAGGAAGAGAAAGTCCTCCGCGGAGGGTCTGCTCGGCGTTGAGGGCATGACGGAGGAGATTATAATCAAGGCGCTTCGTGACGCGGGCTGCACAATAGATGATACGGCTGAAAAATCGCTTGACAGCGGTATCACCAAAGCTGATATTTATATGCTCGGTCTCAGCGGCGGCAGCGGCTCAAGGAAATTAAGGGAAAAGGTTGCGCGGGAGCTTGGACTCCCGGCAAAGCTTTCCGCAAATATGCTGCTTGACGTGTTAAACAGGCTGGTCACATATGATGAATTGAACTTAATAGTGGATCGGATAGCTAATAAAGGTACAGAGAAACTCAAATAAGTCTTCTGTACCTTTTTCAATGGTAACTGTTTCAGATACTTCAGACATTTCTGAAACTCTGTTGATATAAATTACATTTAATTGATTTTTACTGTTTCTGAATTTACCAATGGTGTTATTGATGAAAGAGAATCCCACAGAAATACCTTTGCATAGGCTGCTTTTATATTATCATCAAATATTATATATGCAAAATTTGATGATATTTTTGCCGGTACTATTATATAATCTATCAAGTTGTTATTATTATCATATAAGGCTGCATGAAGTACTTTACTACTGATATCTGCATTAGATGATACTGTCAAAACAATATTTCCATTTATTCTTGATGCAGATGAATCATATATGATGACTGTATTTGCGATATCTGATATTAATGTAAAATTATATGTACCATAATTATATCTTTGCGAAATTACAAAATAATATGTTCCTTGATCTAACACAACATCATTATTATAAGATATATGCTCTGTCTGGCTGTTCCAATAGGGAGTGTCGCTCCATAGTTCTTGCCCTGTAATATCAAATATAGCTATTTGTACACATTCAATATCTATCGCCATAAAATCCACGCTTATTGTACCAGATGCTATAACATTAAATTTGTATACATCTGTTGTATCATTAACAGCAATCTGACCTGTATATTTTTGATTTAATGGTACTTCATCAGCATTTTTTAGTGAGTTATTCTTTATATTCTGATTTTCCAGACAAGTTTCATAGGCACTTGAAAATGGTAATGAAATTGTATATGTTCCATATTGGTATATTTGAGAAATTGCAATATAATAACTTCCTTGTACAAGTTCTATATCTTGTTTATATGAAATCTGTTGTGTCACTGAATTCCAATACGGACTTTCCCTCCATATTTCTTGCCCGTATTCATCAAATATAGTAATTGCTGCGCATTCGATGTTCATAGCTGTAAACAGCATTGAAATTTTTCCTGATGATGCTAAATTAACAGAATATATGTCCACTGTATCATTGATTGCAATCTGTCCAATGTATGTATTATTAATTGATATTGCAGAGGCTGTTTTTAAAGTATTGTTACTTCCACCTTGAATTTCTGAAAATGTTTCGTTTGCACTTTCAAAATCTAACTTAAAACTAAATGAGCCATATCCATAACGTTGAGAAACAACAAAATAATACTTACCAGTGGTTAATTCTATGCCTTGTTTATAAGATATGCTTTTGGTTGTATCATTCCAATAGGGGGTATCAGCCCATATTTCTTGACCCGAAGTATCATAAATACAAAGCATTACGCATTCAATGTTCTCACCGTTAAAATTTATTGTAACTTTACCTGCATTATTGACAGTAAAACTGTTAATATCTTCTGTGTATGTTTCCGAAATACTTCCTGTTTTAGTAAAACCTATGTTATAGATATATGCATTACTCAGATTCGATGCGTGTGCAGTTATCAAAAACAAAAAGAATATTGAAAATCCAATTATAATTGATATATGTTTTTTCATAGCTTTTAATCCTTTCCATCTATTTTTTTATAATAAAGATATTCTTGTCGTATAATACGGAAGAATATCTTTATTAAATATGAATATAGCTGACCAATTTGGTTTCATTGCAATATACCGTTTAAGCTTACCATGTTACTTCAACAGCTTCTAATTCCGGCATATTTCCGTTCCACATAAATGCTTTCAGTTTTACCGCTCCTGTTTCTTTAACAAGAGCATACACATCCTTTTTATTTTTTTTAACAGATAATAATGCTCCGAATCTGTCATATTGGGCGTAATACATATCACTATTTTCATTTAAGCTTACGTAAAATGTTATAAAGCCTGTTGTCGGTGTATATCTAATTGAGGGAGCAGGGGTACTATAATCATTTACCGTTATTGTGCTGCTTGTGAAATAGTCAGCAGACTTATATAACTCATTAGTAAAATTTAATGAAATATCAATTGTATACGATTCTGAGGTAGCCGATTCTGGAATTGTGCAATACAATAAAGCATATGTTCCGATTGTAGTGCAGTCAGAGTTTGAATTAGTTGCTATTACAAAGTTTCCTTCTGACGGATTTGACGATATTATATTCCATTCTTCTGCAAAGCCTTTTCCTAACACTATATCTTTAATTACAATATCATTAGCACAATTTGCCGTAAGAGTTATCAAAGAAGCTCCGCTGTTGCTTGTTATTTTTATAGGAATACATATGGTATCTCCTTTATATCCCTCGATTGAGTCTACAGATATACTTGCTTCTGGAACTGGTATTGTTGAAGCGTCAACTGTATATGTATAAGTTGCAGATTGAATATCATATACCTTATCTGTATCCTGTGCATCGATAACACTCCAGACTTTAAGGGTACTATCCTTATCTATTTTTATTGTGACACTATTATTACCGAAATAATCTGTGCCATTCAATGAATATCCAAAAGATATTCCTGAAATTGTTACTTCTGTTCCATATGCCAATTGCCCGCTCGCTACATTTACACTTGGAGGAGCAATCACAACAGTTTCAGGAGTCGGAGATGGTGTTGGCGATGGAGTTGGAGGAAGCAGAGTGGGGGTTGCTGTAGGTGATGAGATGTAATCTGTTACAGTAATTGTACTCGTACATGTATATGTTGATGTCGAGTACGTTATATTTGTCATATTTACAGTAAACTCAATTGAGTATGTTTGCTTTGCAGCTTCAATTGGTATTGTACAATATATGTTTACCAGTCTCCCAGTCACTGTTTCACCATAGGCATAGAACAAATTCATGGCACAGCCACATTGGGTGTCTGATCCATCTACCTCATAACGAGGATTGGGAGTTATTGACCATTTAGAAAAATTCTCACTAAACTGTATGTCTGATATAATAATAGCACTGTCGTATATACCGTCTACGCTTATCACCCCGCAGTCGGATGTTGTTGGTATATCGATAGAAATACACACTGTTTCACCTTGTTTTCCACATACAGATGTGGCTGTTACTGCTGTTGAAGCCTCGTCCGCAAAGACGCATGGTATATACGTTACAAACACAATTAATATTACCAAAAAGCTGATCAATTTTTTCATACGATTTTCCTCTTTCTTTTCAATTTTAAATTAAGTAATTGTTTTTTCATATTTTTTTAATTATATCATAATATTTCAAATAAATCAAGTATAAGTTTTAATTTAAAAGTTTAAATTTGTATAAAACTAAAACTAAAACTTCTATAATATATGTAAAAGCAGATATTATTGGAGGCCTTTATGAAAATCAAATCTCAGAATTATGATTATGCACCAATAGGACAGAGAATAAAAAATATAAGAAAAAAAAGAAAATTTACACAAGAATACGTTGCGGAAAAATTGAATGTGAGCAATCAGCATATAAGTGATATTGAAAGAGGACTTAATGGAATGTCAATCCCGTCTTTAATGGAATTGTGCAGAATATTGGATGTAGATGCAGATTATATTTTATTTGGAACAATGACCAGACAAGAGTCAAATCCAATAAACAATATTATAAATAAAATGACTCCACAACAGAGTATGCACGCAGAAGAAATTTTAACAGCATATGCAAAATCATGTGGAATAATATGACAAATATTTGGAAGTGAGTAAATAAAGAAGGATGATTATAAACTGAATATGTGAAAAATATATAAAAATACGAATGGTTTTAATAGATTTTTTTATAACATAAGTATTGACAAAACACAAAGAAAGGTGTATAATATCGACTGTAAATTAAAAATACTTTACAGCGAGGTTGATATAATGGCTAAGGATATGAAGCTTGCGCTTCTGCTTGATTTCTACGGCGGTTTGCTTACCGAAAAGCAGGAATCGGCGCTGGACGGCTATTATAATCAGGATTTATCTCTTGCTGAAATTGCTGAGGAAATGGGGATAAGCCGTCAGGGTGTTATGGCATTTCTGAAGCAGGGAGAAAAGCATCTGCGAAGCTTTGAGGAAAAACTCGGGCTTGCAGAGAAGTTCAGCGAGATAAGCCGCGGACTTGATGAAATGCGCGAGCTTGCCGGGGGAATTTCCGGTGAGGCGGAGCGCGGAAAACTGATAGGTCTTATTGATAAAATATCGGCTGTAATTTGAAATGCTTGTGAAAGGAAGTGCAGAAAATGGCTTTTGAAAGTCTCGGCGATAAGCTTCAGGGCGTATTTAAGAAGCTCAGGGGCAAGGGTAAGCTGAATGAAAAAGATATAAAAGAAGCTATGCGTGAAATAAAGCTCGCACTTCTGGAGGCTGACGTTAACTTTAAAATCGTCAAGGAATTTGTAAACAAGGTTTCGGAGAAGGCGCTGGGCGCGGAAATTCTCGAATCGCTCACGCCGTCGCAGCAGCTTGTTAAAATAGTAAACGATGAGCTGACCGAAATGATAGGCGGAGAAGCGGCAAGGCTTGAATATGCAAAAAAGCCGCCTACCGTTATTATGATGGCGGGCTTGCAGGGAGCCGGTAAAACGACAGCAACCGCAAAGCTTGCGCTGCATCTTTCAAAGCAGGGCAGACGTCCTCTTATGGCAGCCTGCGACGTTTACCGTCCGGCGGCGGTTAAGCAGCTTGAGGTTCTCGGAAAGCAGATAAATCAGCCGGTGTTTCAGATGGGAACAGATATAAGTCCGGTACAGATCGCAAAGGAAGCAGTCGCGTATGCCTTAAAGCACGGCAATGATCCTGTAATTCTCGATACGGCGGGACGTCTGCACATAGACGAGGAGCTTATGCAGGAGCTGGCGGACATCAAGGCGGAAACCGATCCTACAGAAATACTTCTCGTTGTGGACGCAATGACAGGTCAGGATGCGGTCAATGTTGCAAAGACCTTTAATGAGCAGCTTGAAATTACAGGCGTTATCCTTTCAAAGCTTGACGGTGATACCCGCGGCGGCGCAGCGTTATCCGTAAAGCAGGTAACAGGAAAGCCGATTAAGTTCGCGTCAGTCGGTGAAAAGCTCGGTGACCTTGATATTTTCCATCCGGACAGAATGGCGTCAAGAATTTTGGGTATGGGCGATATATTATCGCTTGTTGACAAGGCTCAGGCGGAGTTTGATGAAAAGAGCGCGAGGGAGCTTGAAGCTAAGATAAGAAAATCACAGTTTGATCTTGACGATTTCTTGGAGCAGCTCAACCAGATCAAAAAGCTTGGCTCATTCTCGCAGATTCTCGGTATGATGCCGGGTGTTGACAGAAAAATGATAGAGCAGGTTGATACAGAGGAAAACGCAAAAAGGCTTGTTCACATCGAGGCTATAATTCAGTCAATGACCCCTGAGGAAAGACGCAACCCGAAAATAATCGCCGCAAACCGTAAAATAAGAATTGCAAAGGGAAGCGGAACGAGAGTTCAGGATGTAAATCAGCTTTTAAAGCAGTT
>JBJEIW010000087.1:0-3156 GCA_051877435.1 Candidatus Ornithomonoglobus sp.
GGAAATACGCGGCGGTACAGGCGGCGAGGAGGCGGCGCTTTTTGCTGCTGACCTTATGCGTATGTACGGAATGTATGCGGAAAGTCACAACTGGAGGATAGATATAATGAACTCCAATCCTACGGAGCTTGGAGGCTATAAGGAAATTTCCTTTTCGATCGAGGGAAAAGGCGCGTATTCCCGGCTTAAATACGAGAGCGGCGTCCACCGCGTACAGCGTGTTCCGGAAACCGAATCGGGCGGCAGAATACACACCTCCGCCGTTACGGTCGCGGTACTGCCGGAGGTGGAGGAGGTTGAGGTTGATATTAACCGCAATGACCTCAGAATTGACGTGTTCCGCGCAGGAGGACCGGGCGGTCAGTGCGTAAACACAACGGACTCCGCGGTGAGAATAACCCATATCCCGACCGGCATTGTTGTTTCCTGTCAGGATGAAAAGTCACAGCTGCAGAACAAGGACAAGGCGATGAAGATCCTCCGTTCGCGTATTTACGAGGTTATGGAGGCGGAAAGAAACAAGGAAATTGCCGATACAAGAAAGTCGCAGGTAGGTTCGGGCGACAGAAGCGAACGAATAAGAACCTATAATTTTCATGAAAACCGCGTTACCGATCACCGCATAGGTCTTACGCTGTACAAGCTCGGGCAGTTCCTTAACGGAGATATGGATGAAATTATTGACGCGCTTATTACAAGCGATCAGGCGGCAAAGCTTGCGGGGGAGGAATAAGAATGAGCAGCTTTGAAAACAGTCCTCAGATACTTGCGGTCAAGACGTTTTTGCGGGAAATTTTTCTGTCAATTCTTGATACGGTGCGAAGCTCGTTTTCAGCGTTTTATGAGTGGCTTAAACAGGTACCCATTCCGGTGCCGCCGACAATGCTTAAGCTGTTCAGCAACAACAAAGCAAATTTTTTGATTTTCTGCGCTGTTGTGATATACGTACTGTATATAAATATAAAAACCTTCAGACTGTTTGCGGCGGATAAGAAATATGCGGTGCGGAATACGGAGCGGGTGCCGGAAAGAGTGCTTTTTAAGCATATGTGGATAGGGGGCGCCCCCGGAGCGGCTTTGGCAATGTGGATATACAGACATAAAACCCAGCACAGGAATTTTGTTGTAACGGCACTTGCGCTGCTTTTCGTGCAGCTTCTGACATTCAGCTTTGTTCTGGGCTTTCTCGGCTTCTGGGCATTTTTCTGAGAAATTTGTAAAAAGCACTGGAAATTTGCTCTGATTTATGATAGAATATAGATGTATACAGAAACAGAAAGGCAGGTTGCATAGATATGGACTTTAACGATTTGTTAAACAGCAGGGATACGGAAGGCAGACTCCGTATTGTACAGGAGCTTGTACCCGGTAAGGAAATAACGCTTGCTCATGTGATTGCAAGTCCCGATCCGATTATGTATCAGAAGCTTGGTCTTAACCCGGAGCTTGATTTTTCGGGAGCGGCGATCGGAATACTGACGGTAAGTCCGGCGGAGACGGCAATTATCGCGGCTGACCTTTCAACAAAGTCGGCGAATGTTGACCTAAGCTTTGTTGACCGCTTCTCCGGCACGCTCATAACAACGGGACTTATTTCGGATGTTGAATCGGGACTTAAGGCGGTTCTCAGCTATTGTGAGGAAACACTCGGCTTCAAGGTATGCAAGCTGTCGCGTACCTGATACAGAATTATATTATTATGAAGAAAATTGTACTTGTCGGACGCTCCGAGGCGGGAAAGACAACCCTTACCCAGGCGATGAAGGGCGAAAAGATACATTATCATAAAACGCAGTATGTCAACCGCTTTGACGTTATAATAGATACACCCGGTGAATACATACAGACAAAGGAGCTTGGAAACGCTATTGCGATGTATGCCTTTGAGGCGGACGTGGTCGGGCTGCTGCTAAGCGCTGCGGAGCCGTTTTCGCTTTATCCGCCCGCGTGCGCGGTCGTGTCAAACCGCCGCGTGATAGGGATAATAACGCAGAAGAACAACCCCCGCGCCGACCTGCCGCAGGCGCGCCGTTGGCTGGAGCTTGCGGGCTGCCGCGATATCTTCGAGGTGGACAGCAAGACGGGCGAGGGGATTGCGGAAATCCTTGAGTATCTGCGGGAGCCCGGCGATGTTATGCCGTGGGATGAAGACTCCGGGGAACAATAATTAAAGCACGCATCCGACAGTCTGCCATAAAACAGTATAACAACTGATTTATGGCAGACTGTCGGACAGGATACTCAAAACGGCATATCGCTGAAATTGGCGGTATGCCGTTTTCTCATATATTTGTCACGCTTTAGAGGGATTTCAAGCAAGGTTTTATGCAGCTTTTCAAGGCAGAATCTTACAAGATAATGATAGTATATTCAAATCCCTCAAAATGCGGTTTGAAATGCGGATAGGCAAGCCGTGAATTTTATTCAAAAAACGACAGGCGCTATTATTTTGCTTTCTGCCAAAGGCTGCATTGAATTAAACGTATTCCATACAAACGCTTTTATTGAACCGATTTCCTTATCCTGCGCAGGGACATAAAAGCCGAACGAACATTCTCCGTCAACAGCAAATTTTGCTTTCACATAGTCAATATTGAGCAACACACCGTTTGTGTCGTAAACCGTGACAAACAAATAATCCTTTTCGTCACGTTCCTGAGTCTTTGCAATACCCGCTTCGACAATAAAGCTCTTGCCCTGTTCGGGTACAATTATTTCATTTCCGTTTGTGTCCGTAAACCGCAAGAGGGTGATTTCATAAGGATACTCTGGCATTGTGTTCGTGTAGATATTATTCGTATAATAAACTTTACTGCCGCCGATTACGGGATATTTATCAACGCCTATATTCTGTCCCCATGCTTCACCCAAAAGATACGCAACCTCACCGGAGGCAAACTGATCTGCTGTTTTTGTCTGCGCACCGTAACACCCGGCGGATGTTTCCTCAAGGCAGTAGCAGTTAACTACGTTCCCGCCGTCCGTTATGGCTTGTGCTCTGCCATCACTTTTAACCACACCGCTGTTTATGCAGTTTTCTATATTGAAGGCAAACTGTCCGCATATACCCGCCGCCCACGCGCCGTTTCCAACCCCCGTAATTGCAGCTTTATTGTGGCAGTTTGAGATTTTGCCCAAACTCGCACCGGCTATACC
>JBJEIW010000088.1:0-3149 GCA_051877435.1 Candidatus Ornithomonoglobus sp.
TATTGTACGGATATTGTAACGCAGGTTTCGGCGGTAACCGCCGCGCTCAATGCGTTTAACAAGGAGCTGCTTTCAAATCATATACGAACCTGTGTAGCGCAGGATATACGCGACGGTAAGGATGAGGTAATTGACGATCTGTTAAAAACGCTTCAGAGACTTATGAAATAGTTGAAGAAAGGGATTGATTAAAATGGGAAATATAATAATAATTGCAATTATTGCAATAATAATAGTGATTGCGGCCGTTTCGGGCATTAAGCACTTCAAGGGCGAAGGCGGCTGCTGCGGAGGCGGCGGAGATGTAAAACCCGAAAAGAAAAAGCTTAACGGTCCGGTTATTGCAACAAAGGTTGTAAGTATTGACGGAATGCACTGTGTACACTGTAAAAACATGGTTGAAAAGCGCGTAAATAAAATTGACGGAGCCACGGCGGTCGTAAATCTCCGAAAGAATATCGCAACAGTAGCCATGGACCGCAAAATTGACGATCAGGAAATTAAGAACGCGGTTATAGACGCGGGCTTTGCATGTGTCAGCATAACAAATAAGTAACAGGGGGATAAGCGCTTATGAGACAGTATACTGTAACGGGCATGAGCTGCGCGGCATGCAGCGCTCGTGTTGAAAAGGCTGTTAATAAGGTCGAGGGTGTCACCTCGTGCTCGGTAAGTCTTTTAACCAACTCAATGGGAGTTGAGGGAACAGCGTCCGATGCCGATATTATAAGGGCCGTAACAGATGCCGGCTACGGCGCCGCAGTGAAGGACGCTGAAAAGGCTTCGCGCTCAGCGGAGGAGGAAGCGCTTGAGGATAAGGAAACACCGGTTCTTATACGCAGATTGGTAAGCTCTGTTGTGTTCCTTATAATACTGATGTATTTCTCAATGGGACACATGATGTGGGGCTGGCCTCTGCCGAGCTTCTTTACCGACAACCATGTTGCAATGGGACTTGTACAACTGCTTCTCACTATCGCTGTTATGATAATAAACGGCAAATTCTTTATAAGCGGTTTTAAGAGCCTTGTGCGCCGTTCTCCGAATATGGATACTCTTGTTGCGCTGGGCGCGTCCGCGGCGTTTGTTTACAGTCTGTACGCGCTGTTTGCAATGACGGACGCTCAGGTTCACAGCGGAGCGGATGCGGCAATGATGTGGATGGATGAATTTTATTTTGAATCCGCCGCGATGATACTTACCCTTATAACAATAGGAAAGATGCTTGAAGCGCGTTCAAAGGGAAAGACAACAAACGCGTTAAAGAGCCTTATGAGGCTGTCGCCTAAAACGGCAACACTTATAAGAGACGGCGCGGAGGTCGAGGTTCCGATTGATCAGGTGAAAAAGGGCAATATATTCACAGTTCGTCCCGGCGGAAGCATCCCTGTGGACGGTATTGTGATCGAGGGCACCAGCGCCGTAAACGAGGCAGCGCTCACGGGAGAGAGTATTCCTGTTGACAAGACAGAGGGCGACAGCGTATCGGCGGCTACAATAAATCAGTCCGGATATATCAAATGCCGGGCAACGAGAGTGGGCGAGGACACAACGCTTTCGCAGATAATTAAAATGGTGAGCGATGCCGCGGCTACAAAGGCGCCTATCGCAAAGGCGGCAGACACGGTATCGGGAATTTTTGTTCCGGCGGTTATCACAATAGCGGTCATTTCAATATTGGTATGGCTGATAGCCGGAGAGCCCTTCGGATTCGCTCTGGCGCGCGGCATCTCGGTTCTGGTAATAAGCTGTCCGTGCGCTCTCGGACTTGCAACTCCGGTTGCGATTATGGTAGGAAACGGAGTGGGCGCGAAGCAGGGAATACTCTTTAAAACTGCCGTATCCCTTGAAAATACCGGAAAGGCGCAGATTGTGGCACTTGACAAGACCGGCACAATAACCAAGGGTGAACCTAGGGTCACAGACCTTGTTCCGGCAAAGGATTTCAGCGAGAAAGAGCTTTTAAGGATTGCATATTCCCTTGAAGAAAAGAGCGAGCATCCTCTTGCGCGTGCGATAATAGCACGCGGAAACGAGGAAAAGCTTTCATCATATACAGTTGACAGCTTTAAGATCACCGCCGGAAACGGCTTGTCAGGCACCATAAACGGTAAAACAGTTGTGGGAGGAAGTCTGAAATTTATTTCGTCACAGGCTGATGTATCGTCAGAAATCAGACGTGAAGCCGAAAAGCTCGCCGGTGAGGGCAAAACACCGCTTCTGTTCACCTATGACGGCAGTGTCGCGGGTATTATCGCCGTGGCGGATGTTATAAAGGCGGAAAGTCCGCAGGCGGTCAAAGAGCTTCAGAATATGGGCATACGCGTTGTAATGCTTACGGGCGACAATGAGCGCACAGCAAGAGCTATCGGCAAGCAGGCGGGCGTTGATGAGGTTATCGCAGGAGTTCTGCCGGACGGAAAGGAGCGAGTTATTAGGGAGCTTAAAGAGCAGGGAAGAACTATAATGGTCGGTGACGGTATTAACGACGCTCCCGCGCTCACATCAGCTGACACAGGCATTGCGATCGGCGCCGGTGTTGATGTGGCAATCGACGCGGCGGATGTCGTTCTTATGAAGAGCAGACTGAGCGATGTTCCGGCGGCAATCAGGCTAAGCCGCGAAACATTAAAAAATATTCATGAAAACCTGTTCTGGGCATTCATATATAATGTGATCGGAATACCGCTTGCCGCGGGAATATGGATTCCGATATTCGGCTGGAAGCTGAACCCGATGTTCGGTGCGGCCGCAATGAGCCTTTCAAGCTTCTGCGTTGTAACAAACGCGTTAAGGCTCAATCTTAAAAATATTCGTGACTCAAAGCATGACAGGATGCTTAAAAACAGAGTAAAAACATTAAATATCAAAACACAGGAGGAAAAAACAATGGAGAAAATATTTAAGGTAGAGGGTATGATGTGCGGTCACTGTGAAGCGGCTGTTAAAAAGGCGGTTGAAGCGATTGACACGGTAGCCGAGGCAACCGCAAGCCATACGGCAGGCACAGTTACAGTAAAGCTTACAGCCAATACACCGGATGAGGTTATTATTAAGGCGATTGAGGATAAGGATTATAAGGTTGTAGGCTGATAAATTATTGTTTAGCGCATTATCCTTGCCCCCCTTTTTTAGAATTGCCGTAGGCA
>JBJEIW010000089.1:0-3129 GCA_051877435.1 Candidatus Ornithomonoglobus sp.
TCCGTGAGGACATAATAAGGCATAACGGAGAGGTGCGCTTCGGCGCAAGGCTCAGCGGCATTGTTACCGATGGCGCGAGGCTTACCGGAGTTAAGGTGAGCACCGCAAAGGGCGAGTATGAAATCGAAACCGATACCCTTGTCATTGCCACGGGACACAGTGCGAGAGATACGTTTGAGATGCTTAAAAGCAGCGGCGCAGCAATGGAGCGCAAGGTGTTCGCGATCGGAGCGAGAATTGAGCATAAGCAGGAGCTTATAAGCCGCAGTCAGTACGGCGATATGCTCCGTTTCCTTCCGGCGGCGGACTATAAGCTTGCGGTAAAGACCTCAAACGGCAGAACGGCATACACCTTCTGTATGTGTCCGGGCGGCGAGGTGGTCGCCTCCACATCGGAGGAGGGCGGCGTGGTAACAAACGGCATGAGCTGCTTTGCCCGTGACGGTGAGAATGCAAACAGCGCGCTTCTTGTAAACGTGACGCCGGAGGATCTGCCGGGGGACGATGCGCTTGAGGGCTGCCGTTTCCAGAGAGAAATCGAGAAAAAGGCGTATGAGCTTGGCGGTGGAAATTATACGGCTCCGGCGCAGACCGTAGGCGACTTTCTTAAAAACAACGGCGCCGCGCCTGAGGTAACGCCGACCTACAAACCGGGAATAAGGCTCTGTAAGCTTGATGATATTCTCCCGGACTTTGTAACGGAGACAATGCGCGAGGCGCTGCCGGTAATGGATAGGAAAATAAAGGGCTTTGCCGCGGACGGAGCGCTGCTTACCGCGCCGGAAACTCGTTCCTCGTCACCTGTGCGCATTATCCGCGATGAGGAAACAAAGCAGTCAAATATAGCGGGACTATATCCCTGCGGCGAGGGCGCAGGCTACGCGGGAGGAATAATGACCGCGGCGATCGACGGAATAAAAATTGCGGAAGCTATTATGAAAAGAGGTTTGACATAAATTGAGTAAGATAATAAAATCGGATAAGGCTAAGGGAGCGTTGTGCATTATCGCGTCCGCGTTCTGCTTTGCTCTTATGAATATGTTTGTAAGACTGGCGGGAGATCTGCCCTCGATTGAAAAGAGCTTTTTCAGAAATATTGTTGCCGCCGTGATCGCGGCGGTTACGCTCATTAAAAGCCGCGAAAGCTTTATGTGGCAGAAGGGCAGTCTGCCGGGGCTTATAGCAAGGTCTGCTTTCGGAACAATGGGTATTCTGTGCAATTTCTATGCTATAGATCATCTTGTTCTTGCGGACGCGTCAATGCTCAACAAGCTTTCGCCGTTCTTTGCGGTAATATTTTCTTTTCTTATTCTGAAAGAGCGGGTGACGCTTTTTCAGGGAGCTATGGTAATAACCGCGTTTATAGGCAGCCTGTTTATAATAAAGCCCACACCGGGACTGCTCAATCCGGCAAGCCTTGTCGGGCTGTGCGGCGGTCTGGGAGCGGGAATTGCGTACACAATGGTGCGAAAGCTTACGGAAAAAGGGGAGAGAAAGACATATATCGTATTCTTTTTCTCCGCATTCTCATGTATTCTGACGCTGCCTTATCTTATTTTTGATTTTCATCCTATGACATGGCAGCAGCTCCTTATACTTATATGCGCGGGAATAAGCGCGGCGGGCGGACAGTTTACGATAACCGCGGCATACTCCTATGCTCCAGCAAGAGAGATTTCCGTTTTCGATTATACACAGATAATATTTGCCGCCGCTCTCGGCTTCTTCGTGTTCGGACAGATACCCGACCTGCTGAGCGTTATAGGATATGTCATAATCTGCGGCGTGTCACTCACTATGTTTTTGCGGAATAAAAAGCAGGCGGCATAAAAATGGAAAACGATTTTTCAAAGGGCAGCGTAAAGCGGCATATTCTTGCGCAGGCGATACCGCTCACGATTGCCCAGCTGGTTCAGATTTTATATAATATAACGGACAGAATGTATATAGGTCATCTGCCCGGTACATCGGGACTTGCCTTAACGGGCATCGGACTGATATTTCCGATAGTAACGCTGATAAATGCGTTTACAACCCTTTTCGGACAGGGCGGAGGAGCCTTATGCTCGATAGCGAGGGGCGCCGGGAAAATTGAACGCGCGGAGAAAATCATGACAAATACCTTCGAGCTTATAATCGGCTCCGGCGTTATCATTATGATATTATGCTACGCGTTTAAAACGCCTGTGATATACGCTCTCGGCGCAAGTGACGATACATACGGCTATGCAAATGATTATCTTAATATATATCTGCTCGGCACGGTATTTGCAATGATAAGCGTGGGTATGAACTGGTTTATAAATTCGCAGGGCTTTGCAAGATCCGGCATGGTAACGGTGCTGTGCGGCGCTGTCTTGAATATCCTTCTTGACCCGCTTTTTATATTTGCCTTCGGTCTCGGAATACGGGGAGCAGCCATTGCCACGGTCATTTCGCAGTTTGTATCTATGCTCTGGGTCCTGCGCTTCCTTTTCGGAAAGCGGACAATTCTTCGCATAAGAAAAAGATATATGAAGCTTGACATAAGGCTTACAAAAGAGATAATCGGACTTGGAATAGCGGGCTTTATCATGAACGGCACAAACTGTCTGGTTCAGGTCGTATGCAATGTGGTGCTCAGCGGCTTCGGAGATCTGTATATCGGAATAATGACGGTTGTAAATTCAATACGTGAGATCGCCTCGCTTCCGGTATCGGGCATAGCCTACGGCGCGCAGCCTGTTATGGGCTATAATTACGGCGCAAAATGTCCGGGAAGGGTTAAGCAGAGTATAATATTCACACTTGTGACGGGATTTATTGTAAGCATGATTTTCTGGGTGAGCGTTATGGCGTTCCCTCGCTTCTGGATGAGCCTGTTCACATCTGATGAAACAATGATCTCAACAGGACTGCGTGAAATGAGAATTTATTATTTTGCGTTTTATGCCATGATACTGCAGTTTACGGGGCAGAGTACATTTACATCTCTCGGATACGCAAAGCATGCCATATTCTTCTCACTGTTCAGAAAAGCCATTCTTGTTGTGCCGCTTACTTTTGCGCTGCCGCATTTGTTCGGACTGGGAGTATCGGGTGTTTTTGCTGCGGAGCCTATATCAAACGTAATAGGAGGCTGCGCGAGTT
>JBJEIW010000090.1:0-3110 GCA_051877435.1 Candidatus Ornithomonoglobus sp.
TCCACTCTGTCAAGACGCTCTTCCACTCTGTCAAGACGTTCGTCCACTCTGTCAAGACGCTCTTCCACTCTGTCAAGACGTTCGTCCACTCTGTCAAAGCGTGTATTAACCTCGGCTCTAAAAGAATCAAATTCTCCCTTAAATGATGAAAAGGCGCCTATCAAAAAATCAAGTTTTTCATCTGTTGTCATGACTTCCCCCTCCTTTATATTATAAAATTATACCACATAAAACATCAGAAAGCAAGATATATTTTTATTTATTAAAAGTCCTTCAGCGCGTCCGCCAGTCTTGCGAACTCGTCAAGCGAAAGCGTTTCTCCTCTTCTTCTCGGATCAATCCCAACGTAATTCATGATTTCCGTAAGATCAGCCTTACTCCTTTGAAAATTAGCCGCAAGGCAGTTAAGCAGTGTTTTTCTTCTTAACGAAAACGCCGCCTTTACCGTTTTAAAGAACATTCCTTCATCTTTAACTTCAACAGCCGGCTTCTCTCTTAAACGCATCCTGAGCACCGCGCTGTCAACCTTTGGCGCCGGCACAAACAGTCCTGCGGGAACTATGCGCACAAGCTCCGGCTCGGTATAGTATTGACAGAGAACAGATATTGCGCCGTAATCCTTTGTCTTCGGCTTTGCCCGCAGCCTGTCCGCAACCTCCTTCTGAACCATTACCACAATATTGTTAAGCGGCAGCCGCGCCTCTATAACGGTTGTTATTATAGGTGTGGTGATATAGTAAGGGAGATTTGCCGCTATGCTTATCCTCTCCCCGCCAAATTCCTCGGATATCAAAGCTTTAAGATCTGTTTTCATCACATCCTTATTTATTATCTTTACATTATCATATTCCGCTAATGTGTCGTCAAGAATCGGAATAAGCCTTTCGTCAATTTCAAGCGCCACAACCTTTGATGCCCTCTTTGCAAGCTCATTCGTAAGTACGCCGAAGCCGGGGCCTATCTCTAACACACCTCCCCCTTCTGTCTCTGCGGCATCTGCAATCTCTTCAAGAACCTCCTGTGAGGTCAGAAAATTCTGTCCGAGACCCTTTTTAAACTGAAAGCCGTATTCGGACGCGATCCGCTTTATCATTGCCGGTGATATAAATTCCATGTCAAAACTCCTTTGCAAACGGTGCTTCCACCGCTATTTCCTTACCGTTAAGATACCCCAGAGAAAAATCAGTATTCTTAAAATCAAATTTTATCCTTACGCTCCAAAGAGCCTGACGATACATTCCGCCGTGACCGCCATATTTTGTATCGCCCGCCAACGGATAGCCGGCAGATGAAAACTGCGCGCGTATCTGGTGGGTACGTCCTGTGTGCAGCTCAATTTCCACAAGCGTATGACCGTCCTTCTGCGCAAGCGCCCTGTAATCAAGCGAAACCCCGTGCGAGCCGTCCGAAGCATTTTCCGATACGTCAGTAACCTTCCCTTTTCGTGTTGTGAACCCTTCAAGATGTCCCACTGCGTCAGGATAGCCCTCAACCACAGCCATATAGAACTTTCTTACCTCATGTCCGCGTATGCGCTCGTTCATATCCCTCAGCGCCCGCGCATTCTTCGCCGCTATAACAAGTCCTCCCGTATTTCTGTCAAGACGGTTGCACAGAGCGGGTCTGAAGGTCTGCTCTGCTCCAGGGTCATATTCGTTATTTTCAAACAGATAGCTCTGTATCATATCAATAAGTGTGTTTGCTGTGTTGCGCTCATCCGTGTGTACAACAACTCCGACCTCCTTGTTCACAACAATAATATTTTCATCCTCGTAAACAATATCAAGCCTCGGTTTTATATATCTGAACTCAGTCTCATTTTCAAAAAACTCATCCTTAAAATACAGTCTCAGTTCATCGCCCTCCTCGACAAACACAGAACCGTCCTTTATATGCTTTCCGTTCAGCTTTACACAGTTCTTTCGGAAACCCTTATACATCATTGATTTAGGCAGCTTCGGCATAAGCTTTGCAATAAATTTGTCTATTCTCTGTCCGCCGGAATTTTCATTTATAATAAACTCTTTCATAATCATAGCTCCTTATGCGGTATTTTACCATATTGCATATCAAATTGCAAGCAAAATAATGTATTTATATGCTTCCGATATTTTTCGATACTTTTCGATATTTTTCTTCACTCTTGTGTCAAAAAATCATTGACTTTTGCACGCTTGGGTGTTATAATAGGTTTAATAACAGACAAAAGTCATAGATTTTGATATATATACGAATTAATTTTATGAAAGGGGAACAAAAATGTATTGGCTTGAGCGATTAAAAGAGTTAAAAAACACGAGCAGTGAAACATATAAAAGCATCGCAGAAAAAACAGGTATCCCACAGACAACTATAGAGAAGCTGTTCAGCGGACGTACAAAGGATCCGAAAATGAACATGATGAATGAAATTGTACGCTGTCTTGGATTCTCGCTTGACGAATTAATTGAGAATAAGGAACCGGGAAAAAATCTCACAAAAGCTGAAAAAGAAATAATAGATAAATACAGGGAGCTTGACACCGGAGGACGCGAGCATGTAAGGCGTACCCTGCTCCATGAATTTAACCGCGCGAGGATTGCAAAGCAGAATGCGGCAAAGCATTGGTATTCCGCTATATACTACGATTTCCCGGTTTCAGCGGGTACCGGTGAGTTTCTCGACAGCCAGACGGTCAGCATCGCCGATCTTGAGCATGAGCCCCCCCACGGCACAAGCTTTATATTAAGAATTGCGGGTGACAGTATGGAGCCGGAATTTCACAGCGGCGACCATATATATGTTGAATCAACAGAATCGGTTGAATACGGTGAAATCGGCATATTTGTATATGCCGGCAATGTGTACATGAAGGAATATACTCCGGAAGGGCTGTTGTCGCTTAATCCGGCATACAAGCTCATCCGCGGCAATGAGGGCATTAAGTGTCTGGGGCGTGTACTCGGCACAGTGGACGGAGAGATAAGAACAAGGTGAATTTAAGGCGCTGTATCAAAACTAAATTATTGTTTAGCTGCCAACCCCCCTTCCGAAAATCGCACAGCGATTTTCTCCTTCCCCCCTTTTTGATAATTGCCTGCGGCAATTCTAAAAAAGGGGGGCAAGGAGCG
>JBJEIW010000091.1:0-14014 GCA_051877435.1 Candidatus Ornithomonoglobus sp.
ATTTCATCTTCTGCTGTCAGACCGTTAATCTGAAGACCAAATATTATTGTTCCTTCGTTAGCGGATAAATCCACATTAAGCGGAAGACCCTTAACGATACCGTATTTTTTCTCTATAATAACAGAACTGAACGCACCCTTTACCTCTGCAGTATATCCGACATTATAGGTTGTACCCTCATCAGTTATTATTTCATCTGTGCTGCCTGTTTCCGGCTTTGTCATTTCCACATCGTATGTGCTGTTGCTCTCAAAGCCTGCCTTTGTTATTTTAAGATTATCAACACATACATCGGAGGAAATGCCGACATCTGATGTAAATCTTATCTTGTCAAGAGTCTCTACTCCGCCTCTGAGCTTTCCTTTTACAGCTTCACCGTTATCCAATGAAACCACATATTCACCGGCACCCAGTCCGCCCAATTCGGCATTTGAGCAGTTTATTGTAAAATTGAAATTTCTCCACGCGATCTCTTCATTGCCGAGTACTGTCGCCGGCCAGTTCACACTGTCTGTACCGTCTTTGTCTGTTAAAACAACATTATTATCGGTTACATATTTATGCTCCACAATTACGGCTTCTGTCGTACCACTCATAAGAAGAATCTTTTTCCCGTATCCTTTTTGCGCATTTGCGGTTAAATAATCAAAATTGATATTAATCAAACCGCCTTCTGCCGGTAGTTCGAATGTACGGTCAGCTTGTATTTCATTCCAATCATTTTCGCCTTCTTTATGTATTCTCAGATGTGAAGTGTTTTCTAACATAGCGTCATTTGACACTTTAACATATCTTGTGTCACTGTTTTCACTGAGATTTGAGGTCCAGCCTGCCGGGAGTGTTCCCGCCGTTCCGTCAAAGGTATCGTTTATCGGCAGTTCAAGGTATGAGGTGTCTACCAACGTTACCGGCTCAAAATCAACAGACAAATCATCCAGACGTGTTTCTTTACCGTCGGCTATCCATCCCTTTGACATAACAGTAAATTTGCTGAAATCACCCATTGTCGGCAAATAACCCTTTAATATATTTGTTGTTTCACTGCCTGCTGTTGCTGTCAGTGCAACCGCATATACACCGCTGCCGAGAGTTATGCTTTGACCTGCTATAGTTGTATTGACTCCCTCGCTTGAAGTATTTGCAACAACCTCTATGTTCCGCCAGTATTTTCCCCAACCGGTTGAGCCTAAGTCAAATGTATATGCATCTCCTACCGCATAGCTTGTTGCCCAACTTCCATTGGAGTATGTATTTGCAAATACACGATTATCTTCACTTCCTTTAGAAGTCTGTTCCTCCCCATCTACAATTTTTGATGGGACATTAATTCCCTCCGCACCCGAACCGATAACTATACCGTTGCCGTTATCGTCTGTCAATCGTAGATCTGCATTTGCAGCACCATGGTCACTGCTGTACTTAAATGACACACGAACAAGACCTGTTGACGGTACGGTAAAGCTCTTTGTTGCCGTGACGGTATTAGCCATGGCGTTACTTGTAGGATTACTGATTTTCAGATATGGTGCGACAAGATCATAGTTATTTACATCCGTTACAATGCTTGCCGAAGCCGCATTATCCGCATATCCTTCACTGCCGTTTACAACAGTCCATGTTGACAACGGATTTTCACCCGAGAAATCTTCACTGCAAAGATTTTGCTTTTCGCCGACTGTAACTGTTGATGCCGCAAAGCTGCATACCGCGCCGCACTGCACCGCGAGTGCCGCCGCAAGCAGCGATGTTAATAGTTTTTTCATTTTGTTATACCTCCTGTATATTGTTTTATTTTTTGAAAAATAATATATTAATTATTATTTTCCTACAAAGTTAAATAATTTTAATGCAGCGCAATACTCATCATTACACTGCAAAAGGCTTTGATGCCGCAGCCGTTATGCACCGCGATTCACTGTCACAGGCGCAATAGAAATGATAAAGAATTCCGTTGTGATATATAATTCCCGGCTTATGCGCATGAACCGAATCTATTTCGCCCTCATTGCCTGCATCAATTATCGGTTTATCATATATTTCAAAATTCAGCAAATCCTTTCCTATCGCTATGCCCTCGCGCGCGTGCTTGCTGTCATAGGCAAAGAAAAACAATACCCATAATTTCTTTTTACTGTCATATGTAATACACGGATCACTTACGAACTTATCCATCCATGTACCGTTCTCAACAGGTAAAATAGGATTTTCCTTATATCTTTCCCAATGCATCATATCTGATGATATGGCAACACCTGTTTGTTCCACCCATTCACCACTGACCTTGTCCTTTGCATTATAGAACATATAATATTTATCATGGTCCTTTACCACGGAGGTCTTAAATAATCCGCCGCTGTCCCACGCGTGTCCTTCACTCGGGCAGAATACAGGCTCGTCCAAAAACTGCCAGTTCAGCAGACTCTCATCCTCTGTATATGCCAATCCTACCTTTGCCGCGCCCTGCTCATACCCCTCATCGGGATATGAATGATAGAACATCCAGTATTTTCCGTCCACCTTTATAAGCTCATTGTTTCCGTATAAATCACAGTCCTTGAGTATCCATGCGCCTGCCATTCCGACCTTATCCCATTCTTTATGGCATCCGCGTTTTAAAATTACGCCCTCCTCTTTCCAATGAATCAAATCGTCGGAGCTGCAGAGCGCCGTCTGATAGCCTGTTCCGTCAAAGCCGATGTGCATCATATAAAACCTCTCGTTATGCCGAAACAGAAACGGGCAGTCAACACCCTGCGCGCAAAAGCTGTTTTCCTTTGGTGATATTATGGCTTTTCCGTATTTGTACGGTGTTAAGTATTCATTTATATCCATTACCATTCTCCTCAATTCAGCAGATGAATTATTTGAGAGGCCGCTGTGGGCGACAGCAGCCCCTTAAAGCAATTAAAAGCTTTTACAGTTCATAACAGGCTTAAGGCTGTTCATCGAATCCCATACAAACACCTTGTAGGTTTCTCCGGCTTCACCATCGCCCAAAGATACTTCTATGCTTGACGCACCCTTCGGAAACAGATAACCTTGCTGCATATATGCCATACGGCTAAAAACGCCGTCCTCATAAGCCGCAATAATAATATCGCCCTTTGCGGTTGATTTTGTGCTGTTGAAATTAATTACAGCTTTACCTCCGACCGCGCTTGCACTGCTGATTTCAAGCACTCCCGGTAAATCCTCAACCGTAATATTCAGATTATCAATGCATGTATCGGAATTTTTTCCGACTGCTGATGTAAATCTTATCTTGTTGAGCGAGGTCAAACCGTCTCTTATTTTTCCCGTTATCGCCTCATTATTGTTATATGAGAGCGTGTAATAACCGGCAGGAAGTCCGCCCAGCTCACTGTCTGAGCAGTTTATTGTAAAATTGAAATGTCTCCACTCGCGCACTTCATCGCCGATTACCGTTGCCGGGTAGTTTTCACCGCCTAAACCGTCTTTATCGGTTAAAACAACACTGTTTGCTCCCGCCTCATATTTATGCTCGATAATTACGCCTGTTGTATCATCATTCATAAGGAGAATCTTTTTGCCGTATCCTGCCGAATCACACATTACAAGATAGTCAAAGCTGATATTAATCAAAGCGCCGCCTTCGGGTATTTTAAATTCACGGTCTGCCTGTACCTCTTCCCAAGACTCGCCGTCATTTTTATGTACTCTCATGTATCCGGTATTGTCTAGCATTGCTTCATTTGATATACTTACATATTTTGCATCATTGTTTTCACCGAGATTTGAGGTCCAGCCTTCGGGAATTGTTCCGGCCGCTTCGGCAAAGGTGTCACTTATGGGAAGATCTGCTGCTGATGCTTTTACCGTCACCAAATTCTTCATGCTTGTGTATGCCGCAAGTTCTGTTTTGGAAACTCCGTACTCATATATCTTCTTTTTCGTCAAGCCGTAGCCCGCTATGTCACCATTGCCGACCTCGTGAAGTATGTACCACATTACCGGTCTTTGCACTTCACCAAGCTCTGCGTGAATTTTATTCATAACCTCAGTCAGATATTCGGCTTTTATATCCTCGCTTGCAACCTTGCCCGGAGCCTTATTAATATCCCAGCTTGCTGTTGCGTGGAAGCCTACCTCTGTAATCCACACAGGCATATCTGTACCCCAGCTTGTTTTCATTGCCGAGACAAAGGCTCTTACTCTTTCAACACTTCCGTCTCTTTCATTTTGTCTGTCCGGTGTTTCCGCATACGGATGAAATGCTGCTTCATCGCAATATTTATATGCCGGCTGCCCGTCAACCGTTATATCAGCAAACGCGCTTACCCAATCCTCGGCATAATATTCGGAAAGTCCGCCTAAAATGACGGTC
This sequence comes from Candidatus Ornithomonoglobus sp., assembly GCA_051877435.1. Taxonomy (GTDB): domain Bacteria; phylum Bacillota; class Clostridia; order UBA1381; family UBA1381; genus Ornithomonoglobus. Next base: position 4,346 of record JBJEIW010000091.1, read on the forward strand.
GCATTCGGATCTGCCGCCTTAATCGTGTTATAACAATCTCTGAGATGCTTTGCGTAATTTTCAAGCTTTGCACTATCTCTGCCGCTGTCAAGCCACGCAAGATTCTGTTCATTGCCGATCTCCCAATAGCTTGTAAACGACTTATATTTATTAACAAGCTCTGTAAGATATTCCATCTCAGCGGCTTCTTCCTCCGCTGTTCCGTATTCGGTTGAACCTGTCTTTTTTATGTAGTCCATAAGAACCTTTACGCCTTTTTCATTTGCGGCGCGAATCATGCTCTCAATTCTGTCCTGATCATAGTTCTGTCCCACAAAAAATCTTGTCCAGCCCACACCTAAGTCCGACATATCTGCCGCATCACTTAAAATAAGCTTATTTGCATTGTCATCTGTCAGTGAAGGATCAATCTCGCCCCATACAACGCCCTTCCAGTTGGCAAATTCAGTGTCATTTATATATGTTATCGGCTCAAAATCAATGGACAAATCATCAATTCGGGTTTCTGTTCCGTCCTGTATCCATGCACCCGACTCAATGGCGAATTTGCTGAAGCTGCCCATATCAGCAGGCAAAACACCCTTTAATATATTTGTTGTTGCTTCATTTAAGGTAGTCGTAACCGCCACTGCATATATGCCGCCGCCGAGAGTGATACTGCTGCCTGCTATAGTTGTATTAATGCTTTTGTCGGAGGTATTTGCAACAATCTCAAAATCTCTCCACATTTTGCCCCAGCCGTCTGCGCCGAGATCCCATATGTATCCATCTGCTAAAGCATAGCTTGCCGATTCGCCCGTTCCTAGCAAATCCGCAACATATATACGGTTGGCTTCGTTTCCTTGAGGATTCTGTTCTTCTCCGTCGATAATTACGGGTTCGCTGTCCGCTCCTACCGCATACGCCGAGCCTATAAGAATACCCTTGTTATCGCTGTCTGACAGCCTTATAACCGCATTTGAGTTTCCGTGATTGCTGCTGTATTTAAAGCTTGCGCGAACAACACCTGTTTTCCCCTCCGGCATCGTAAATTCTTTTATTGCCTGTACCTGATTATGCACAGCGCCGGTTACATTGTCATTGCGAATTTTAAGATACGGTGCCATCATATCCCAAAAGCTTTCTGTTGCGATCTCCGCATACGCATTATTTTCAGCATCATTATTAATGTTTACAATACTCCAGCCTGTTGACAACTCATTTTCGCCCGAAAGATCCGTTTGACAAAGATTTTCTTTTGCATCGGCATGCACGTCCCATGCCGCAAGGCTGCATACTGCGCCGCACTGTACCGTAAGTGCCGCTGCAAGCAGCGATGCCAATAGTTTTTTCATAGTTTTCTACCTCCTGAAAATAATATATTTATTGTTATTTTACAACGATATTCACTGTTTTTGATGCTTCCGAATAATCAAACTCCTCTCCGACAGTTTTTTCCGCGAGTCTTATCGGTATCATTGTACAGCCGTCTGAAATTTCCGCTGCGGCATCAGTCTTTACATATACACCGTTAAGCACTGCCTCTGCCTTGCCCGGACGGCATATCATGCTGTTTCCGTTTTTCATTCTGACCTCAGCCGCGCTCTCTGCCTCATTCCATGATACCTCCGCGCCCGCAGTCTCAAGCACCGCGCGCATTGGAACGAATACAACATTGTTTCTTATGTATCCCTTTTGTGCCGACTCCTCGCCGTTGATGCTTATATGTATCTCTTCAAGCTTTTCCTGAGCCTCAGCTTTTTCACTGTCGGGTTTGTCGGCATTGTCGGGCTTTGGTATAACCGTCGGCTTTTTCTCTCTCGGTGTAACATCGTCCACCGCCGCATATGCGTCAAGAGCCAGCAGCTTAGTACAATTTCTGAAACCGTTTGCATAGTCTACGGCAACAAGTCCGTATCCCGGCGCGCTTGACTCCTCCATGTATGAATACCAGCATATCGGACGAACATCCTCGCCCATTTCTTCCCATATCTTTTCATATGTTCCCTGAACATAATTTGCCTTTATGACCTCATCGGGAACGGTTGAGGGAACTGTCCATACCTGCATCGTGTGGAAGCCGACCTCGGTAATCCACATCGGGAAATGATTATACGGCTCCGGCCACTGAGCTATATGCTTTTTAACGGATTTGATACGCTCTACAACACCCTCCGGTGTATCGGCATACGGATGGAAGCAAAGCTCGTCGACATATTTATAGCCTTCAAATTTGCCAAATTCATCAAAGAACCATTCCGCAACCCACTCCGAAACACCGCCTATGATGACATTAAGCTCCGGATCAACCTCCTTAAGAGCGGTATACACGTTTTTAAGATGTATTACATAGTCCTTTATTCTGTCGCCGCTGCCGCCCGTTTCAACCGAAGCCTGATTCCAGAAGCCGCCGAGATTAGGCTCGTTGCCGACCTCCCAATCCCGTATTCTGTCCTTGTAACGCTCGGCAAGCATTTTATAGCCCTCTGCGTTCTCTGCCTCCTGTTCGGGTGTTCCTATCTCGTTTGAAGGATTAACCTTTTCTATACTCATCACTATGTTGATACCGTTATCATAAAACATATTGATTATCTTGTCCATATCCTCAAGATTGGAGTAGACGTTAATACCGGTACGCACCCAATGTGTGCCCGCATCGCGCATAAGCTCAATATCCTGCTCTATTGCCTTTAAATCATATGTTCCGTCAGCCTGCTTGTATTTGGTGAAAGGATACATTACACCCTTAAAATTATCATATGTCGGTCTGCCCTCAAGCTTCGGCACATTGTTTTCAAAGGTATCGGGATGACGCTTTTCTCCCTTGACCTCCGGCACATCCTTTTCGGTCACGACCAGATTTTTCACTGATAATGAGTACTTGTCCGCAGTTCCGTCACAGTAAATTGCGCACATATTAACGGCTGAAGTAAATTCGCGCGTTTCCATTCCGCTTATAACCTTATTGCCGTCAAGGAACACGTCATATCTGCACTTCTCAACATCTAAATTCAATTCAAGATGATGCCACTGCCCAATCTCACTCTCGGCACACTCCGTTCGTGTTCCGTTAGCGTTCATGTTTGAAAAATATGATTTTCCGTCACGCTTTTTCAGTACAAGCTGCACAATCGGCGCAATATCGTTTCTTATAAGAAATTCCGACTGTCCTTCTGTACTGCTTTCCTTGTAATCAAGTGACATTTTAACCATCTTTCTCTGTGGCTCAAAAGTCTTTTTTATCTTCGTGTTGCTAAGCTTGAAAACGGTTTCTCCGCTATCCTCCGCCGTTTCGGCATCACCGCCGAGAATGAACCACGGCGTCCAGTCAAGAATATCCTCGCCTATCTCACGGTTCCCCGGCTCCGCTATCAGCTTATCGCCGTAGTTTATTCCCTCAGAACGCTTTTTTACTCGTATTCCCAGCTTCTCCGGATCGGGAGTTCCCGAATACACACGGAAGTTGTCCACATAGGATGTGGCTACCTGCCATGAGCTTGAATATATTCCAAGTTCATCAACCACCGCAGTCTTATAAAGAAACGGTTCTTCCGCAACCATCTGCACACCGTTGACATAAAGCGACCATACCGCGCGTCTTGTATCTATTATGTAAGTCATGCGATACCATGTAGCTGCGTTTATTCTCATTATGCCTCTTTCGCACGTCTCACCCTTCTTATCCTTGTACTGATATACAAAGTTATGGAAGCCGCGTGTGCCGTCAATTGCCCACGGCTGCACCTGCAGCGCCGTAACGGATACGCCGCTGCCGTTTGCAAACATTCTGGCAACACTGTTTTCATTTGAATCCATATAGTCAAACTGCCATGTCACTATACCTCTCTGAGCGGGAAGATTACGCATTAGCTTACAGTGTATGCCTTCCTTTACCTTATCGTCAAGCACCATGACCTTGCCGTGTCCTTCAATTTCGCCTGCTTCTACCGTACAGCCGTCGGTAGCTATAACGTTCCAGCCGTTTCCTGGCGCTTCGCCGACCTCATAGCCTTCAAAATCCTCTGAAAATATTTCTGTCATTTTTTCCGGGTCCGCATCGGCTGCCATAACAGATATCCCCTGAGGAATAATAAGCATTACGGCGGTAAGCGCCGCAATAATTCTTTTAAATCGCATACATGCATCCCCCTTATTTATTAATTACAACTATGAGCTGCGTATTGCCCCAACGGCTGCGAACAATTACATCGGAATAATTTTCCGAATCCTGAAGGTAACTCACAATATCTGCCATATTGCCCTTTTTGTAAATACCGCCTCTTCTTGTTCCGTCGGCAACATATATTGCGCCTGAGGGAACCATGGTATTTCTGAGCGCATCTTCGGTTATGCCCGTATTCATAAACTGAGCCTCAGCCTGTTCGCGATTTTCAGCCATGAACCATTTTATTACGTTTCCGCTGTACGAATAAGGATAAATCATAAACGCTCTTTCATGGAAGAAGTATCCATCACCTACAAGGTTTGTTTTCATTTCTTTCTCGGAGTAGTCATAGAGCAGCTGCGCATCATAGAGTACACCCTTTGCGTCAAGCTTAGAGTTGCCGCCCACAATGTCACCCTCGCCGATTGAATATTTTTCAACCAGTTCAGCATCAAGCGTCGCTTCGATTTCGCCGTTCGGTGTGAATCCGTTTACTATGTAGACTATTTCATTTTCATCGTTTACTTCCTCGCGTATGGTGCTTATCGCAAGGAAATTCATTGCATTGCCTGACAGCACTCCGTAATATACTATTGCCTCTGCAATATCAGGCTCTTTCTTAGTTGTATATGCCTCAGCGGTAATAAATTCATCATTTCCGAATGAGGCGGCAGACGTTACAAAATATCTGTCCTCATCACCGTACGCAAAGTTTGTATCAATTCCGAACACAACCGTTGACGTTCTATCCACTATGAAATCATCGTTCATGTTTCCTGTATCTTCCTTGTACGGTCTTGTCGCCTTCTTCTTATACATATACAGCATGCCGTCCGTAACAGCATCCCTTTGCGGAATTTCAGCCGGAGCAAAATCAATTGAATCTATATTGCCGTCACTGTCAATTTTAAACCTTACGATATCCTCTTTTGTCTCCTCAATATCGTTTTTCTTCGCCTCGGCAACAATGGCAGAGTATTGTCCGCCGTTCTCGTTTCGCTTGCAGGATTTTCCGTTTATTTTCACTTTCTCGGCAAGTGTGTATGTACGCAGCTCGTGATACTCATTCATCAGCTTTGCATAAACAGTCCCCGAAAAATCATCGCTTTGCGTATATTTTATCAGCATGCCGAACCCCTCGCTGCTGTCAATATCTTTTGAGAATTCTGCAAGCCTACCGAAAATATCAAGACCGAAGGTTCCTTTTTTGCCGATTTCAAGGATTACCGCGCCGTTTTTTACCGTAGGAGCAGCCTTATAGCTTTTTCCGTCAATTGTGTATTCGTTATCACTCGTCGCTATGCCGGTTATTTCACCGTTTACACTGCGGCTGCTTTTTATAATTCTTGCATAGCTCTTATCTGTTGACGCATACCAGCTGATAACATCACCGCGGCTTATATCCGACACAGCAAGCCTGCTGCCCTGCGTATCAGTGAAATCCACTCTTGAGTAATCATCCGGATTGAGCGCATCATATCCCTGGTACTTGCTTGCGATTTTTGTTGAATTAGCGCCTACGGTATCCGCTACCATCGTGCTGTACGTTTCCATAATCAGTACATCAAAGAGGCTGTCACTGTTGTTCTCAATCACCTTTACGGTGCTTTCCGATAAATCTGCTGTATATTTCAGGTAATCACTCTCCAGCTTACCGTTATAAATAAATTTAAAGTCACGGCTCATTTTGATTGTTTTTGTCTTGTTGAGGTCATCATACCTTATGGCATTGTTTGTTCTGTCATATCTGACCTCGTCTTTCCAGCCGTTCATAGTATATACTGTGTTTCGTGAGGTATACTGCGATACCATGTACTCATACTCGCCGTCCTTTTCACGGCAGTACAGTTTTACATACATACCGAGCATATCCGTCATATCCTCGCCGTTCGTATTCTGTATGCGAATATCTCCGACTTTTATTGAGTTTTCCGCCGCTGCCGCAGAATACAGTCCTGTCAGTCCGTTCTCTGTGACAATTCCCTCAACAGTATATACGCTGTGCAGTATTGAGAGCAGATTTTTCTCCTTCTTGTAGACAGGCGCTCCGTTGGAAATAACCCCGGACGAAACCACAGCCTCCGCTTCAAGCATATTTTTTATCATCAACGCAGCTTCAGCATGAGTCATGCTCTCCTTATCTGCATTTCCGGAAAGAAGCTTCAGTCTTCCCGCTTCGGAAATATATCCGTTCGGCCAGCCGCCCTTTGCAATTGCCTGCTGTCTGTAACCGAGGCAGGTTACGGCTATCGTTGCCGCCTCGCAGAGGGTTATTTTATCCTCCGGGCGGAATTTTCGGTCATCTCCGCCCGCTATATATCCCAATTGATACATTCCGGCGATTTCATTCGCCCATTCATAATCCGCCGTAACGTCTCTGAACATCGTACGCGTATCTGCTCCGCCGCCGTTTATCATAAGTGCGCGGCTTACAAGCGCGGCAAAATAGCCTCTCGTGATTTCTTCCTCGTCCGAAAACGAATCACCGTCCTTTATAATGTCAAGTGCTTCCAAAAGCTGTATCGCTGTTTTGGTATCCTCATTTATTTCCAACATGGGTATTTCTTCCGCAAAGACATAGCCTGTCATCATGCTTATGGTCATGCATAGTGACAGAATAGCTGCCGTCAGTCTTTTTTTACACATTTTAACAATCACTTGTCGCTTTCCTCCTTATCTGCCGGATTTTTCTCTTTATCCATGTATTCAAGGACGATATTCAATATTTTTGCGGTTTCCGCACGGCTTGCATTTCTTTTCGGCTCGAATTTTCCGTTTGAAAAACCGTCTATCGCGCCGAGCTGCTTTAAGGTGTATACACCGCTTCGCGCATAGCTGCTCAACTCTGCGTCATCGGCAAACCCCTCACTCTCATTTTCCGGCATATAAACACCGTATTTTTCGAGTGCACGGCAGAGCATGGTACACATATCCTCGCGTGTTATATTCTGTCCGGCGCCAAAGTATTCATTGTCAATACCGTTTACGATTCCGTTTGCATATGCTGCGGAGACATATTCATAAAACCATGCATCATGCGGAACATCACTGAAATTTGAACCGACATATAAGGTTTCAAGCCCCAGAGCTTTTACAAGCATTTTTACAAATTCTTCGCGCAGGATAGGTCTGTTAGGATAGAAATTTCCGTAATCGTCACCCGAAACAATTCCTCTCTCTGAAAGCTTTTGCACATATTCCGCCGCCCATTCCGCTTCGTTTAAATCGGAAAACTCGACCGCTTCGCCCTTTTGTGGTATTTCATATGAAGGCGGTATCAGCTCCGGCTGCTTTTCTTCGGCAGGAGGGTTAAATACTATCGTTCCTCCCACGCTGCTGCCTCCCGACGGCTTGACGCTGCCGCCTCCACCGCTGCCGCCGCTGCCACCGCTGCTGCTGCCACTATTTGACTGATCGGCTGTCTTTACCGCGCCGGAGAATGCGCTCACGAGCTTTTCAATGCTTTCATGGCTCTTGCCCATGATTGCCGCTGCTGCCGTATCCTGTTTTGTGCTGCTCATATCTGAGTAGGAATTGTATGCTGCCGTAAAGGAAGAATTGCCTTCGGCAAAATAGGAATTTAACAGCTCAATTATTCTTTTGCCCGCCGCAGAACCGACTGTTTTTTCGCATACGGCAAGTACCGTACAGTCACCTAAGCCTTCAACGAATTTTTCCATATCCGAAAGCATGTCTGCATTATTCAGCGCGCTTTTTGCAAAACGTTCAAATATTATCTTCTTTACATTATCATCGGTCAGTATACTGTCCGAATACAAATCATTTGACCAGATGCGGCTTACATCGACCATGTCTATATTTTCACTTAAAATCCGTTCAAAACCGCTCTGTTCGGTTTCTCTGCCCAGTGCGAATATCAACGCCGACATCTCCGCATTTTTCACAACATCATCTGTTGTGCTTACAGGGTTTTTCTTGATCTCATCAAAGAAAATATTATAGAATAAATCCTCTGATCTAATCTCGTCTATGTTGCTGTTATATACTTTGTTACTGAACTGTATTGCCTCCAAAAAGGTATCCAGCTCAGCTCTCAGCTTTGTTATATCCGAAATATCGTTCATACTTCCGGCAATACTGTCGGCAAGCTTATTCTTAAAACTCAGAGGATAACTTCTCTGCTCCTTTGAGTCATTTATAACAAGCGTATACTCTGCGTCGCTACCGGCAAATTTTACATCAAAAGCATATTCTCCGTCGCTGTCTGCCACGGCAGAGCCGAAATAGTAAAGCGCACTGCAAAACTCCTCCGCGCTCATGCTCTCCGTCAGCTCACAGCCTTCTCTTAATACGGCATATGTAATCACGCTTCCGGGCTCGGTCGTGCCGCAGTATGATAACGTATTTGTCGATTCGTAAATGGACGGTTCAGTTGTTTCTTCGGTAAATTCCGCATCTGATATTTTTTCCGGTATGTTCAATGTCCCGCATCTCGCGCCGATTTTTTCGAAGCTGTCTATAGTAAATACCGAAAGGCTCATATCCGCGAAAATATCCTCCGCGGGCGTTATAAGTGAAAAGTCAAGCTGCTTATATATGCTCTCGTCGCCGGACGCGGAATGAGGAACAGCCTCCGCAGTTCCTGCCGCCGCATTTATCATATATCCGTTTCGGTAAAGCACGGCAAGCACTGCCGCATCCTTGTCACTTAATGACTTATTATACAACGTGCTTTCAATGCTGATTTCACTTCCAAGCTCCGACGCATCCTTTACCTCATTTCCACCGCTCTTTATGATTGCTCTGTTGGTAAAGCGATTATCTATATATACAACAGGCGTGTACTCAATCGATACATTATCAAGACGCACCTCACTTCCCTGGAACCATCCCGGTGACTGAAGATAAAACCGGCTGAAGGCTTTCATACCTGAGGGCAGAACACCTTTTAATATATTTGTTTCCGTGCCGTATGTCGCTGCAACCGCATATATGCCGCTTCCGAGACTTATACTTTTACCCGCCAGCTCCGTAACGACTGTTCCTGAGGAGGTGTTTGCGACAATGTCAAAGTATCTCCATGCTCCGTCATCAGATGAGCTTGCTGTGCCGATTGAATACGCTCCCGAATTGCCGGTGCCGAGCAGGTCATTTACATATACGCGCCACTGACCGCTGCCGGACGGTGTCTGCGGCTCCGAGTCAACCATAACACTGTCGCTTATCCATTCCCCATTCCAGCCGGAGGCTATTGTTATACCCTTGCCGTTTTCATCCGTCAGACTTACCGATGCGCCGTAGTTTCCGTGATTGGTGCTGTATTTGAATTTTGTACGGATAACGCCGCCGTCACCCTCGGGCAGGGAAAAGCTCTTTTCAGCCTTTATCGATTCGCTCATATTCTGCTCACCGTCATTGTATATTCTCAGATACGGCGCGCCCGGAAGAGCTCCTGCGCTCTCTATCACAATATCTGCATACGCCTTTAGTTTCCAATCACTGTTGTATTTCTCAATGCTCCAGCCTGTCGGCCAATACAAATCCTTGCCGTCTGCAGCTTCTCC
>JBJEIW010000092.1:0-14007 GCA_051877435.1 Candidatus Ornithomonoglobus sp.
CAATACCCGAGGCGGCTCAGCTTGTGCTTCAGGCGGCGAGCTATGCAAAGGGCGGTGAGATTTTCGTGCTTGACATGGGTCACCCTGTGAAAATTTATGATTTGGCAAAGAATCTTATAAGGCTTTCGGGATATAAGCCGGATGAGGAAATACAAATTGTAGAATGCGGACTGAGACCGGGTGAGAAGCTTTATGAGGAACTGCTCATGAATGAGGAAGGTCTGATGAACACAAGCCACCATAAAATATTTATCGGAAAACCGATTGATATTGACAAGGATAAGCTCGACAAAATCCTTGATAAGCTGTATATGGCAGCTGAGAGCGATAACAATGAGCTTATAAAGGATGCTATGGCGGAAGCGGTGCCTACATATGTGAGGGAAAGAAATCAGTAAAAGAGGTTTTAACAGCCTGCGTTAAGTACAGTACTTAATGCAGGCTGTTAAGCTTTCCGGTCTCCTATATGATTAATCATACTTGCAAGATAGCCCGCTCCAAAGCCGTTGTCGATATTTACAACGCTCACGCCGCCGGCGCATGAGTTAAGCATCGAAAGCAGAGCCGCAAGACCGCCGAAGGCAGCGCCGTAGCCGACGCTTGTCGGAACCGCGATAACAGGGCAATCCGCAAGACCGCCTATGACGCTTGCCAGAGCGCCCTCCATTCCGGCGATCGCGATTATCACACGCGCGCGCATGATGTCCTCGGAATGAGCTAAAAGACGGTGTATTCCCGCAACGCCTACATCGTAAAGGCGGACAACTCTGTTGCCCAGAGCCTCGGCGGTGATTGCCGCCTCCTCCGCAACGGGTATATCGCTTGTGCCTCCGGTGGCAATAACGATTTCCGTATCGGTGTCCGGCTCGGGCATCGCTCCGGCAATGCCGATATGCCCGGCTTCGTAATAGGTAAACGGCAGAGCTTCCTTTGCGAGTTCTGCCGCCTTTTCGCTCATGCGTGTTATGATCACGGTTTTCTGACCGCTCTCGAGCATCGTGTCGGCAATTTTTATGATCTGCTCCGGCGTTTTGCCCGCGCCGTATATGACCTCCGCCGCTCCCTGCCTTACGGCGCGGTGATGATCCGGCTTGGCAAAGCCCAGATCCGTAAACGGCTCCGCGCGGAATTTCAGTACCGCCTCGTCAACGGTCATTTCGCCGTTTGCTACTTTATTTAAAAGGGTTTTTAATTCCTTCTGTTCCATTATATCATCTCCTGACGATGTTTGGGGTAAATTGTTATTTAGCGGCTAACCCCCCTTCCGAAAATCGCTTTGCGATTTTCTCCCTCCCCCCTTTTTGATAATTGCCTGCGGCAATTCTAAAAAAGGGGGGCAAGGAGCGCGGCGTCCCAAATCTCTTGTCCCCCTTTTTTAGACCGCCAAAGGCGGTATCAAAAAGGGGGAAGGGAGGAGCGAAGCGACGGAAAGGGGGTTGGCTTGCTGCTAAACAATAATTTGTGTCAACAAATATTATATCATATTTTACAGCCTGCGTCAAGAAAATGTATACCTTTTTATGGATTGTAACGGGTTGTCAATTGTATAATTTAAACAAAAATCAAGATAATTCTTGTTGGTTTTCTATAAAGCAACATGAAATAAAGTTGTTGAAAAAAGCGCGGAAAAATGTTATAATATAAAATAAGGTATAATTGAAAAATTTATCTCTTAGACTTAGAAAACGGAGGTTAAAACATGGGAACAGTTGATAAACTGACTGAGCTTCAATTCCGCAGAAACAAAATTGAACAGGGCGGCGGCGAAGCAAAAATCAAGAAACAGCATGATTCCAATAAGCTGACAGCAAGAGAGCGCATTAATCTGCTTCTCGATGAAGGAAGCTTTGTTGAGATCGATGCTTTTGTCAGCCACAGATGTACCGAATTCGGTATGGATGCGGTTGAGGCTCCGGGAGAGGGAGTTATTACAGGCTACGGTACTGTGGACGGACGTCTTGTATACGTTTATTCGCAGGACTTCACTGTGATAGGCGGCTCACTCGGTGAAATGCACGCAAAGAAGATTTGCAAGGTAATGGATATGGCGGCAAAGATGGGCGCTCCGATCATCGGTATGAACGATTCGGGCGGCGCAAGAATCCAGGAGGGTATCGACGCCCTTTCAGGCTTCGGCGAAATCTTCTTCCGCAACACCGTAAACAGCGGCGTTATTCCGCAGATCAGCGTTATTATGGGACCGTGCGCGGGCGGCGCGGTTTATTCACCGGCCATTACCGACTTCATCTTTATGGTGGACAAGACCTCAAAGATGTTCATAACAGGCCCGCAGGTAATTCAGTCCGTAACGGGCGAGGAGGTATCAGCAGAGGATTTGGGAGGCAGCAAGGTTCACGCTGCGCAGTCAGGCGTATGCCACTTCACATCCGAATCTGACGAGGCTTGCATCGAAGCTATCAAGCAGCTTCTGGGCTATCTTCCGTCAAACAATCTTGAGGAGGCACCTTATGCCGAGCCGACAGACGAGATCAACCGTCTTTCGGAAAAGCTTACAACAATCGTGCCGGACAATCCGAATCAGGCTTATGATGTTAAAGAGGTTATTTCAGAAATCGTTGATAACGGCGAATTCTTAGAGGTTCAGAAGGATTTTGCGAAGAATATTGTTATAGGCTACGCGAGAATGAACGGCTGCAGCGTGGGTATCGTTGCAAACCAGCCTAAGGTAAAGGCGGGCTCACTCGATATTGACGCATCGGATAAGGCAGCGCGCTTTATAAGAACCTGCGACAGCTTCAATATTCCTATCATAACCCTTACCGATACACCGGGCTATTTCCCTGGTGTAGACCAGGAGCACGGCGGCATAATCCGTCACGGCGCAAAGCTGCTTTACGCCTACAGCGAGGCTACCGTTCCGAAGATCAATGTCATCACAAGAAAGGCTTACGGCGGCGCATACATAGCAATGAGCTCAAAGCATCTTGACACTGACGTGGTTATGGCATGGCCTACAGCCGAAATTGCTGTTATGGGCGCTGAGGGCGCTGCAAACATCATTTTCAAGAATGATATTGCCCAGAGCGACGATCCGATAGCTGCAAGAGCAGACAAGGTTCAGGAATACAAGAATAAGTTCGCTACACCGTTTGTTGCTGCCGCGCGCGGCTTTGTTGACGATGTAATCGAGCCGGATTCCACAAGACCGAGAATCATCGCGGCGCTTGAGATGCTTCAGTCAAAGCGTGATTCAAGACCGGCAAAGAAGCACGGCAATCTCCCTGTTTAATTACAGAGAAAGGAGATATAAGCTATGAATATAGAACCGGAATTGCTTTCAGGACAGGGCGTAACGCTGTCTCAGGCATTTTCAATGGGCGGCGAGACCGTTGTTATAGGACTCAGCATCGTATTCGGTGTACTTTTAATACTTATGTGCGTGCTGTATATTTTCGGTCTGATCTTTAACAGAAAGCCTAAGAAAACAGAGGCTCCGACTCCGGCACCCGCCGCAGAGCCTGTTATTGAAGAAACGGCCGCAGAAGAAACAGAGGACGAGGAGGAGCTTATCGCAATCCTCACGGCAGCAGTTGCCGCAAGCCTCAACACATCAACATATAATTTGCAGATAAAGTCATACAGACGCGTATCCGATAACCGTCCGGCATGGAACCGCGCGGGTTTGAGAGAGACTATCGGAAACAGATTATAATCAGAAAGGAAGACATAAACTATGAGAAAGTTTAATATCACAGTTAACGGAAAAACCTATGAGGTTGACGTTGAAGAAGTAGGCGGCGTACCTACAGCTGCACCCGCGGCTGCTCCGGCTGCCGCACCGAAGGCTGCACCCGCTGCCGCTCCTAAGGCTGCTCCTAAGGCAACAGGCTCAATGGGCGCCAAGAAGGTTACCGCTCCTATGCCGGGTACGGTAGTATCAATCAAGGTTAATGTAGGCGATAAGGTTGAGTCGGGTACATTGGTAGCCGTTCTTGAGGCTATGAAGATGGAGAACGAAATCTTCGCAGGCGTTGACGGCGTAGTTGCAAGCGTAAACGCGTCAGCAGGCGACAGCGTAAACACAGGCGATGTATTGGTTTCTGTAAACTGATACATACAATAAACGGAATTTTATAGAAAGTGGTGACAAAAAGTGTTAGAAAGTTTTGCTAGCTTTTTAAGCAATACAGGCGCTGCCGCTCTTTTCCAGGACGGCGGTCTTGATGCTGTTAAAACCCTTATAATGCTCGCCGTTGCCTGTGTACTCTTGTATCTTGCAATCGTAAAGAAATATGAGCCGCTGCTCCTTTTGCCTATCGCATTCGGAATGATGCTTACAAACCTTCCCGTGCTCCGCGATTCAAGCGCGATTATGATGCACACGGAATGGTTCACCGACACAAGGTATATGATTGACGGACATTCCCTCGACGTCGGAATGATAGTACGCGAGGGCGGTCTTTTAGACCTTCTCTATCTCGGTGTTAAGCTCGGTATATATCCGCCGCTTATCTTTATCGGTATCGGATGTATGACCGACTTCGGACCGCTCATCGCAAACCCGAAGAGTATTCTCCTCGGCGCTGCGGCGCAGTTCGGCGTATTCTTTACATTTATCGGCGCATTGGTAATAAGCGCTCTTGTTCCGAGCATCGCGTGGGGCGTTAAGGAGGCTGCTTCGATCGGTATTATAGGCGGCGCGGACGGTCCTACGGCAATCTACGTTACAAAGTCGCTTGCACCGCAGCTTCTTCCGGCTATCGCGGTAGCGGCATATTCATACATGGCTCTTATCCCTATCATACAGCCGCCGTTCATGAAGCTTCTTACAACAAAGAAGGCAAGATGCGTTGTAATGGATCAGTTGAGACCCGTGTCAAAAACAGAGAAGATCATATTCCCGGTAGTTGTTACCCTCGTTGTAGCGTTTATCATCCCCGATGCGGTATCGCTCGTAGGCTGTCTTATGCTCGGCAACCTCTTTAAGGAATCGGGAGTGTGCGACAGACTTGCAAAGACTGCTCAGAACGAGCTTATGAACATCGTAACAATATTCCTCGGAGTTACGGTAGGAGCTACGGCTACAGCCTCAAGCTTCCTTACTCCGTCAACCCTCGGTATCGTTGTTCTCGGTCTCGTTGCGTTCATCTTCTCAACCTGCGGCGGGCTTGTGCTCGGCAACATTATGTATGTCTTTACAAAGGGCAAGGTTAATCCGCTCATCGGCTCAGCCGGCGTAAGCGCCGTTCCGATGGCAGCCCGTGTATCACAGACAGTCGGACAGAAGGAAAATCCGTCAAACTTCCTGCTCATGCACGCTATGGGCCCGAACGTTGCGGGAGTTATCGGTTCAGCGGTTGCTGCCGGTGTATTCCTTTCAATGTTCAACGGACTTTAATTAACAGTAAAATAAGGAGTGAAATAAAATGGCAAAAAATACAGTACAGCCTAAGCCGGTAGGTATTACCGAGACAGTCCTCCGTGACGCTCATCAGAGCCTTATCGCTACCCGTATGACAACGGCGGAAATGCTGCCGATCATCGAGAAGCTTGACGATGTAGGCTATCATTCACTCGAAGCATGGGGCGGCGCTACATTCGACTCATGTCTCCGTTTCCTGAATGAGGATCCGTGGGAGAGACTCCGTAAGATCAAGGACAAGGCTAAGAAAACTCCGTTACAGATGCTTTTCAGAGGTCAGAATATATTGGGCTATCGTCACTATGCTGATGATATTGTACAGTATTTCGTACAGGCATCAATCGCAAACGGTATTGATATTTTAAGAATTTTCGACGCATTGAACGATGTCCGCAATCTCGAATGCGCTATCAATGCAACAAAGGAATACTGCGCAAAGGAAGGCCGCGGTCATGTTCAGGCTACAGTCTGTTACACAACCTCGGAATTCCACACAAACGAAAAGTTCGTCGAGCTTGCTAAGCAGCTCGAGAGCATGGGCGCGGATTCAATATGTATCAAGGACATGGCAGGACTTCTCAAGCCGTATGTAACATACGATCTTGTATCAAAGATGAAGGCCGCTGTCAAGATTCCGATTCAGCTTCATACACACTATACCTCAGGCGAGGCTTCAATGGTATACTTAAAGGCAATCGAGGCGGGCGTAGACGTAATTGACTGCGCTATGTCACCGCTTGCTATGGGTACATCACAGCCGCCGACCGAGCCTATGGTTGCAGCCCTGCAGGGTACGCCGTATGACACAGGTATTGATCTTGATGAGCTTATCGATATATGCAACTACTTCAAGCCGCTCCGTGAAAAGTACATTTCAAGCGGTCTTATGAATACTAAGGTAATGGGTGTTGACGTTAACACGCTGAAGTATCAGGTACCGGGCGGTATGCTCTCAAACCTCGTATCACAGCTTAAGGCTCAGGGACGCGAGGACGCATATGATGCAGTTCTTGAGGAAGTACCGCGCGTAAGAGCGGATCTCGGTTATCCTCCGCTTGTAACTCCGTCATCACAGATCGTTGGTACACAGGCTGTGCTTAACGTTCTCATGGGAGAGAGATACAAGATGGTTTCAAAGGAAACAAAGGGTATTGTCCGCGGCGAATACGGTAAGTGTCCGGGCGAAATTGCGCCGGAGCTTGTTAAGAAGATTATCGGCGATGAGGAAAGAATTACCTGCCGTCCTGCCGATCTCCTTAAGCCGGAGCTTGAGAACATGAAGAAGGCATGCGCTGAGTATATCAGACAGCCGGAGGATGTTCTTTCATACGCATTGTTCGATCAGGTTGCAGTTAAGTTCTTTAAGTACAGAGAAGCTCAGCTCGACAAGGTTGACAATACCTTGGTTGACAGAGAGAACAAGGTTTATCCTGTTTGATAAAATAAAGCATAGAAAAAGTACCGTTTTTTCGCAAAAGCGGTACTTTTTCTATTCGGACAGAACACCGAAGTACTCACAAGATGGCAGGATACAGAGAAAACGTTTCTTTTTGAGGGCTTTTCTTATTGTAGCATAAGTTCCTCCGGTGCTCCGCTTACAGAAGGCTATGCCGTAATATGCGTCATTTACCATTGCAGTGTTCCGAAGCTGCATACAGCCGTCAATGTAATTTCCGTCATGGATATATTTCTTTTCATCAGCCCGAATTATAAGCTTATCCCATTCTTCCTTATACGCCGGTTTCCAGCGTTGTGACTGGTCACGGCACGGGAGATAAAGATGCAGCATAATATCAGGATAATGTTTTTTTAAACCGAGTACAACATTTGAGGCAAGCGTATCATAGCCAATGGCTGCGCCGCTGATGAAGTGCCTTACGCCGCGATTCTCAATAAGATTGACACAGAGCTTTTCAGTAATATATATAAGGTCAGGTTTTTCTTCATTTGCAATAATTCTGTGACCTGTAAAAAAGCAGCTTTTCTTAAAATCAAAATTCTCCATAAGCTCTCCTTTCGATGTGACTATTGTACCACACTATTAAAAAAAAGCATATAGTAAATTTTTATAAAATTTTTTCTGAAAGCTATACCAATTTTCATAAAAGTATGTTATAATATTGAAGTATACTTACTAAGTAGACAATTTTATCTTTTTTATAACTGCACGACAGAAAATTCCCCTCGCCTCTATAGGCGGCGGGTAAAATTTTACATTCGATGGGAGTACAATCTCCCACCGAATGCGGGCTAACACCCCTGTCGTTCGTTGAATGACGGGGCGATGCCCCTTATTGAAGGAGGAATACTCTTTGAGCAGGATGCTTTATGATAAGGAAATTGAAGATGAGCTGATGATCCAGTTTATTATCTTATACGCGCTTAATCATTCGGACGAGCCGCTGCCCTATGCCACACTGCTGAGCGTGATACAGGAAAACTGTGAAATCAGCTTTACCGATTTGCAGCTTGGTCTGGATAATCTCATTCAGACAGGGCATGTTTCCGTTACCCGAATAAGCGATATTCTTTCAATATATGATGTTACGCAGAAGGGAAAGTATGTAATAGATTTTTTCTACAAGCATATTCCTTTGATAGTGCGTGAGCCTATTGATAAATCTCTGAAAGAGTTTTATCTGGATAAGAGACGCAGGGAAGCGGTTCAGGCATCAATTATGCCTATTAATGAAAAAGAATTCAATGCCGAATGCAGGCTGTATAATGATGACAGGATGATTATGCTGTCGCTTACTCTGTATGCGGGTGACCGCCGTGAAGCGGAAAGGATAGCCGAAAGCTTTAAGGCTAATTCCGCTGACATATACGCGGGAATACTTGAGATGTTCAATAAGAAGGAGAGTACCGATGACTAAGCAGCATATTAAAATAGGTGTCATTGCGGTATTGGCACTGATTATTATTGGAGAGGCAGTATATATCTATAAAAATAACGATGTTGTTTACCGTGATACTGCCGGAACGGAGGCGCATGAGCAGACATGGATTGTTTCTATTTCCGCAGACATTGCAAAGATAAACAACGAGACTGCTCCGATATATACAATCGAAGGCTGTCCGGGAACATTTTTTACAGACATTGATCTGGGTTTGTTTGGTTTTACCTGCGAGCTCTCGGAAAATCAGTATACATTGTCCTGTCCTGAAGGAGTACACGCTCTCAGCTCCGAGGATTTTGCGGTAATTCCGGAAGAAACTATTGCATATCCTTCGGATAAGCTGCTCAATACAGCGGAAAATCAATATACATGCTATACAACAGAAACGGCAGTGTTCATCCCCTCTGAGGCAATCGCTGCAATGGGTGATGTTATGCGGTCTGATTCAACGAATACGACATACTATGCATTCGGAACAGATGAAGAGATTGAAAAGCAAAGGGAAATCAGTATAAATGAAGTCAGAATGTACGATGGAACTTATATCACTACCGATGCAGAGGACGCTGCATCCGATGCCTTAACAGAGGATAATGTACAGAGTGCGGAGGATACGGAAAAAGAGGAGGAAGTAATAAATGAATAAAGAAGAAAAAAACGATTGGTTTGAAAGAATGAATGATGATTTGCGCGCGGACGAGGCATATCAGCGCAGAAAGAACAATGACAGAATGCGGGCAATAAAGGAAAAGGAAGCTCAGCAGAGCGCAAAGCGGCGGAAGATACTAAAGCTTGCAGGATGCGTTGCTGCCGGTATTGTTGTTTTAGGTGCAGCGGTGTTTGGAATATCAAGATGTGCCGGAAACGGAAAAAGCGAAAACGGCAGCATAGCGTCAGATATGAAATCCGGAAAAGTTCAGTTGTATGATGAAAAAATAAGTATTAACGGGGATTACATTCCGGGCTACACAATCGGTGACAGCAGCGAAATCTACTTTGTTGATGAGGACCTTAAGCTGTTTTCCTTTGACTTTGTGGCATCTCCTGACAACTCAAAGATCAGAATGGAGGACAATTCGGAAGCGCATAACGGAATTTCAACAGATTTTGCATGGGAGCTTACCGGAAAAACTGCAAATAAGGCAGATATTGAGCTGACGGCGAATGACAGAAGCTTTGAATGTTATGTTGTTGAAGGAACAAACGGTGTGGGAGACCGCGTTGAATATAAGCTTGTTCCGTCGTTAATCCTTGAGCAGTTTGGTACAAAGAATATACGGGAAACAATGGACGGTAAGGAAATTCGCTATATGTTCGGAGATTACAGCGATGAAACTGAAGCTCCGGCAACAGATGCCCCTGCAGCAGATGAAGGAAATACTGCGGAGCTTTCTATGAATGGAGGGGCGGCGCAGAACAATACAACAGCGACAGGAGGAACGGTAATCGTTCTTGATCCAGGTCACGGAAAGTCCTCGGGACTTATGTCGTCTGAAGAGAAAATTGCCGAAGGCTATACTCAGCGCAACGGCTCATGGGGCGAATGGCGCCACTGGAAGAACGGCACGGCAAATCAGGAATGCGAGGGCTCAGGCTGCCACGGAGATAAGGAGTGCTGGTATCCGATAGGCAACGGAGACAGATCGACAGAGCCGGATATAAATCTGCATAACGCGCAGGCGGCAAAAAAATATCTTGAGCAGATGGGATATACAGTGAGAATGACAAGGGATGCCAACAGCAGCACATCAAGTGAAAACCCATCGTTCTCAAAGCGTGTTTCATATTGCTATCCGAATAATGATCTCAGCGCAATGCCGGATGCGGCATGCTATATCTGTATACATTCAAATGCGGGCGGCGGCAGAGGAAGCGCGTACATAGAAGCATCCGGTGGCTATACGCAGAAGTGGATACAATCGGATTATGCCGAACAGTGCAACAGGCTTGGAAGCCTTATAAATTCAAGAATTACATCTGAGACCTCAATGGGTACCTGCGGCGGAGGCTCCATAGGCGGAGAGGGTTATCTTATATTGTTCAATAAGTGCCCTGTACCTGCGGGATATATGGAAATAGGTTTCTTTGACAGCTCCTCTGATCTTTCAATCCTCCAAAGTGAGAGTGACCGGATAGGAAAAGCGATTGCTGAGGGTGTTGATGACTATATAAAGAGCAGATGATGAAAACAGATCTTAACAAGGCTGCAATCCAGTACATTGCGATTATTGCAATGGTACTGGATCATGCGGCCGTTTTTATAAATAACAATGCGATATATTATATATGCCATCTGTTCGGAAGAATGACAATTGTGATAATGTCATATTTCGTTGCCGAGGGGTATTATAAGACAAGTAATGTATATAAATATATAATAAGAATGGGTGTGTTTGCGTCTGTTTCCCAAATCCCGTTTTATTTGTATACGATAGGCGCAAGAGGACTTCCAGATTCGCTGTATCATTTTGTTTCGGGCTGCGCTATGGACAGAAATGTTATTTTTACCTTGTTTGTCGGGCTTTGTCTGCTTGCAATACTGAAATCGGAGTGGGTAAAGCCTTTTGTAAAGGCGCTTGCCTGCGCCGCAGCGCTGTACATAACGAGGTGCAGTGACTGGAGATATTTCTGTCTGCTGTGGGTTGTCTCCTTCGGAATGCTAAGAGGCAACGGATACGCGCAGATGACGGCTGCGGCGGAAATTGTTATACTGAGATTTCTGACATATGTATATCCGATATTTGTAACCTTTGCGGAGTCGGGTGTGGTTTACGTCAATACAATAATAATGGCGTTTGTGCAGCTTGGCGGTCTATTGGCAATACCCGTACTTTGTATGTATAACGGGCAGAAGGGCAATGCTCCGAGGCTGGGCTTTTATGTGTTCTATCCGGCGCATCTTCTTTTGCTTGCCGTCATAGAATTTGTTAAATTTTAATTATTGCGGAGGTAAATATGAATTACAGAATTGCTGCTTTTTCGGCTTTTGCGACTGCCCTGTTATTAACCGGAGCAAATGCGCTTGCGGCAGAGCCTGCGGAGCTGATTTTTACACAGAATAAGTGCGGGAAATATATTTACTGTAATAACCATGAGAGGATAAGAAGCACGGATCTGGCAGATAGAAGTGTAGAAAATTCAAAGTATCTCATGAACAACGAGGGACTGACACCTGATAAATATGCCGCTTTTATTTCCTTTCTTAATCAGACAAATCTTGATAATAATGATAAGGCGACAGGCAGAGGCGGCTTTGATATTGAGGTTGACGTTC
Source organism: Candidatus Ornithomonoglobus sp. (assembly GCA_051877435.1). GTDB lineage: Bacteria > Bacillota > Clostridia > UBA1381 > UBA1381 > Ornithomonoglobus. The sequence goes on from JBJEIW010000092.1 coordinate 11,558, forward strand.
AGTTCAAAGCTGCAGAGGATACGCAGATAACGATAGAAAGGCTCGGCTTTGAGGTGCCGGAGCACCATAATATTTTTCTGAACGGATCACAGTATGCCGTGGAGGATGAATGGGGCTGCTTTAACTGCTGGGCATCGTATCTTGGTATGCCGGTAAAGCAGATAAATTCCGGAAATGTGTATGAGCCGGGAGCTTTTGAGCCGATAACTATTGTGATAAATGCGGGGGAAACCGTATGGCTTTCACAGTACATTGACAATTACCGTGAGATACCGCTTTCGCGCTCGGTAAATATAATGACTGATTTCACGATTGACAGCGGAATATGTGATGTAAATGTGGTGGCTCTCCGCGCGACCGGAACAACAGGGGACAGAGGTAATTTCAACCCTGACGCGGCTTTCGGTTCATATATCCGCGATATGCAATATAAGGGTATATCGGATGGATTAAACGAGGTAAACGCCGATTTGTCATACACGATAAGCGATTCCGACACTGCGGGAAAGCTCCCTGTTACGGTTTATAATCATTATATGCCGGAGGGCAATACAATCACAGATTGGTACACGCATCTTAATCCGAGGGCGGATGAGTGGTCATACGATTTGTGCGCGGAATCGGATATGCTTGCGTTTAATTACTATGACCCAAATAAGAGGTATTTTTACGGCAAGTCCGTACCGGAGGACGAAAGAGATGATTATTATCATTTTGACGTAAACCATGTTGACACGTCGGTATATGATAAGGCATATGGCGTAAGTAAGAACAAATATATTCCGAACCGTGAAATGAATGACACAGATACGCGAGAATATGCCTGCAATCTGGCAAACTACGGCGTTATATATAACTACAATGTTGAGATAACGAACACCGGAAACAAAAAGCGCTATCTTGTATATAAGCTTGCGACAGCGTCAAACAATCTTGTATATGTTAAAGACAGCGAGGGGAACGTAATAAACGATTATGTGCTGAGCAAGGGAACAAGCGCCATACGCCTATCCGACGATATGACCTGTCTGCCTATACCGGCGCAGGCTGTCTCGAAATATACGATATGCGTTATTCTTACTCCGAACTATCCCGGCGGAATGCAGAACGCTTTATATCTTGCGGACTATCCGTCACTGATAGAGACATATGAAACGGAGCGGGGCGGAATAGAAAAGGACAGATACTTTGACGGCAGGGAATATTACCGTTGGAACGGCGGCGCGCTCAGTCTGAGTGATGACCGCGAGGAATGGAGAACGGTACAGCTGCCGCAGTCCGTTATGAGCGGCATTGCCGGGAACCTCAACGAATACGAGCTTAAATGGACGGGAAGCGGCTATGCGCTCAGACCCTCCTTATATGACGCGGGATGGTATGAGAATATAAAGTATACCTACCGCGATATGTATCTGCTTGACGAGAATTTTAATCTTGTGCGGAAGCAGACCTTCGGCTCATATCCTCAGGGCTTTGCCTGCGCTAACGGAGTATACTATGTAAAAATGGCAAATTCCGTGTTCCGCTCAACAACAGAGTTCCAATGGTGGGATATGACGCAGCTTGATCTGCCCTGCTGGAATTACGGCCTGTTTTCCGCGCTGACTCAGGACGGAAAAATCTATCTGTCAGCGGACGGTATCAGCTTTGACGAGGTGGAGTATAAGGGCTTCAGACCCGAATATGTCGATTCTTATGGTGAGTGGTACTACTGTGCCGATGGCAGGACGCTTTACCTTTCAAAGGACGCGCTTAACTGGAAGTATGTCATGTTCAACAATAAGGTAAAGACCTTTGAAATTAAGGATAACACGGTAATTGCCAACGGCGAGGAGGCGAGGGAGCTGCCGGAGTTTTACGATACGGTGGCGTTAAAGTACAACGGGAAGTATACAGCCTTTGAAACACCGGGACTGCTTATTGACAATTCACCGTATATGCCCGTAAGAGCCGTTTCGGAGCTTATGGGATTTACCGTGGAATGGAACGCGGAGGACGGCAGCGTTATTGTTTCAGATGATAATTCGGAGCTTGTTATAAGCAATATCAGACTTATAAACGACACCGCCTACGCGCCGGTTCAGGAATTTGCAGAGCTTGACGGAGTGGGCTGCGAAGCGCAGGGCGCGGCTGTGATAATAGAGAAAAGATAATCGAGATAGACAATGACATACCAGGGGCTGTATCAAAATCAAATTATTGTTTACATTCCATTCTTGTCCCCCTTTTTTAGAACCGCGTCAGCGGTTATCAAAAAGGGGGAAGGGAGGAGCGCAGCGACGGAAAGGGGGTTTAAATGCCGTAAATCACGGTAAATATGCAAATTTGCGACAACTGAACCCCCCTCCCGAAAATCGCACAGCGATTTTCTCCTTCCCCCCTTTTTGATAATTGCCTACGGCAATTCTAAAAAAGGGGGGCAAGAGTTAGCCGCATAAACAATAATTTAT